>NZ_RPRY01000102.1 GCF_003949795.1 Streptomyces sp. WAC06614
GGACGACGGGCACCGGGGGGTGCGGAGGCCGGGGCCTCGGCCGTCAGGCACTCGAACGGGCCTGCGGGCGGCTGGGCCGGGATGCGCATCCGCGGGCGGGTGCGCCCGTCGGGCGCGGTCCCCCCCGTCGCCTCCACCACCGTAGGGGGCGATCCAGCGGCTCCGGAGTCGCCCGATCGGCTGACCGGGCAGGGGACGGCCCGGAACTGCGCGCGGTGGCCGACGTAGCAGCTGGGGCGCGGGGGGCGGGGACGAGCGAGCCTTCGTCGTGAACCGAACCGGCAGTCGGCCGTCACTCCCGGACGGGTCGACCGGCCGTCCGGGGAGATCTCCTGCTCCGCGGGCAACGGGCCCCCGCAGCGCGCCCGGCGAAGCAGCCGTGGCCTGGCGGATCGGGCTGATCCGCCAGGCCGGCGAAGGTTGCGTGCCGCAAGGTCGGCCTCACTGCTGACCGACGACGTCCGGCGCCGTGGTGCGGCCGTTGTCGCCACCGGGCACCGGCAGCTCCGCGGGACCCCGGCGGGCGGCGGCCTGCGTCAGCTGTCCTTCGTGAACCCGGCGGGCGGCGTAGGTCAGCTGCGCTTCCCGGCCCGGCTTGACGACGGCGGGCGCCGACAGCGTCTCGGGCGTCTTCAGGGTTGCGGGCGTCATCAGCGTCTCGGGCGTCTTCAACGTCTCGGGCGTCTTCAGCGTTGCGGGCGTCGTCAGCGTCTCGGGCGTCTTCAGCGTCTCGGGTGCTCGCAGCGTTGCGGCGTACGCCATCAGCCCCGAACCTGCGTCGGACGCCATGACATTGGTCGGCGCCGGACCCACTACCTGCGGAGGTGCGGCATGGGCCACGGCGGGCAGGGCGAGCGCGGTGATGGCTGCCATCGGGAGCGCGGCTACGGCGATGCTGGGTGCGATGCGCATGACGGGTGCTCCTGTACGTGTGTGCGTCACCGGACGAGGAGTCCGGGGGGCCGCTGTCGGCGGCCTGCTACGAGTCTCGGCCGTGCCAGCGGTGACGCGGTGTCCGCCGACCAGTTGATCCGCCGGGCCACACGCCCGGCATGCGGAGGTCACGTTCGGTGTGCGGTCCGGAGCGGTTCCATCCTGGCGTCGGCAAGGTACTCCCAGACGCACGGGACGGCATCCACGACGGCCCACGCGGCCGCCCGAGCCTCCTCGACATGGCGGGCATGCGTGTCCGCAACCGTGCTGAAGTACTGCGGAAGATCTTCCGGGTTCAGAGCGTTGGCGAAGGACATGTCGACGTCACCGGCCGACAGGCCGCACGCCCTGTCCACTTCTCGATCGAATGCAGGCATGGCATCGCGGACGTGTTCACACACGAGGACTTCCTTGAAATTCCGGATCAGCGCATCCAGTCCTTCCGTGAAGATCTCCCAGGACCCGTAAAAGGTGGTCTGGAGTCCGTCGACGTCGCAGACCCAATGTCCGGCACCTGCCTGGACATCCGCGTCCCTCTCTTCAGCGGTTTCCCCGATGTGCTCCAAAACCGCTAAGACTTCGCGACAGCTCTCTGCGAAGCGCCACTCCAATTCATGCATGCGCTCGTACATCAGCATCCATTCCCGACAGATGTTCGAGTCGTCCCGTCGCGGGTGGCCTGCCGACAGCAGGTGGCCCTGCTGACGTGCATACTCTCCGGCCGTAGCCAGTGCCCGGTAGGCACTCCTCCGGGCATGCTCGACCAGCTCCCTGAACGCTTCGACGGAATGTCCTTCAGCCGGCATCGGTCAACTCCCGTATGGAACTCGTCGCATTGCGGCGCAGGACAGGGTCGGCGCCCGGTGGAATCGGCACGCGTGCGGCGGGACGAGTGAACGATGGACTCCGGCCCCGCGCGTCGCCGCGTCGCCGCAATCGTGATCTACGGCGCCCGTCCAGGCAATCGCAGGTACCCGAAACTGCCCCAAAGGGCACCGGCGTTGGCCGGGCGCGGGCGGACCGACCCCGATCTGCACAGGGCCGCAGATTTCCCTGCGGCAGCCGGCAGCCGGCAGCCGGCAGCCGGCAGCCGGCAGCCGGCAGCCGGCAGCCGGCAGCCGGCAGCCGGCAGCCGGCAGCCGGCAGTCGTCCGTCGAGCCCGCCGATCGGAGGAGGCCCGCGCGCGGGTGCCGGGGCACCGTGGGAGGGGCGCCCGGTCGCAGTGGTCGACAGGCACCTGCGCGGACGCCCGCGGTCCGGCCAGCAGGCGCGGCACCTCGACCTCGCCAGCGGCAACGATCTTGAGGCAGCCATGAACCCCTTGACCCTGCGCGACATCTCCCGCTTCGTCGGGGGAGCGTTGCACGACATCGCTGATGCCGACCTGACGGTTTCGGGCCCGGTAGTGATCGACTCCCGGAAGGTCGAGTCAGGCTCGCTGTTCGCGGCGCTGCGCGGGGAGCACATGGACGGCCACCGGTTCGCCCGCCCTGCCGTCGCGGCCGGCGCCGCGTGCGTGCTGGCCGAGCGCCCGGTCGGGGTGCCGGCCGTCGTGGTGCCCGACGTGCAGCGGGCACTGGGGGACCTGGCACGGCACACGCTGGCCCGGCTCCCTGCGGCGCGAGTGGTCGCGGTGACCGGGTCATCGGGAAAGACGAGCACCAAGGACCTCCTGGCACAGGTGCTCGCCGCCCACGACACCACGGTGGCCACGCCCTTGTCCTACAACAACGAGATCGGTCTGCCGCTCAGCGTGCTGCAAGCCGATGAACGAACCCGGTTCCTCGTGCTGGAGATGGGCGCCCGAGGAGTCGGGGAGATTGCGCATCTGACACGGATCGCGGCCCCGGAGATCGCCGTGGTCACCAATGTCGGCACGGCCCACATCGGCGCCTTCGGCGGCGCCGAAGCCATCCGCACCGGCAAGGGAGAACTCGTCGAGGCACTGCCCCTCGGCGGACTCGCCGTACTCAACGCCGACGACCGGGCGGTCCTGTCCATGCGCTGCCGCACGGCGGCCCCGACGCTCACCTACGGTACGGGCCACGCCGACATGCGGGCCACGGACGTCCGCACCGACAGGTGCGGCCGCGCCGTCTTCACCCTGCGCCACCGCGGACAGGAGGCCGCTGTACGGATGCAGCTGCACGGCGCGCACCATGCGGTCAACGCCGCCGCTGCTGCGGCTGTCGCCACGGCCGTGGGGATGGACCTGCGCGAGGTGGCCGAGGCCCTCGCTGCGGCACGCCGCCTCACCCCGGGGCGGATGGAAGTGCTGGAGCGCGCCGATGGGGTGACGGTCGTCAACGATGCGTTCAACGCCAATCCCGACTCGATGCGGGCAGCCCTGGCCGCACTGGTCTCCATGGCAGGGGACCGGCGTACGGTGGCGGTGCTGGGGGAGATGCGCGAACTGGGCGAACAGGCACCACGGCACCACACCGCCCTCGGGCGCCGCGCCGCCGAGGCCGGTGTCACCCAAGTGATCGCCGTCGGCGGCGCCGACGCTGCCCGTGTCAGCGAGGCAGCAGAGCAGGCCGGCGCCGGAGCGGCACGGGTCTCGGACGGCCACGCCGCACGGGTCCTGCTCGACACTCTGGTCCGGGCCGGTGACGTCGTCCTGTTCAAGGGGTCACATGCCGTGGGCCTGGAAGACACCGCGCAGCAGTTCGCGGCCGACGGCGCACCACCCGAGGGCCGGCCTTCCTGAGGCCTGAGAGGCCCACCGGGCTCCGACGAGCGACGGGCCCCGTCGACGGGTGCGGTCAGGCTTCTGACGGTGGTGCGGTCAGGCTTCTGACGGCGGTGCGGTCACGCCTCTGACGGTGGTGCGCTCAGGCTTCCTACGAGGCCGAGCCGTTCCCGGGGACATCGACGTCGGCCTCCCCATGGCCCGGTCGTCGGTGCATTCCTCCCCCCGCCCGTCCTCCGATTCGCCGTCGCCGGTCCCGTGCCCGGTCGGTTCAACTGGAGCTCTCCCCGCTGCCGCCCTTCGAGACCTGGAGCTGCGATGATGCGCCCGTCGTCCGCCGAGACACCAGTGCCCCCGTGCGACCTGCCCGACGGGCCCGACGACATCGCGCCCGGAGCGGTTCGTCTGCCCGCGCCCGCGCGTACCCGGTCGGAAGCTGTCGTCGACCTGGAGGCGGTCGCCCACAACACCCGGATTCTGGCCGCACAGGCACAGGGCGCCCTGATGGCGGTGGTCAAGGCCGACGGTTTCGGCCACGGTGCCGTCCAGGTCGCCCGTACCGCCCTGGCCCACGGAGCCGGCTGGCTGGGGGTGACGTCCACGACCGAGGCTCTTGTGCTGCGCGAGGCGGGGATTTCGGCCCCGGTGCTGGCCTGGATGCATGTGCCGGACGAGGACTTCACCGACGCGCTGCGGCAGGGGATCGACCTGTCCGTGGCCTCGCTCGCGCACCTGCGGGCCATGGCCGCGTGTGCCGACGCAACGGGCACTGCTGCGACGGTCCATCTGAAGGTGGACACCGGTCTGCATCGCAACGGCGCCTGCCCGGCCGACTGGTCGCGGCTGGTGGAGGCGGCCGCGGAGCTGGAGCAGCACGGTCTGGTCCGTGTCCGTGGCGTGTGGTCGCACCTGATCCATCCCGACGACCCCGCCCACCCGGCCACCGGCGTCCAGGTCCGCGCGTTCGAGACCGCGGTGGATCAGGCCCGGGCCGCCGGGCTGCGCCCGGAGCTGCTGCACCTGGCGAACTCGGCCGCCGCCCTGGCAGCCCCGGAGACCCACTACGACATGGTGCGCGCGGGGCTGGCCCTGTACGGGATCGAGCCCGTACGGGGGAGGGAGTTCGGGCTGCGGCCGGCGATGACGTTGCGCAGCCGGACCATCATGAGCCGCCGGGTCGATGCGGGCGAGGGCGTCGGCTACGGGCACGACCACCTCACCACCGAGCCGACCGCACTGGCCCTGGTGCCGCTCGGCTATGCCGACGGTCTGCCCCGCGCGGCATCCGGCAAGGCCGAGATCCAGGTCGGCGGGGCGCGCAGGCCGGTGCTGGGGCGGATCGCGATGGACCAGTGCGTGGTCGGCACCGGAACGGAGCAGATGGCCATGGGCGAGGAAGCGGTCGTCTTCGGGCCCGGGGCCGACGGTGGGCCGACGGCGACGGACTGGGCCGTGTGGGCCGGGACCGCCCCGCACGAGATCCTCACCGGTGTCGGCGCCCGGGTCCCCCGCCGCTACCTGCCGGCGCAACCGGTCTCGACGGACGGTGTGGATCCGCGGCTGCGGGTCGCGGTCCTGTTCGGCGGCCCCGGCGGCGAGCACGACGTCTCCTGCGCTTCCGCTGCGGCGATCATCAGCCACCTGGACCGCGCCCGCTACGCGGTGCAGCCGATACGCATCACCCCCGGCAGAGCGTGGATCGCCGGCCCGGAGGACCTCGCTGCCGGCAGCTACCTCCCGCAGGACCTCACGAGCCTCACCCCCGCGGACTCGGTGAGCGCGTGGGAGGGCATGCAGCAGGTGATGCCGGTGCTGGCTGCCGCGGACGTCGTGCTGCCGGCGTTGCACGGACCGTTCGGTGAGGACGGCACCGTCCAGGCCCTTCTGGAGACCGTGGGGGTGCCGTACGTCGGCAACGGGGTGGCGGCGAGCGCCATCGGCATGGACAAGGACACCACGAAGCGGATCCTGGCCGGTGGTGGCCTGCCCGTCGCCGACTGGGCGCTGCTGCGGCGGAAGGACGCTGAACTGCCGGCGTCGGAGCGTGAGCGGCTGGGGCTGCCCGTGTTCGTCAAGCCCGCCCGGGCCGGCTCCAGCATCGGTGTCACTCGCGTCGAGGACTGGGACGATCTGACATCGGCGCTCGCCGAGGCCTACGCGTGGGACGGCAAGGTGTTGGTGGAGGAAGCGGTCCACGGCCGCGAGATCGATGTCGCCGTACTGGAACACCCCGACGGCCGTCTCGAGGCCGGCCCGCCGCTGGAGATCGACGTGTGCGGCGGACAGCCCTTCTTCGACTACCAGGCCAAATACCAGGACAAGGCCACCCGCTTCACCATCCCCGCCCGCCTCGGCCCCTCGATCACCGCCGAGCTGCAACGGTTGGCGGTGGAGGTCTTCGAAACGCTCGGCTGCTCCGGGCTCATCCGCGTCGACTTCTTCCTCCGCGACGGCACCGAACCCGTCGTCAACGAGGTCAACACCTTCCCCGGCTTCACCACCGCCTCCCAGTACCCCCAGATCTGGGCGGCCGCCGGCCTGCCCTACCCCCGGCTGCTCGACACCCTCATCCGCACCGCACTCCGCGACCCTCGATGAGCCGCCCCACGACCCCCGTCGGCACAGCCCTGCTCCCCGCGGGTGCTCCCCCGGCCCGGGCGAAGCCGCTACGGCGGCTGTACGAGCTCGATGCTCTGCGCATAGCCGCAGCAGTGGCGGTGATGGTCTACCACTACACCTTCTCCGGACCGGCCGGAGGGCTGACCAGCCTGTCCTTTCCGGGACTCAGCCAGGTCACCCGGTACGGGTACCTCGGCGTCGACGCATTCTTCATGATCAGCGGATTCGTGGTGCTGCTCAGCGCGTGGGACCGCACTCCCCGCCAGTTCCTGACCTCCCGCGCCGTACGCCTCTACCCGGCCTACTGGGCCGCGGTCACCCTCACCGCCGTCGTGTGCGTGGTCCTCGGGGCAGGGCGGTTCTCCGTCTCCGGTGCCCAGTACCTGGCCAATCTGACGCTGTTCAACGCGCCGCTGGGTGTGGCGAACGTCGACGTCGTGTACTGGACGCTGTGGGCGGAGCTGCGGTTCTACCTCGTCGTCCTCGCGCTCGTCCTCATCGGCCTCAGCCGGCGACGCGTCACCGCAGCCCTGTGGGTCTGGCTCGGCGCGGCGGTGCTCATCGAGACGGGGCTCCTGCCCACCACGGCCGGCCGGGTGCTGGAGGTGCTCGTACAGGCGCAGTGGGCCCACTACTTCATCGCCGGAATGGCCCTGTGCCTCATGTACAAGTACGGCCCCGACCGCTCCGTCCTCGCCCTCGTCCTCGCCGCCTTCGGCAACGCCCTCTACCAGGGCCTCGCCTTCGCCCGCACCGTCGGAGCGCGCTACGACCAGGCGTTCAGCCCCGTCGTCATTGCCTCGGTCATCACCGTCATCTTCCTGGTCCTGGCCGGTATCGCCCTGGGACGGACCCACCGCCTGGGCAGGCCCTGGTTCGCGAAGATCGGCGCCCTGACCTATCCGCTGTACCTGCTCCACGCCTACATCGGGTTCATTCTCCTCAACCAGTTCCACCACAAGGTCGACCCGTACGTTCTGCTCGCGGCAGTGATCACCACCATGATCGCCAGCGCCTACGCCCTGCACCGGTGGATCGAAACGCCGCTGGCCCGGGTACTTCGCAGACTCCTGGCGAGCGGCACCGGCCCCCGGACAGCGACCACGGGCCGAAGTACCTGACCGGCCGCAGCCCCTGACCAGCCGAAGCCCCTGACCGTACGAGACCGCCTCGGCCTTCGCCCACGGTGTCCGGCGGGTGGTCGTGCCGGCGGCGCCGCGCTCAGCCGAAGTCGATCTCGAACAGGTGGTCGTACGACAGGAGGGCGGCCCGGACCAGATGCTCCTTGTCCTGCGGGACCCCCTGGGGGCGGAACGTGCCGTGGCCGGTCCGCCCGGTGCGGGCGGTCAGGATCCGACCGCTGGCCCAGTCGTCCCACCGGGCGCGGACATTCATCACGTACTGCCAGTTGTGGTACCGGAAGAAGTCCTCCTCCCGCGGCGCGAGGAGGACCCCCGATCCGCCGATCATGTAGGACAGCGGCGTCTGGCCGGCCTTCACCGCGAGGCGCACGACCGTACGGTTCGCCAGGGCGATCTCCTGCTCGGCAGCCGGATCGGGGTCCCAGAGGGCCTCGGCGCCCGACTCGGAGGCCACCAGTCGCGCCATCGCCACAGGATCGGACGCCAGATTCCGGTGGACTTCGTACCGGGAACCGGCTGCGCCCTGCGACCAGGTGCCGCCGTCGTGCACCACCCAGTGCAACGCGCCCGCGTAGTGGGCCAGGACACCGTCGCAGGTATGGCCACCGACGGCGTCGAGTTCTTCCCGCGTGGTCGGGCAGGAACCGTCCACACCGGTGCACAGGACGAGGGGATCGGCCATGCCGTCGACAGCGGGCCGGATCACCTCGCACCCCTCGAATTCCGCCCGTACGAGATGCTCCAGCCACTCGTCGTCGAGCCGGCCCAGCGCCAGGTTCGCGCATGTCCCGTCGACCGGGCCCGGCAAGGGCCGGCCGTCCGCGGCGTGGAATTCGAGGGAGGAGACACCGCCCGGAACCGCTACCCGTTCACTGTGGCGAGCGTCGAGCACCGCAGCGCTCCCGAGGAAGACGTAGCCCATTCTCCAGCATCCTTCGTGAGCGAGACGGCCCTGAGCGAGACGGCCGTGTGCGAGACGGCCGTGTGCGAGCTCGGCGGAGGGGCACCGGCGGTCCGTCCGGCTTCCAGTATTCAGCCGGGGGCGACGGGCGGCAGCGCGGGCGGGGCGGCCGAGAGGGCAGGCGCGGCTGCTCTTTGGGGCGGTGCGGACCCTGACCGGGACCGTACGCGGCCCTACCTGCCGCGCGAGGTGGCAGATATGCCCCATTATCGCAGCATTAGCACGCTTCCCGTACGTTTGTTCCCAGGGGGTTGCTGCACTGTTGTCGCACGGGCAGGACGGATCGATGGAGCGCACCACACCGGTCGAGGAATCGCTGGAGCGGCTGAGACGACGCCTGGCGCAGGAAGAGCGCCTCATCGTCGCCTTCTCCGGAGGAGTGGACTCCTGCCTCCTGGCGGCCGTGGCGGGCGGAGAGCTCGGGGACCGGGCACTGTCGGTGACCGCCGTCTCCGCCAGCCTGCCGGCCGCGGAACGCTCCTTCGCACGCTCCTTCGCCCGCACCCACCGGCTGCGCCACCTCGAACTGTGCACGGACGAACAGGACAGGCCCGAGTACCGGGCCAACGGAGGGGACCGCTGCTACCACTGCAAGGACGCCCTCTTCCGCGCGATCGCCCCCCTCGCCGAGATGCTGGGCGCCGCCGTAGCACTCGGCACCAACACCGACGACCTCGGTGACCACCGCCCCGGACTGCGTGCCGCGGCCTCCTGGCACGCCATCGCGCCCCTGGTCGACGCCGGATTCGACAAGGCGACCGTGCGCCGGGCGGCGCACGCTCTCGGTCTGGAATCGGCCGACAAGCCCGCGGCGGCCTGCCTGGCCTCCCGCGTGGCGTACGGGGACGAGGTCACCGAGGAACTCCTGGCCCGGATCGAGGTGGCCGAAGTCGCCCTGCGGGCCCTCGGATTCAGCGAATGCCGCGTACGCGCCCACGCCCGGGGGACGGTCGCCCGCCTGGAGGTGCCCGAACGGGACATCGACCGGGCGGCGGCCCTGAGCGCCCGCATCGACGCGGCCGTACGGGAAGCCGGGTTCGCCTTCTGCGCGCTCGACCTCGCGGGATTCCGCAGCGGCCGCATGAACGTCCTGCTCGGCATGCCCACGGTCGGCCCGCCCACCCCCGTGGGAGAGTCCGGTGGCTGACGTCAGGGGCTTCGAGGACCTCGGGTTCGCCCGGGTCGACACCGACCGCGAGGCACGCCAAGGGCTGCCCGAGGTCGTCTTCGGTCCGGGCAAGCAACGCGCCGAGATCACGGCGATCGTCGAGCGGCTGCTGGCGTGCAACACCGGCCCGGTCCTGGTGACGAGGGTCGAGGCCGAGGCAGCCCATGACATCGTCCGGCAGGTGCCGCACGGCCGCTACCACGCGGACGCGCGCCTGCTGGTCTGGCGGCCGGCGGACCCGGGACCGTTCACCGTCTTCGTCGTCACCGCAGGTACCTCGGACGGGCCCGTCGCCGCGGAGGCGAGGGAAGTCGCCCGCGCCATCGGCCTGAGGGTGGTGACCCGGCGGGACGTCGGCGTGGCCGGCCTCCACCGGCTGATGGCCGTCGCCGACGAACTGCGGACCGCGGACACCGTGATCGTCGTGGCCGGCATGGAGGGTGCGCTGGCCAGCGCCGTCGGAGGTCTCGTCGCCTGCCCCGTGATCGCGGTCCCCACCTCCACCGGGTACGGCGCCGCGCTCGAAGGAGTCACGGCGCTGCTGGCCATGCTGACCTCGTGCGCCGCCGGAGTCACGGTGGTGAACATCGACTCGGGCTTCGCGGCCGCCATGGCAGCTCACCGACTCGCCCGCGTGGGAGGAGCACGGAAATGATCCTTTGGCTCAATCCGTCCGCGGGTCTCTCCGGGGACATGCTGCTCGGCGCCCTGCTCGACCTGGGAGCGCCGCTCGACGACGTACGGTCCGCCATCTCCTCCACCGGCCTCACCGGTTGGAGACTGGAGACGGATCGCGCCGGGGGCGGCCTCCGGGCGGTGGTGACCCTGGAGGACGACGCCGTGCGACAGCGTCGCGGGACCGAACTGCTGGAACTGGTGGGCCAGGTCCCCGTCCCGGAGGTCGCGACCGTCGCGGAGCGCGCCGTCAGCGCGATCACCGACGCGAAGGGCGTCATCGACGGCCGGACGCCCGCCGAAGTCGACCTGTACGAGATCGGTCGCACGGACACCGCGATCACCGTCGTCGGTGTGGCGGCCGCCCTCCGTGCCCTCGGGGTCTCCCGGGTGCACTGCGCGCCGGTGGCGGTCGGCTCGGGCGAGGTCGACACCGAGCAGGGCGTGCTCTCCGTGCCGACACCGCTGACCCTCGCCCTGCTGGAAGGGGCCCAGGTCCGCGGCATCGACGTGGAGGCGGAGACGGTCACCCCGACCGGAGCCGCACTCCTGCGCGCCATCGGTGCCCGGTACGGCCCGATGCCGGCGATGCGTGTCGAGCGGACGGGGCACGGCGCCGGCAGCGCGGTCTTCCCGGGCCGGTCGAACGTGCTGCAGGCCGTGCTCGGCGACGGCGCGGACGGCGCGGACGGCGCGGGAACGAGCGAGTTGACCCTGATGGAGACCAACCTCGACGACGTCACCGGCGAACTCCTCGGCCATCTGGTGGCGCAGCTGTTCGACGACGGAGCCCTGGAGGCGTGGACGTCCCCCGCCGTGATGAAGAAGGGGCGGCCGGCGAACCTCGTCCACGTGCTGTGCGAACCGGGCGACGTTCCGGGAGAGACTGTTCACCGAGAGCGGCACCCTGGGCGTCCGCACGAGCACCGTGGTGCGCACGGCCCTGCCGCGCAGCACCGTGACCGTCGACGTGGCCGGGTCCGCGGTACGGGTGAAGGCGGGCCCCTACGGCGCCAAACCGGAGCACGACGACGTGAAGGCGGCCGCGGCCGCCTCGGGCCTGCCGGCCCGGGAGGTCGCGGCGCAGGCCATGGATGCCTTCCGCCACCGCTGACGAGCGGCGCCCGCACCCGCTCCAGCCGGATCGGACCGCTCGTTTCGCCGCGTCCGTCACCAGCAGCACCCGCCGCTGTCCGAGCAGCACCGCCCGGATCGCCGCCGGTCCGGTCTCCTCGCCCTTCAGGGTCCCCGAGGCCGCCGGGGTCCGGGCCGGCGCCACGTCCGCCAGGCCGGTGGGAAGGTGCGGGCCCGGCGAGGTGGCCCGGTGGACGTCACCGCATGCGTCCGACGTGTTCGGCGATCAGTTCGCCGTGGGGTCGGGCAGGGGTGCGCGGCTCACGCGGATCTTGGACTGGCCGTGAGGCCGCCGCTCCCAGTCGTCCATGAACCGGGCGTGCAGGCCGTGCTTGCGGGCGAGCGTGAGGAGCGTGTCGGTGCGGTAGTAGAAGTCTTCACGCAGGACCTGGTGTTCGGCGCCTTCGGTGCGGTCGAAGGTGAAGTCGAAGAATCCGGTGTCGGTCAGTACCCGGCCCACGTTCGCGAGGCATTCGTCGATCACGGGGAGCGGCGAGTGGGAGAAGACGCTGTGCGCGTGCACCACGTCGAAATGATCGCCGGGCAGGAAGCCGAGGGTGAGGTCGTCGGTGAGGGTGAGGTGGGGGAGCTTGTCCTGGAGTCCGCGCTCGGTGAGCGTCTTCTTGGCGGCTAGGAGGATGCTGGGTGAGATGTCGATGCCGTAGTAGTTGCCGGTGTCGAGGTGCCCGATGAAGCGCCAGCCGCCCCGCAGGTTGCCACAGCCGATGTCGAGCATCCGGTGCTCGGGTTTCAGACCGTGTTCCAGCAGGTACGCGAACTGCATCTGCCCGAGGGCCAGCCACCGGTCGTGGGTCTGGCTGCCGACGGCCGCTTCCGGGTTGCGCCGGGTGTCGGAGGCCATCACGGCCCGGTAGTAGGCGACGTGGTCGTTGCCGAACTGGCGGCGCAGCAGGGCGTCGCGGGCGGCGCGGCGCAGGTACGGAACGACTCGGTCCGGGTTGCGCAGGGCGTAACCGAGCTTGTGCGTCAGGGAAGAACGATTGCTCTTCAGCTTCTTCGGGGACTTCGCGGTGACAGACATGGGGAGATCCCTCGGGGTGAAGGCGGCGCAAGCAGCGGTGCACGCACGCCATATGGACGAGGCTGGGAAGGCAAAGGACGCGGGGGCACGGCCGATCCACGTTTCCGTCTGCGGCCGGAGCTGCGTAGCCACCGATCGCAGGGGCCGCAGCGGCCGGTGGTGGGCTCAGGGCCACACCCTCGGCGGCGTGTCTCACGGACCGACCACGCGTGGATCGGCGTCATCGAAGCCGGGGAAGCCGGGCGAGCGGCCCGCACGGAACAGGTCCGCCCACCAGGGCGATCACCTGCGTCATGCGAAGGTCCCCACGGTCGCGTGCGAAGCCGGCGTGGCCAGCCGGTCCGTGACTGCGTGCAGCGTGACCCGCAGCCGCCGCGCCTCGGCGGCCAGTGCGTCGCGGCCTTCCGGGGTCAGGGCGTAGGTACGGCGGGCCCGGCCGTGCACGATCTCCTGCGCGCACGTCGTGATCAGCCCCTGCCGGACCAGGCGGTCGAGCGCGCCGTACAGGGTCCCGGTCCGCAGGTTCACCCGCCCACCCGAGAGCTCCTGCACCTCCTGCATGATCGCGTAACCATGCCGGGGCGAGTCGGCAAGTGCGGTGAGCACCAGCAGCGTCGGTTCCTGCATACGTTCGGTCATGGGCCGACGATAAGTCGCCCAACGACACATATCGAGGGACGAGCCGCATCTGTGCCCTTTCGGGCACCGCAGACCGCAGACCGCCGTCAGCCGGAGCGGGCCCGGGCGAGCGGGCCTCCGACCGCCGCCCCGGCCACCCGGCCGACCCGTCGTGCGGTCACAGCTCTAGACGGACCGGGCCGCCTCGCGGATGAGGTCCAGGACGACCTCGGGCTTCGACAGCATCGGGACGTGCGAGGAGTCGACCTCGACGGCCTTGGCCCCCATGCGCTCGACCTCGAACCGCTGGAGTTCCGGGACCACCGCGTGGTCCTGCTGGGTGACGCAGAACCAGCTGGGCTTCGAGCGCCAGGCCGGCTGGTCGACCGTGGCCCCGAGCACACCCTCCGCAGCCGACCCCTGTGTCGCCCAGACGAGTTGCTGCTCGGGCTCGGGAAGGTCCCCGCAGAAGTCGGAGATGCCGTCGCGGGCGATCCACAGCCGTCCGTCCTCGGCGTCCAGGTGCGCGAACAGCGGGGGCGGGGCGAACTTGCCGATCAGGTCCTGCGGCGTCTCCCCCGCGTCCGGGGCCAGGGCCGCGATGTAGACGAGCCCGGCGACCCGCTGGTCCGTGCCCGCGTCCGTGATGACGAAGCCGCCCCACGAGTGGCCCACCAGGATCGCCGGCGCACTGACCCGTGTGAGTGCCCTGCGTACCGCGTCGACGTCCCCCTCCAGCGAGTCCAGGGCGTTCTGCGCGGACACCACCTCGTGCCCCTCGCGCTGGAGGACGGGGATCAGCTTGCTGTAGCAGGACCCGTCGGCCCACAGGCCGTGGGCGAAGACGATGCTCGGCTTGCTCGGGGACATCGGCACGTTCCTCTCGGTGGATCCGCCCCCCTCTGACGACGCTGAAACGCCTGGTCGAGCTCGACATCCTCACCGAAGCCGACACCGGCGGCTTCACCAGGAACCCTTCAACAGTCACTGAATCTAGGGTCCGCAACGCGTCCCTGGACGGACCGACGTGGCACCATCGGCCGTTCGGCCGATGGCGAGGAAGGAGAAGGCGACCGCCGTGTCATCGCCGGCCTGGTGGCGGAGCCGGCGCCGTCGGCCGTGCGGACAAGTCCCCGGGGGCGCGGTCGGGAAGCGCACAGTCGGCCCGGCGCACCCGGCTGCCCGAACGAGCAGCCGCCGGGGCGGGGGCGCGCGACCCGTGTGAACGGTGCGGTGCCCCAACGGCTGCCCGATCGGGGCTGATGGCCGGGGCGAGCGGTTGGCAGCATCGAGTGCCTCACCGGCTCCGGAGGAAGGCGTCGCCACCATGAGCTACATCCTGCTCGGACACGGAGATCTCCTCGTCCATCGGGGCGCACCGCCCTGCAGCGGGGAGAGCATCGTGGTGCCGCGGGGAACCACGATCCAGCTCTACACCGACGGTGGGCAGGGTCTGGTCATCGGCCCCGACGAGCTCGACGTCTGGAGCCAGGTGTTCTGCGCGGCCGCTGTCGACGCCGGCACCGGACTGCACAACCTCGTGCTCCACGGTGGCGACGACCTCGCGAACGACCAACTGGCGTCCGATCTGGAACGCGGCGGACACACGCTGATCCGGCCCGGCGTCGACGGGATGCCGGATCCGATCCGGCTCTGCACCGGCACGCCCCGGACCTGCCCGCCACCGGTGGACCCGTTCGGGGAAGAGGTGACGCACGACTGCGGCGGCCTCCTGGGCCTGCTCGGTCGGCTCCCCGGGCCGCAGGGCGTCGTGCACTGGCTCGAGTGCGCCTCGATCACCGACACCCGACGGCCCGTCACCACCCCGGAGCGCGCCGAGCAGCGGACGCACGTGGCGTGGGATCCGAACTGGGTACCGGACGAAGCCGCCCAGCGCGCCATCGCACGGGTCAACCGCCGCATCGTGCGCGCAGCCTCCGACCGCACGATCGTGAACTTCGTCATCGGCGGGTCGGCGTTCCTCATCGGCGACAGCCGCCTGCCCGACCCCTTCTCCTGCCACCACCCGATGCACGCGTACTACGTGCGCGAGCTCCAGGCGGACAACCTCGTGCACGGCAAAATCAGGGTCCGCAGACCGTGGTGGGAGAACGGGTGGTTCGACGTCGCCGGAGTCCCGCAGCACCGCGAAACCCTGGTCAGGGAGTGCATCGCGCGATTCGCTCCCCACAAGGGGATCGGTTTCGTCGAACTCCGCACACGCCAGGCCCCGTCCCCCTCGGGCGGCGCCGGTGGGAAGGGCGCGAGGTCGCACAGGTAGACCGGCTGCGTTCTGCTCCGTGGCGCAGCACGGCACCGGGTGCGCCGGTCACCGGTGCCGCGCTCGTGCCCGAGCCGGGTGTCAGGCGACCAGCCGTTCCTGGAGCCGGGCCAGGGTCGCGTCGTCCAGTCCGAGGCCCTTCTTGAGATAGGCGTCGAGCGTCCCGTAGTCCGCCTCCACCTGAGCGGTGGCTGCGTGCAGGTAGTCCAGTCGTGCCTCCATGATCGGGCGCACCAGTTCCGGATCCTTCATCAGCCCCGACTTGCGCAGCTGCTCGATCACCTGGTCGTTGGAGCCCCCGCGGAACTCGTTCGTGGCCAGGTAGTCCTTCTCGACCGTGCTCTCCGGTACGGACAGCGACCGCAGCAGGAGGTAGGTCATCCAGCCGGTACGGTCCTTGCCGCCGGCGCAGTGGTAGAGCAACGCCTCCTTGCCGCCGGCTGCGATGTCCCGCAGCGTTGCCGCGAACTGCTCACGGCTGGCGCGGTCCGTCACGAACGTGCGGTAGGTGTTCTCCATGTACGCCGCGGCCCTGCCGTCACCGAGGATCTCCTCCTGCTTCGCCGTGTCGCCGGTGGCGATGGCATCGCGCAGGCCCTCCAGGCCACCCGCGTTGCCGATGGGGCGGGAGGTGGCGGTGAGCCCGTCGGGCAACCGGTCGGCGCCGCCGTCCTCGACTTCACCGGGCCTCCTGAAGTCCACGACCTCCTCGACCCCCAGACGGGAGAGGGTGGTGAGGTCGTCGTCGGTCAGCTTGTTCAGCGCATCTGCCCGGAAGACCAGGCCCCGACGGACCTCGCGTCCGGTGTCGGTCGTGTGCCCTCCTACGTCACGGACGTTGACGGCTCCCTGCAGAAGGCTGCGGCCGACGGACGTGGTGTCGGTGTCGGCACCTCGGTGCGCGGGCACGTCCGCGGCAGGCCGCCCCGGCGCGCAGACCCCGGTGGGGCACTGCTCGGTGGCCCCGGCGACCGGCGCGGCCAGCACGACCGTGGTCAGCGCGACGGCCAGCGCCGCGCCCGCCACGCACGACCGGCCCATGATGGACTTCGATGTCACGTGATGTTCCTGTCCTGAGGGCGCCGGCGACAGGGGAGGCCGGCGCGTGATCGTCTTCGCACCCCCTTCGCAACGGAACGGTCCGCTCGATGACGTTCCCCAGGGCTTACGTGCATCAGATGCTGCCGGACGACCCCGGTGGCACGCATGGGTTCGCCGGGCAGTCCTCGGGGCAGGCGACCGGGCTCTTCGCCTGCTCGGCCCGGTTCGGGCGACCTCCACGGGAAGTAGGGTGCGCGGGGTGAACACTTCCCCCGCACCACACCGCACCGCACCGCTCCCGCGTTCGTTCCGGCTGCTCGTCACGGGCGGGGGGACGGGCGGTCACACCTATCCTGCGCTGACTGCGGTCCGCGCGCTACGCAGCCGGCTCGCGGCCGAGGGCAGAACGGCCGAGGTGCTGTGGATCGGGACCGAGGACGGCCTGGAGGCGCGTGTCGCGCCCGCCGAGGGCATCGCGTTCAAGACGGTGGCCACCGGCAAGATCCGCCGCTCGGCGAACCCGTTGAAGATGCTTTCCGCGGCGAACGTCAAGGACATGGCACGGGTGCCGCTCGGCGTGGCCCAGGCCCGGGCGCTGGTGTCGGAGTTCCGCCCCGATGTCGTCCTGGCGACGGGCGGCTACGTCGCGGTGCCGGCCGGCCTGGCCGCGCGGCTGTGCCGCCGGCCGCTGGTGCTGCACGAGCAGACGGTCCGGCTGGGCCTGGCCAACCGCAAGCTCGCAGGTTCGGCCACACGGATCGCGGTCTCGGCGGAGTCGTCGCTCGCGTTGCTGCCGGCCGAAATCCGTGACCGGGCGGTGGTCACCGGCAATCCGGTCCGCCCCGAGGTCCTGGCCGGGCACGCCGACAAGGCGGTGCAGACGCTGGGCCTCGCCGGGTTCGACCGCCGTCTACCGACCGTCTACGTCACGGGCGGCGCCCAGGGAGCCCAGCAGATCAACGCTGTGGTGAGCAGCGCCCTGCCGTGGCTGCTGACCCACGCGAACGTGATCCACCAGTGCGGCCCGGCCAACGTGGAGGAGCTGCGCACGACGGCCGCCGCCCTGGACCCGGTCCTCGCTCGCCGCTACCACGTGACCGGGTTCGTCGGGCCGGAGCTGCCCGACGTCCTGGCCCTGGCCGACGTCGTGATCTCCCGCAGCGGAGCGGGCACCCTGGCCGAGCTGACCGCGCTCGGCAAACCGGCCGTCTTCGTCCCACTGGCCACCTCGGCCGGCAACGAACAGGCCCACAACGCCCAGCACCTGGCCGATGCCGGCGCGGCGCTCGCGCTGCTGGGCGAGGTCACCCCCGACCGGCTGACGGAGGCGGTGGGACCGCTGCTGACCGATCCGGCGCAGCGGTCGGCGATGGCGGAGCGCGCTCGGGCGCACGGCCGCCCGGACGCCGCGGCCAGGCTCGTCGACGTCCTGCTGTCCACGGCGGCCGGCTGACCGAGGCGCTCGGGCGGCTGAACGCGTCGGGTCCGTGGCCTAAGGGGGCGCCTACCGAAGAGAGGCAGGAGGAGCACCAGGTGGCCGAGGTACCACCCGGCCAAGGGACGGTCGAGTCCGGAGAGCCCGAAGACGGCGCCCAGCGTCACGCGGGCGCCCGGTACCAGGTGACCGGGCGGATCCTCAGGTCAGTTGCCCGATGTGTCGAGGGGCTGCTCACGGCGCTGCTTCAGCCCCCGGTAGGCGGTTCGGATCCACGTCAGCGCAGCGGTGAGCACGAGGAACAGGACCATGAGAGGGATCGGGTTGTCGACGCCCGTGGTGATGCCCAGCGCTCCGTCGTCCCGCTTCACCGTCTCGAAGACCAGGGACCCGAAGAACGCTGAACGTTCGACGCTCTCATCAGCCCCCGTGGTGAACATGAGGGTGAGCAGGGTCGCCGCTGCGGTGACCAGCGTCAGCAGTGCGGCCCCGACGGCGGACGGCGCTACCGACCGTGCCTCGAACATTCCTTCTCCTCGACTCGCTCATGTGGATTCCTTGCACCGCGTACCGGACGAACGCGACGAACACTCCTGCCGGGCGGTCCACCACGGCCGATGGCGGAAGACTGAGCAGACCCTGGCCGGGGGTCCGGGTGAAAGGGGGAACCGTGCCGCACGGATGCGCTCCGGGAGCTGGACTCGTCGGCCGGCGAACGCAGCGCCGAAAAAGATCTTGATCCACGCGGCCACCCGGTCACAAGGTGCCATGGGGCCAAAGCGGGGACTAGTACCCGCGGAGGGTGGTCGGGGGCCAGGGTCCCGCCCGGGCAGTCCTGCGGCGAAGTTGCCGCCTCGCCGGAACTGGAGGGGTTTCCGGCGCAGCCAGGTGGGAGGGGTGTTCGCGGCCTCGGTCACGAGGCGGCGGGTTCCTTCTCCTACGGCGCGCAGGGCAACCGGAACCGGGCCGGTTCGGCCTGAGCGGACGGCACCGTTCAGGCGAGGAGGGCAAGGGCGAGGGCGCCGCAGAGGTCGACCACGCCGCACCACTCCGACCAGGCCCGCGGGACCACCCGGCCCGTGCGGTGGTGCGTGAAGTCCCAGACGGCGTGGGCGAGCCAGCCGGCGGCCAGCAGGCGCAGGCCGAGGGTGGCGTCGACGGACAGGGCGGTCAGTGCCACGGCCGTGAAGCCGACGAGGCCCGCGACCTGCACGGCCAGAGCCCTCGGCGCGCCCAACTCACGCCGGAAGAGGCCGAGGACCAGGTAACACACGGGCATGGTGACCAGCAGCCCGGCGAGGAAGCCCCGCCCGGGGAGCCCGTCGGCGAAGGTGGCGGCTCCCAGACCGAGGGCCAGCAGGGTGGGCCACCGGCGGCCGAGCCCGGCCACGGGAGCCCAGACCGTCCGGCCGCGCGAGGCGCACATGTGTCCGGGCTCGGCCGCCACATCCACGGTGAGGTCGGCGGCACGGGCTCGGGACGGGACGCGGTCGGTGTTCACGGTTGGCTCCCAGGACGCGAAGGGGCGGGTTCCCCCCACCGTCCGGCAGAGCCCGCACGCACTGCTCTTCTCGGCCGGAAGGTGTCCGCGGTCTTGGGGTACACGTCCTTCCGGCATAGGGTCAGGGCATGGGGGAACGGCATGTCGTGGTGGTCGGTTACGCGTCGGCGGAGCTGCTGGACATCGCCTGTGTGACCACCGGCCTGGCCATGGCCAACGGCCTCGGCCGGCCGTCCCCGCCCTACCGGGTGAGCGTGGCCGGCCCGGGCGGCGCCCCGATCGTCTGCGGCTCGGGCCTCGTCCTGCAGGCCCAGCACTCCCTCGAACGACTCGTCGGCCCCCTCGACACCCTCGTCGTCTCGGGCGGCCTCGGATTCGAGGAAGCTGCCGAGGACGCCCGCCTCGTGGGGCACGTCCGGCGCCTGGCCCGGGAGAGCCGCCGGGTGGCCTCCGTCTGCACAGGAGCGGGGATCCTGGCCGCCGCCGGACTGCTGGACGGTCTGCGCGCCACGACCCACTGGCGGTACGCGGCCCAGCTGGCCGCCCGCCACCCTCGGATCACGGTCGACCCGGCGCCCATCTTCATCCGCGAGGGGAACGTGTACACGGCCGCCGGCGTCACCAGCGCCCTGGACCTCACCCTCGCCTTCATCGAGGAGGACCATGGAGCGGAGCTGGCCCGCCAGGTCTCCCGAGACCTGGTCACCTACCTGCAACGACCCGGGAACCAGGCCCAGATGAGCGTGTTCACCGCCGCACCCGCACCCGACAACGACCTGGTCCGCTCGATCACCGAGCACATCCTCGCCCACCCCGACCACGACCTGGGCACGGCAGCGCTCGCCGCCCGCGCCGGGGTGACGCCGCGCCACCTGACCAGGCTGTTCACCGAACACACGGGCCAGGCTCCGGGCCGGTACGTGCGGCAGGCCCGCACGGAGGCGGCAGCCCAGCTCCTCACCACCACCGACCTGCCCGTCGCCCGGATCGCGACCCGCTGCGGCTTCGGCACCACCGAATCCCTGCGCCTGGCCTTCACTTCCCGGTACGGGATCTCCCCCTCCCACTACCGCGCCACCCAGACCCGCGGCTGAGGCACGCCGACCTGGTGGCGCGCCGGCAGGCCGCGGTCGATGGCCGCGGCAGCGCGAGCCGGGGTCCAGGTCATGTTCGGGGGCCGAACCACCGGGTGAGGGCGGTTTCCAGGGGTGTTTCGTCGGTGCTGGTCCATGCGGTGTAGCCGTCGGGTCGGATCAGGACGGCGCCGGTGTCCTCGCAGGTCTTGGCCATGACGTGGTCGACCCGGTCGGCCCGACCCTCGATGGTCCTGGGCCGGCCGTCGAAGGACAGCAGCAGTCCGCGCCCCGAGTGCATGAGCTTGCTCACGCGGGTCGGGCCGTCCTCGGTGGTGAGGTCGAGGTCGGTCATGCGGGGGCCGGCGCCGGGGTAATGGATGTCGAGGCCGGACATCATGCCGGCGACGGCCCGGTTGGTGTCGGGCAGGCGGAGCAGGACGGTGACGACGTCGCGGAGGGCGGCGACTTCTTCGTCCCGGCTGGTGTTCAGGAGCACGGCTTGGGCTCGGGTGTGCTGGAGGACGCGTGCCGCGACGGGGTGGCGTTCGGTGTGGTAGGTGTCGAGGAGTCCGTCGGGTGCCCATCCGTGGAGGGTGGCGGCGAGCTTCCAGCCGAGGTTGACGGCGTCCTGGATGCCGAGGTTGATGCCCTGCCCGCCGATGGGCATGTGGATGTGTGCGGCGTCTCCGGCGAAGAACACCCTGCCCTGGCGGTAGTGCTCGACCTGCCGGACGGCGTCGCTGAAGCGTGAAGCGGCACGCAGTTCGCCCAGTTCCGTCCGGGTCCCGTACACGGCGCGCAGTGCTCCGCGGATCTCTTCGGCTTCGACGGGTACCTCACGTCCGGGCCCGTCGCCGGAGAGCTTGCCGAAGATCAGTCGGTACAGGCCGTCGCCGAGCGGGGCCAGGACGGTGAAGTAGCCGCCCGCGGCCCGCGTGTAGGTGCTGACGTGTCCGGCCGCCGCGGGCACCTGGTCGGACCGGGAGGCGAGGGTGATGTCGGCGGCGACGGAGGACATCCGGCCCGCCCTTCCCATGGAGCCGAATCGGCACCGTTCTGCTCCTGGCAGTGACGGTCGGCGTCCTCGCCGCCATGTGGCCGGCCGGCAACGCGGCCCGCCTGAACGTCCTGCGTGCCATCAAAACCGACTGAAAGGGTCGGCCATTCGGCAAACACGGGCAAAACAGCGCTGCTGGCTGAATGGATTCCAGGTCGCCGGCGATGGGCCCGACGGCCGGCAACCGGTGACACAGTCGCCCGAACAGACAGGATTTCATCATGGGTTTCCGCAACAGCATCAAGAGCAGGACCGCCCTCTGGGGCGTCGTCGGGGCGGCTGCGCTGCTCCCGCTGGGCGTGGGGGTGTCTTCCGCGATGGCGGACACCTCGCCGGCGCCCGCGTCCACCGCCGCGGCGTCCACCGCGGGGGCGGCGTCCGGTGAGAAGAAGGCTGTGGCGCAGGACGACAGTCACGTCTCGAAGCAGGTGTCGGTCCCCGCGAACGGTTCCGTGGAGGTCACGCTGAAGGGGAGCAAGGAATTCCCCAAGCTCGGCAAGGTCGGCAAGGCCTCCAACGGACTCCAGACACCCACCTTCTCCACGTCCGGTAAGGGCACCCCGGACGACCCGCAGGTCGTCGTCATCACCGTCACCAACCCCACCGGCCATGACATCGCCGGCTCGGTCGGCGCGGGCTTCAGCAAGTAGCGCAGCCGCCTTACCCGCTCCCGCCCTCGCCGCGCCACCGGCCCCGCCCGTGCACGCCGCCCTGCCGGCCGGCCCCGCCCCCCCCCGGCTGGCGGTAGGCCAGGCCCCCGCCTCCTCCGCGGACGTCGCCGCCCACGCCGACGGAGAAGCAGATCCCGGCGGGGACGGTGA
>NZ_RPRY01000103.1 GCF_003949795.1 Streptomyces sp. WAC06614
CGGATCGTGACCGCGGGGGTCGTCATGAGGTCCTCGGCGCGGCGGGAGCCGGCCTTGGCCGTGTCGCCCAGGCGGCGCATCTGTTCGATCATGCCGGGGCCGTGTTCGTGGAACTCCTCCTTGGGCAGGAGGTCGGCCTCGGAGACGACGCCGACGACGTGGCCCTCGCCTTCGACGACGGGCAGGGCGGTGACCTGCCATCGTTTCATCGCGGCGGCGATGTCCTTGAAGCCGGTCACGGGGGTGACGGCGACGACCTTGGTGGTCATGACGTCGGCGACGGTATAGGGGGTGGGGGTCATGGCGGGGGTCCTCCGCGTGCGTGCGAGCGGGATTCCGCTGCGGTGGGGTGCGGACAGGTCGAGGAGCCGGGTACGGGCGCCGTGTTCACCGTCGCACCGCTCCGCTGCGGAGGCCAGATCCGACCGGTCCCGGCGGTAGGGACCGACCGGCCCAAGCGCTGCGGAGGTTCGAAGGCGCAGCCTGGCGGTGAGCCCACCCTCGCACCACAGAGAGGCCGCAACCATGAAGGCACTCGTCTTCCACGGGCCCGGACAGACCTCCTGGCAGGACGTCCCGGACCCCTCGATCAAGGACGCCGCGGACGCGATCGTCCGGGTGGACGCCGTCACCGTCTGCGGCACCGACCTGCACATCGTCAAGGGCGACGTCCCCGAGGTGACCCCCGGCCGCGTGCTCGGCCACGAGGCCGTCGGGACCGTCGTGGAGACCGGCGGCGACGTCCACGGCGTACGTCCCGGGGACCGTGTGCTGATCTCCTGCATCTCCGCCTGCGGCCGCTGCCGGTTCTGCCGAGAAGCCCGCTACGGACAGTGCCGCGGAGGCGGCGGCTGGGTCCTGGGCCACACCATCGACGGCACCCAGGCCGAGTACGTCCGCGTCCCCTTCGCCGACCTCTCCGTCCACCCGCTGCCCAGCGCCCTGCCGAGCCACGAGGCGGTCGTGCTCGCCGACATCTTCCCGACCTCCTACGAGGTCGGCGTCCTCAACGGCCGGGTCCGCCCCGGCGACACCGTCGTCGTGGTCGGCGCCGGCCCCATCGGCCTGGCGGCCATCGCCACCGCCTCGCTCTACAGCCCGTACCGGACCATCGCGGTCGACCTCGCCCCGTCCCGGCTCGCTGCTGCCCGCGAGCTGGGCGCCGACGCCACCGCGGGCGCGCAGGAGGAGCCCGAGAAGCTGGTCGAGGACCTGACCGACGGCCTCGGCGCCGATGTGGTCATCGAGGCCGTCGGGGTGCCCGAGGCGTTCGAGATGTGCACCCGTATGGTCCGGCCCGGCGGACGCGTCGCCAACATCGGCGTCCACGGCAAGCCGGCGACCCTGCACCTCGAAGACCTGTGGATCAAGGACGTCACCCTCACGACCGGACTCGTGGACACCCACTCGACGCCCATGCTGCTGCGCATGATGGCCGCCGGCCGCCTCCCCGGGGCCGCGATGGTCACCCACCGCTTCGAGCTGGACCAGATGGAAGAGGCGTACGACATCTTCTCCCGCGCCGGCGAGACCGGAGCCCTCAAGGTCGTGCTCGGCGGACCGCAGCACGACACGGTCGCCGTACCGACCCAGGAGCAGTGAGTTCCATGACGAGCACACCGAGTACGCGCCGTCAGCAGTCCGGTGCGGCGGTCGGCCGCACCGACCTCGGCCGCCGTATCGCGGCCCACCGTATCGCCCTCGGCCTGAGCCGTGAGCAACTGGGCAGGATGTGCGGAGCGGACGGGAACTATGTGGCGTACCTGGAGGAGCATGCGGCGTCGCCGGCCGTCGGCACCCTCGTACGCGTCGCCCAGGCCCTCGGCCTCACGGTGGACGACCTGACCGGCGCGAACGCGGGCCGTGCCCGGGGCCGCTCCACCGGCCGCCTCGACGCGGCGCTGGTACCGCTGGCCGAGGACGAGTGCCGGACGCTGCTGGGCACGCACGGAGTGGGACGCATCGCCGTCTTCACCCCCGAAGGCCCTGCCGTCCTCCCGGTCAACTACCTCGTCGCCGGAGCCGACATCGCGTTCCGTACCGCCGTGGACGCGCTCGCGGCCCGAGCGGCGGGCACGGAGGTCGCCTTCGAGATCGACACCATCGACGACGTCACCGCCGGAGGGTGGAGCGTCCTGGCCGTGGGCGAACTGGAAGCGGTCACCGACGCCCGGGAGATCCAGCACCTGACGGCCACGGCCCGGTCCCAGCCCTGGGCCGGCGGCCCCCGCACCCACTGGATGAAGCTCACGCCCGTCCGGCTCACCGGCCGTCGCGTCGTCCACGAGTCATGAACGGCCTGGGCGCGGTCGTCTTCGACGCGGACGCCCCCGGGTGCACCACCGTCCATGCCGTCGCGGCCCGCAAAGAGGAGATCTCCTGCCGGTCGCTTCGAACCGCAGGCGTCCACGCCTTCGAGGACGTCCTTCCCACACTCCGGCAGCTGCGTGAGAAGGCCGTGCGGTGTGCGGCCGTCTCGGCCTCGCGGCACGCTCGCTCCCTCCTGGAGGCCGCGGACCTCGTCGGCTCGTTCGACGCCGTGGTGGACGGCGCGGACGCCTTCGAGCAGGCCCTGCCCGGAAAGCCCGACCCGGCCCTCTTCCTCGCAGCCGCAGCCCGCCTCGGGACGGCCCCCTCACGGGCAGCCGTAGTGGAAGACGCGCTCGTCGGCGTGGAAGCCGGGCACGGGGGAGGCTTCCGCCTGGTCGTGGGCCTCAACCGTGAGAACGACCCACGCATGGCCGAGGCCTTCCTGGAGAAGGGCGCCCACCTGGTCCTCCCCGACCTGACGGAACTGCCTGCCGCTCTCGAGGCCGGCCCCGCGCCGCCCGTGAACGCCACCTGGCGCTGGGAGTGCAAGCGCTACGACCCGAAGGCCGAGCGACTGGTGGGGAACACTCACCCGCCGCATGCTCTTCCACGACGCCGACGGCCGCCGCCTGGGTGTCACCCACACGCGCCTCGTCCACGCCGGTGACCCACACCTCGCGGCGCAGCGCACCGTCCTCACCGCGTCCGGCCGGCGCGGCGGGGTCGAGGTCGAATCCGTGCTGGACGGGGACATCGCCAACGCGGGCGTCGAGCGCTACCGTGCCCTGGCCGGACAGCACCTCGTCGATCACCGGGCCGGAGCCGAGGCGGAAGGCACCGCGTGGTTGTCCTGCGCCACCGCTGCCTCACATCTGCGGATCGGGATCGCCGTACGCCTCTCAGCACGGCCTCTGGCCCCCGTCCGGAGGACCTCCACGGCCACCGGCGCTCGACAGTCGTGCGTCCTGCCGGTCAGGCGTGCCGAGCCCGTCGTGATCGTGAAGACCGCAGCGTTGTTCACCTCCCTCGACTCCCTCGACCGCCCCTGGGGCGATCCCGTCAGGAGCAGCATCGAGCACGCTGGACACGCCCGGGACTTCGCCACCCTGCTGGCCGCGCACCGGGCATCGTGGCAACGGCTCTGGAGCGAGGGCGAAGTGACGGCAGCGGGTGACACCGGACCGATCCTGCGCCTCCACGCCTTCCACCTCCTGCAGACCCTCTCTCCGCACACCACCGAACTCGACCCCTCGTTCTGCCCGGCGGCAGGCGGGAGAGCATCGCCGCAGGGCGGGAGAGATGGTTCCGGTTGCCGGACCACGTATCGCGGTCACGGGACTGCTCACTCATGGGCCACGACGGCCACCGGTGCCGCCGCGTGGTGCAGGACCGCGTGGGTGACCGGTCCCAGGTGTGCACCGAGGGGGGACCGGCGCAGGTGGCGGCCTACGACGACGAGCCCGGCGCCCTGCGAGGCGCGGACGAGGTGGTCTCCTGCCGAGCCCCTGAACACGCTGTGGCCGACCTCCACGTCAGGGAACTTGTGGCGCCAGGGCAGCAGCATGTCCTCCAGCATCCGGGTGACGCTCCTGTCGACGTCCCGCTCGTCGTCCGGGTCGAAGAAGGGGACGTACGCGTAAGCGGGCGGCAACTTCCAGCCGTGCACGGCCCGCAGAGCGCAGTGGCGCCGGTCGGCCTCCTCGAAGGCGAACGTGAGCACGCGGTCGCACGATGTGTGGATGTCGACACCCACGATCACGTCTGAGCCGGTTCCGGGGCCCGGTCCGTCGGGGTCGTCGGCGACCCGGACCAGCACGATCGGCGTACCGGTGGCGACCAGGGTGGACATCGCCACCGAGCCGACGACGAACCCGACCAGGCCGCCCAGGCCCCGCGATCCCAGGATCAGCAGCGCGGCATCGGTGGCTTCGGCCGCAAGGGCCGCTGCCGGACGCGCCGCCAGGCATCGGGTGGTGATCTCCAGCTGGGGATGGCGCCGGTGCAGTTCCCGGGTCGCGTCCGTGAGCACCTGGTCGGCCCAGCGGTCCATGTCCTGGTGTCTCACGGTTGCGAACACCGGTTCCAGGGGCCGGTCGACGGCGTGCACGAGGCGCAGCGGCACCTGCCGCAGGACGGCCTCCTGGGCGGCCCAACGCGCGGCTGCCCGGCTCTCGGGAGAGCCGTCGACGCCGACGGTGAGGTGAGCGTTCATGGCGCGTACTTCCTGCTGAGGGACGACCGCTTCACCATTGCGCAGCCTGGCGTGGCCGGTCGGCCCGGGCGGTCGGTGCGTCGTGCGTCCGCGCCGTGACACGGGATGCCACGGCGACCACCCCGTCGAGCTGTTCGACGAGGTTGACGAGTGCCGAGAGCTGGCTCTGCAGCTCGACGCGGCCTTCCAAGGTGACGATGCCGTCCACCACGTGGACTTCGACCTCACCGCCGGGCACGCCCAGCACATCTGTGAGGACCTCGTCGTCGACCCGTCTGCGTATCTCGGAGTCGGGGCGGACGAACAGGCGCAGCAGGTCCCTGCGGGTGACGATGCCGACCAGTCTGTCCTCCTCGTCCACGACGGGCAGCCGCTCGATGCTGCGGCGGGTCATCAGCCGCGCGGCATCAGCGGCCGTGTCCTCGGCGCGGACGGTGATCGCCGGAGAGGACATGGCGCTCCCCGCCGTGGGCGGGTCGTCCGCCGTGCCGGCCTCCCCCGACGGATCGGGGGCCCGGGCCGTGCGGGCCAGGAGATCGGTCTGCGAGACGACACCCACGACGCGGTCCTCGTCATCCAGCACGGGGAGTCCGGAGACGTCGTACTGCGTCAGGAGCTTCGCGACGTCCTTGAAGGCCGTGTCCGGAGTGACGGAGACGGCATTGCCGGTCATCAGCTCCCCCACCTTGATGTGTTTCATGAGGACCTCCGTCTCCGCCGCGCCGCTCGGGCCCGTTCCGGTGTCGGTTGTCGTCCCACCATGTCGCCGGTGCCCGTGCGCCGGCGAGGGCCGAACGGGCCCCGTCCCGGGGCCGGGCGGTCCATGGCCACGGCGCAGAGCAGCGGTGTGCGGAAGCGATGGGGACCTTTGGTCCCGATCCCGGTCCCGGGCGGCCCTCTCCCGGGCCTGTCGAGGGTGCCAGCGTGAGGTGTGTCCCTCATCGGCTTCTCGGTTGGGAGGAATCGTGGAAAGCACCTTCCGCACCCCCGACACCAGCTCCGTGGTCGTGGGCGTCGACGGATCGAAGGCGGCACGCACGGCCGCCCTGTGGGCGGCGGCGGAGGCCCGACGCCGCAACCGTCCCCTGCACATCGTCCACGGGGCCGACACGGACGGCCGAGCGCTGTACGTCGGGGCGGAAACCCTCGAACGGGTTCGCGCCAACGGCCGCGAACTCCTCGACGAAACGGCGAAGGCCGTCAGCGACGCGTACCCCGGTCTGCGGGTGAGTACGGAGCTCAGCCGGTCCGACGCCGTCAGCAGCCTGCACCGGGCCGGCGGCCTGCACGGCACCGTCGTGGTGGGCAGTCGCGGCCTCGGAGGATTCGACTCGCTCATGCTCGGCTCGATCGGCCTCGACGTTGCCGGCGCCGCCACGACCCCGGTCGTCGTCGTCCGCGGCACCGAAGGGGCGGAGGAGACCGGCACCGTCCTCGCTGCCGTCCGCGACGAGCGCGACCTGCTGTACGCCCGGTACGCCGCGTGCGAGGCGCAACTGCGCAAGGGATACCTCAGGCTCCTGCACGTCTGGAACATCCTTCAGTCCGTCGGCCTGGTGGTCAGCATGCTCGACGGTGTCGACGAGATCGCCGGGGCACACGCCGAGACCCTGAATGCCGTCGGCGTCGCCGTCCGTGAGGAGTTCCCCGACCTGGAGGTGCGGGCCGATGCCGAGAAGAGCGTCTCCGTGGCCGGTGTGCTGGTCGAGGCGTCCCGCCACGCCGACCTGCTCGTCATGGGAGGTCGGCGGGCCCCCGGAGCCCTCGGGACGACCCGCAGCCTGGGCCGGGCCACGCACAGCGTCCTGCACCACGCGCACTGCCCCGTCCTCCTCATCCCCCGGACGGGCATCGACTTCGGGAGCCGGTCGTGAGCGCCGGGCACCGGGGCCACGGCATCGTCGTCGGGATCGACCCGGACAGGGACTGGCACCTGCCCCTCGCCTGGGCCGCCGACGAGGCACACCGCCGACGGCTCCCGCTGCGCCTGGTGCTCGCCGTACCGCCCCCGCACGACACGCGCCACGCCGACGACACCCCCGGCCACCCCGCCCTGCGACAGGCGGGAGCCGACAGGATCGAGCAGGCGTGCACCTGGGTGCGCGACCGGCATCCCGAGGCCGACGTCACAGGCGACCTGCTGCACGGGTTCCCGGCCCCTGTCCTGGGCACGGCGGCCGCCGGCGCCCGCCTGATCGTCCTGGGCTCCCGGCGCCTGAGCCGCACCGCGGAGTTCTTCAGCGCGGGCTCCACCGCGGTCCCCGTCAGCGCCCAGGCCCGGTGCCCGGTCGTCGTCGTGGGCGACGCGGAACACATCAGCCAGCAGCCGCCGTACCTGGTCGTCGGCCTCGACGGCAGCGCATCGGCCACGGCCGCGCTGGCGTTCGCCTTCGGCGAGGCCGACCTGCGCGCAGCGGCACTCCGGGTCGTCTGCGTGTGGCAACCGCCGCTCTTCATGTTGAACGACGAAGAGGTGGCCCTGCAGGCCCAGCGTGCCCTGCTGTCCGAGGCCACCGCAGGCCTGTCGGACAAGTACCCGGACGTACACGTCACCCGCGAGGTCATGACGGGCCACCCGGTCGAGGAACTGGCGCGGGCGTCGGAGCACGCGCTCGCCGTGGTGGTGGGCCGCCGGGGCCGCGGCGGGTACACCGGTATGCGCCTGGGGTCCGTCGTACACGGTCTCCTGCACCGCGCGCACTGCCCGGTGATCACCGTCCCGGCCGAATGACGCTGCCTTGACCATCCGTACGACCGCCGCGCGTCCCGCCGGTTCCCCGGTGGGACAGGGGCTCACCCAGGCCGAGGCGGAACTCCGCCTGTCCCGGTACGGCACCAACGAAGTGGCACCGCCACCGCCCACGCCGCTGTACCGACGGGTCCTGGTCCAACTCGCGACCCGCTGATCATGGTGCTCCTCGGGGCCGTGCTGCTGACCGTCGCGATCGGCGACCACCCGGACGCCGTCGTCATCGGCCTGGTGGTCGTCTTCACCACCGCCGTCGGAGTGGCACAGGAAGTCCGGGCCGACCGCGCCGTCGCCGCGCTCTCCGCCCTCTCCGCACCGCACGCGAGGGTGCTGCGCGGCGGCACCCTGCGCGAGCTGCCGGCCGGACCGGTGGTGCCGGGCGACGCCCTGCTGCTGGGGGAGGGGGACATCGTCGCCGCGGACGCCGACCTCACCGAGGCATCCGCCCTCCTGGTGGACGAATCCATGCTCACGGGCGAATCCGAGCCCGTGGACAAGACCGCCGACGGCAGGGTCCGTGCCGGCACCGTCGTGGTGCGGGGCCGAGGGGCGGCCACCGCCACGGCCACAGGTGCGGCGAGTGCCCTCGGCCGGATCGCGGCGCTCCTCGACACGGGCCGGGACCTCACCCCGCTCCAGCGCCGCCTCGCCTCGCCGGGCCGGATCCTGGCGGTCGTCACCATCGCCCTGTGCGTGCTGTTCTTCGCTCTGGGCCTGGTACGCGGCCTCCCGCCGAGCACGATGGCCGTCCCCGCCGTCAGCCTGGCCGTCGCCGCGGTTCCCGAGTCCCTTCCCGCCGTGGTCACCCTCGCCCTCGCGCTCGGAGCGCGCAGGATGGCAGCCCGCAACGCCCTGGTCCGCCCCTACCGGCCGTGGAGACCCTCGGCTCCGTGAGCGTCCTGGCCAAGGACAAGACGGGCACCCTCACCGAAGGCCGCATGGTCGTCCAGCACCTGTGGACCTGTCGGGCACCGCAGACGTGACCGGCAGCGGCTACGCACCGCACCGGTACCCTCACCCGAGAGGGGAAGGTCCTGGCAGCGGACCAGCTCCGCCCCCTGCAGGAGCTCCTCGAAGAGGCCCGCCGAAGTGATCGCCCTCCACCACGAGGACGGCACTCCGCCCTACGACGTGCGCTGGTCCGACACCGGCCGCACCACCGTGTTCTTCCCCGGTCCGGACGCGCACGTCCGGCATCTGCACGCGGCGTCGGGCAGGCCCCGCCGCACGGGGTGACAGCGGCCCGGCCGGAAGGAGAACCGCGCCCTCCGGGACTAGCGTGGAGGGGACGGCCCTCCCTCGATTCCGTCGGCCGGAGGTGGGACATGAGCGCGGACGCCCGGCCTGGCCAGGGGGGTGTGCCGCGGCTGCGGCTGGACGAGCTCCTCGACGAGCTCCAGGTACGCATCGACGAGGTCCGGGGCACTCGGGACCGGCTGAACGGCCTGCTGGAGGCCGTCATGTCGGTCGGCCGCGAGCTGGACCTGCCGCAGGTCCTCCACGGCATCGTCGAGGCTGCCGTCGTCCTGGTCGACGCCGAGTACGGGGCCCTGGGCGTCATCGGCGACGACCGGAAGCTGGCCGAGTTCCTGCCCGTCGGCATCGCGGACGACCTCCGGGCCCGGATCGGCGACCTGCCCTCCGGCCACGGCATCCTCGGCGAGCTGATCAGGCACCCGGAGCCGCTGCGACTGTCCGAGCTGTCCGAGCACCCGGCCTCCTACGGCTTCCCGGCCCACCACCCCCCGATGCACTCCTTCCTCGGTGTCCCCATCCGCGTGCGCGAGGACGTCTTCGGAAACCTCTACCTCACCGAGAAGCGCGGAGGCCTCGACTTCGACGAGGAGGACGAGGCGGTCCTGTCCACGCTCGCCGTCGCCGCCGGCATCGCCATCGAGAACGCCCGCCTTTTCGAGGAGAGCCGCGTCCGCGAGCGCTGGCTGTCCGCCAGCTCGGACATCACCAGCGCCCTGCTCTCCGGCACCCCGCAGGACGAGGTCCTGGAGGGCATGCTGGAGCGCGCCAAAGACATCACCGGCGCCGACATGGGCGTCTTCTATCTGATCGGACCCTCGGGAGAGCTACGAGGTTCCCTGGCCCTGGGAGACGGGGCGGAAGCGCACCAGGGGATCGTCCTGCCCAGCCCGGCCGGAACCCTGGCCGAGGCCGCTCTGGTGAGGAACGGGCTGATCACGGTCGCGGACGTCCAGAGCGACCGGCGCGTCACCGTCCAGCCGGAGAGGTGGAAGGGCTTCGGCCCGGCCGTCGCCGCCACCGTCGCCACCAAGGAGAAACTCAGCGGGGTCCTCATCCTGGCACGTCGCCATGGCCGTCCCGCCTTCGCCGCAGCGGAGGTCGCGGCCCTCCCCGGCTTCGCCGGCCAGGCCGCCCTGGCCCTGGAGCTGGCCGAGCGACGCCGCGACGCCGAACAGATGAGCATCCTCGAAGACCACGACCGCATCGCCCGTGACCTGCACGACCTGGCCATCCAGCGCCTCTTCGCCACCGGTATGACCTTGCAGAGCGCGCAGCGGTTCGTCGACCACCCCGAGGCGTCCGAACGGCTGGCCCGAGCGGTCGACGACCTCGACGCCACCATCAAGATCATCCGCTCTACCATCTTCGGGCTCCGTGACCACGACGGTCCTGGCACATCACCCACACTCCGGTCCCGCACCGTCCAGGCCGTGGAGGCTGCCGCGACGACCCTGGGTTTCGCCCCGGCACTGCGCATGGAGGGGCTCATCGACACCGACGTACCTCCTGAGGTGGCGGACGAGGTCCTCGCGGTGGTCGGAGAGGCGCTGACGAACATCGCCCGCCACGCCCGGGCCACCCGTGCCGAGGCGTCGATCGTCGCAGCCGACGGAGTCCTCACGGTCGGGGTGACCGACAACGGCGTCGGCCTTCCGGAAGACGGCAGACGCAGCGGGCTGCGGAACCTCGCGGAACGCGCCGAACGACTCGGCGGCAGCATGAAGGTCGGCCCGGCCGAGCCGGGTGGAGCGGGAACCCGTCTGGAGTGGTGGGTGCCGCTGACCTCGCCCAGCGCCGTGACCGCCACCGGCCGGTGAGCGGCCGACCCCGCGGGCCGTGCGTAGGAGCCATGCGGAACCGCATGGGTCCTACGGGCCCGCACCGGGACCGAACGGCCCATGCTCCGAGCGCCGGGAACGGGGATCCTCGAAAGCAGACGGCCTGCTCGCGGCCGCCGTTCCCGTCGACCCTGGCAGGTGTGAGATGTACTGGAACGGCCACGGCATGGGTGCGTGGGGATGGTTCGCCATGTCCTTCACCCAGCTGATCATCTGGGCCCTGATCCTGGCAGCAGCTGTTCTGATGATCCGAACCTTCAGACAGGACACGGATGGCCGGGTGGCTTCCGATCGGGGGGCCGTCCCGTCCGAGAGCGCAGAGAACTTGCTGGCGGAACGATTCGCCATGGGTGAGATCGACGACGAGGAGTACCAGCGCCGGCTCGCGGCTCTGCGCAGCAACGCCCGTGGACCGAAGAGGCGGTGAGATGTCCGACACGGGCCCGGCCCCACGGCTCGCTTGCTGAAGGAAGGGTCCGACGATCCGTAGGGGGTCCCTCGCATGCTCGCCGTCCGGGCGAACTCCCCCCGGCACGACGGTCACTGCGAAGCGGCCCGCTCCGTCCACCGGTGCGCGGTGGAGGCCGTGCGCACAGGAGGATGACGAACCTCAAAAGTCAACCGCTGAGCTGCTGGTTCATCTCGGCGAACGGTGTGGTCAGGTGGTGGGTGGCTTCACCTCGTGCCGGATCCATACGTTGGGCTCGACGTAGACGGCTCGGTCATGCGCGGTGTCGCAGTGCACCGGGACGAGAGCGCCCGGCACATCGACGTCGCCGTCGCTGGTGAAGGGCAGGCCGGTCCACCGGCGCCACTGGGACAGGGAGCCGCTGACCGTCATCGAAGCGGGGGCGATCTTCTGGATGGTGCCACCGGCCTTGACGTGGACCCGGAGCCACGGGTCCGTCGGAAGTCCGTCGTCCCTCTGCCGGCCGACGTACTCGGCCATGGGGACGCGCGGTTCGACGTGCTTGGCCGTGGGACGGACCGGGGCCAACAGCACGTCGTGGCCCTGCCGGCCGGCGGCGTCCCGCAGCGCGGCCAACATCCTGTAGGACAGGCCACGGCCGAGATATGCGGTGTCCACCGTGATCTCCAACGCACTGACCGCGGTCGGTGCGTGCCCATGGCGCTGGTCGCGGAACGCCCAGACGAGTACCTGGTCCCAGCCCTTGTCCGGCATCTCCTCACGGCCCTCGAGGTCTGCGGTGAACGGCACACTCAGCCCGCGGGCGACGACACGGTCGCCATCCGTTGCCACCACGCAGTACCGAGGGAAGTCCTCCGCCACCCGGCCCAGCAAGGCTTCCCCCACCGGATCGTGCGGTATGAAGGCCGGCCACGTCTCAGCGATCTCGTACATACGGGAGAGCAACGAGGGACGCTCGGCGAGAGTGGTGATCACAAGGCTGTCGATCTCTGTCACGGACGAGACACTGCCACGGGACCATCCTCCTGGCCAGCGGTTTTACCCCACGGGCCCGCCAGCAGCTGCCACCATCCGCCGGATGCGAAGTGCAGGGGGAGGGCCGAACGGGCCCGGGCGGGGACCGCTCGGGCCCCCTGGGTGCGGCGTGCCCGAGCGGTGCGGCGGGCCCGAGCGGTGCGGCGTGCCCGAGCGGTGCGGCACCGCGCCGGTCAGGTCGAGCCTGCCTACGCAGCGGGTGAGACCGAGCCCTCGAGGTCCATCCGCACGTCCACGACCCCCTCCACGGCGCTGATGGCGCGCGCGAGCAGCGGTACCAGGGCCCGGTCACGCAGTGGCCCTCGGAGGGTGACCGCACCGTCCTGCACGGAGCATTCCAGGGTGGCGCCCGGTGCGAGCTCGCCCAGCACGGCCTGTCGGATCTCCTCCTCCAGCTCCTCGTCGGGGCGCAGGAAGACCTTGAGCAGGTCACTGCGGCTCACGACACCTTCCAGCATGCCGAGACCGTTGACCACCGGCAGCCGCTTGACGTGCTTCTGAGCCATGATGCGGGCCGCTTCGGCGATCGTCGCGTCCGGGTGGACCGTGACCGCCGGGCTCGTCATCAGCTCCTCGGCGAGCACACCGCCGGCCTTGGAGGCTTCCTCGATCTGGTCGGGCAGGAGGGGCTGCTCGCGGCGGAACTCCTCCTTCGGCAGGAGATCGGCCTCCGAGACGACTCCGACGACGCGACCCTCGCCTTCCAGGACGGGGACTGCACTCACCTTCCATGCGTGCATGAGTTCGACTATTTCCTTGTACGACGCGTCACGGCCGATGGCGATGGCCGTGTGTGTCATGACGTCACTGACGGTGTAGCGCGAGGCGGGCATGACCGACTCCTTCGCCGTTGTCCGGGCAGATGTGCTCCTGCCGCCTGACCTTCGGTCCGGTCGCACCCTCCCATCCGAGCACTCTCGCCTGCTGAGCCCCAGGGCCGGTGGGGCCATGGTCGAGGTCCGGTCGGCCCTGCGACCCGGGCCCGGTGACGCGGGCGTGCGCGGGCGGAGGCGGCTCGGCCGTGCGGACGCGCGGGGCGAGCAGGATCGCCCGCATGCGCGTCTGCGGGACGCCGTGGTCGGCCGCGCTCAGGGCGCCTGTCCCCGCCGAGAACCCCCAGCCGCGCAGGATCACCGATGTCAGCAGACCGTTGGGGGCCGCCCGGGACGGTCGCGGGCAGCCCCTCCCCCACGCGAGGTCGCGGGCGATCCGGCCGATGCCGGTCTCGGTGACCGGCCGAGGTCGGTGGGATTGCTAGGGGCTGCCCGGCCGTTGCCTCGACGCGCGGATGGTGGCGATCTGGCCTAGCTTGTTCTGCGACCGACCGTTCTTCGCGAGAGGGAGTGTTTGGTGATGGCTGACAAGGCCAAGGGCAAGATGGAGCAGGCCAAGGGCAAGGCCAAGGAAGTCGCGGGCAAGGCGACGGGCAACGAGCGGATGCAGGCCGAGGGCAGGACCGACCAGATCAAGGGCAAGGCCCGCGAGGGTGCCGCCAAGGCCCAGGAGCATGCGCGAGGCATCAAGGACTCCCTGCGCGAGCGTCGCGAGCCCTGACCCCGGCCGGGCCACCTGACCCTGCAGCGGGTCCCCGGCGCCACGCGCCGGGGACCCGCTGCCGCGCGCCGGGGACCCCTACCTCGCGCACGCCCGACGGCCCGACCGCCCTGCGCGTCAGGGGCCGGCCGTTGCCGTGGGTCTCCACGGGGGAATCGGCCGGCGTTGTCGAACGCTGGTGCCCGGGGAAGGCCGGCCGCCGGGCGGGCGTCCGGGATCATCCGGTGATCGACGCCGGTGGACAACGGCCGGCATGCGGTTCTCCATCCTCGGCGAGACGGTGGCGCGGCGCGACGACGGCACCGAGGTGCCGCTCGGTGGACCCGCTCGGCGGGCACTGCTGACGCTGCTGCTGGTGCGCCCCCGCGAGGTGCTGGACGCCGATCGGCTGGCGTACGAACTCGCCCCGGACGGCACGGTGTCGGCGCACGCCCTGCAGCCCCAGGTGTCCCGGCTGCGCGCGGCGCCGGGGCCGGGCGTGATCGAGCGGGCCGGGGCCGGGTACCGGGCCGCCGTGGATCCTCGCTGCGCGCGGTGGTCGCCTGGAGCTGGGACCTGCTGTCCGAGCAGGGGCAGCGGGCCGCCCGGCGGTTCACCGTCTTTCCGGCAGCCGCGACGGCCCGGGCCGCCCTGGAGGTGTGCCGGGCGGGCGGCACACCCACACCGGAGCCACGGGAGTCACCGGAGCCATCGGAGTCCCCCGAACTGGTCGGCGCGTACGTCCTCGCCGGGGAACTGGCAGCCGCGCGCGGCGACCACCGCACCGCCTTCGCCCGCTACGAGCGGGAGATGCGGGCGTACGCGGAGGGCTGCCAGAAGATGGGCGACGGGGTGGCGAAGCTGATGGTCCCCGGGAGCCGGCTGCACGGCCGCGCGGCCCGGGCTCCCCAACCCCCCTTCCGCAGAGACGGCTCGAACCTGACATGCGTGTCCGCTCCTACGCCGCACTCGTCGGCCTGACCAAGGGACTTGCCCGGGAACGGGGCCCCGGGGGATCACCGCCACCCTCGTGGATCCGGGCCCGATCGACACGGACATGAACCCCGCCGACGGCGAGAGCGCCGCCTTCCAGCGCTCGCTCACCGCCGCGCAGCGTGGTGCGGTCAGGCCTTGCGCTCGGCGTCGATCTCGCTGATCAGGCCCTCGACGAGGGCCTTGATCGCGTCGCGGATGGGGCGGACGGCTTCGACGCCCTGGCCGGCCGGGTCATCGAGCTGCCAGTCGAGGTAGGTCTTGCCGGGGAAGTACGGGCAGGCGTCGCCGCAGCCCATGGTGATGATGTAGTCGGAGGCCCGGGCGGCCTCGGGGGTGAGGACCTTCGGCTGCTGGTCGGAGATGTCGATGCCCAGTTCGGCCATGGCGGCCACCGCGGAGGGGTTGATCCGGTCGCCGGGCACGGAGCCGGCGGAGCGGACCTCGACGCGGTCGCCCGCGAGGTGGCGCAGGAACCCGGCCGCCATCTGGGAGCGGCCCGCATTGTGGATGCAGACGAACAGGACGGACGCGAGCGGGTTCGCGGGCATCGGCTCTTCCTCGGGGTGGCAGGCGCGGTGACGTCACCGTCGCCACCGTCGACCGGCCGGGCGGATCAGTCAGGGCTGGTATCAGCCTTCGATGATGTGACAGTATCAGCGGATGATGACGTCGGTCGACACTGATCTGATGCGGGTGCTGGCCGACCCGCTCAGGCTCCGGATCGTGGCCCTGCTCGCCCGCGAGACGCTCTGCACCACCCACCTCGTGGAGGAGACGGGAGCCAAGCAGACGAACCTCTCCAACCACATGAAGGTGCTGCGCGAGGCGGGGGTCGTGGAGACGGAGCCGTGCGGGAGGTACGTCTACTACCGACTGCGCCCGGCAGTCTTCGAAGCGCTCGCCGGTCAGTTCGCCGACCTCGCCCGGACCGCGCGGGCCACCGCCGGAGCGAACCTCAAGCGGTCCTGCCCGTAGACCCTCGCGGCCTCGTCCGCCTGACCTCACCTGCCGAGGAGAACCTGCCGTGACCGCCACCGAGTCCGCCGCGAGCGACGCCCCCGCCCCCGCCGGCACGGCACCGCAGCCCGCGCCCGACGCGACGTCGCAGCCCGCGTCCGGCGCGACACCGCCCCGTACGCCGCTGATCGCCCGCGCGGCCGCCGAACTGGTCGGCACCGCCGCCCTCGTCGCGATCGTGGTCGGCTCCGGCATCCAGGCCACCGAGCTCACCGACGACGTCGCCCTCCAGCTGCTGGCCAACTCCACCGCCACCGTCTTCGGCCTCGGCGTCCTGATCACCCTCCTCGGCCCGGTCTCCGGCGCCCACTTCAACCCCGCCGTCACCCTGGCCGAGTGGTGGACCGCCCGCCGCGGCGGCGCCGGCGTCGGCGCCCGCGAGCTGGCCGTCTACGTGCCCGCGCAGATCGCCGGTGCGATCGCGGGTGCGATCCTCGCGGACGCGATGTTCGGACAGCCGCTGGTGACCTGGTCGCAGCACGACCGGTCCGCCGGGAACCTGCTCCTCGGCGAGGTCGTCGCCACCGCGGGCCTGATCCTGTTGATCTTCGGCCTCGCGCGCACGGACCGCCTCCGCTTCGCCCCCGTCGCGGTCGCCTCGTACATCGGCGCCGCGTACTGGTTCACCTCCTCCACCTCCTTCGCCAACCCGGCGGTCACTGTCGGCCGGGCCTTCACCGACACGTTCGCGGGCATCGCCCCGGCGTCGGTGCCCGGCTTCGTCGCCATGCAGCTGATCGGTGCCGTGGTGGGGCTGGCGTTGGTGGCCGTCGTCTTCATGCACTCCTCCTTCGGCGGGCAGGAGGAACCCACGGCGCGGTGACGTCAGTCGTGCCGGGCCAGCTTGTACGCGGAGACGAGCAGGATCACGGCCAGTGCGGGGACCAGGACCACGTCGGGGAAGGCCCCGAGCAGGAGGCCGCCCAGGACGGCGCCGGCGAGGGAGCCTGCGGCCATGACGGTGGTGAAGCGGAGATTGGCGCCCAGGACGGCGAAGCTGCCGTCGCGGCTGTAGCGGGCGAAGGCGACGAGCATGGTCGGCAGCGAGACCAGCAGGGAGAGGCTTCCGGCGGTCTTGATGTCCTCGCCGAAGAGCAGCACGATCGTCGGGATCAGCAGTTCCCCTCCGGCGACGCCCATGATCGCGGCGACCACGCCGATCCCGAACCCGGCAGCGATACCTGCGGGAAGCCGTGTCCACAGCGGCAGATCGAGGGTGCCCAGCGGGGTGGTGTGGGTGAGGGCCAGGGCCGCCGCCATGAGCACCATGAGGGCGGAGAGAACCTTGTAGAGGGTGGCGGAGCGCATGCGCACGGCCCAGGAAGCGCCGGCCCACGCACCGAGCAGGCTCCCGGCCAAGAGGTTGGCGGCGGCGGGCCAGCGGGCGGCCACGTCGGCTGCCGGGACCGCGAGCAGCCGGGCAGGGAGCGCTACGAGGACGACGACCAGGCTCATCGCCTTGTTGAGGATGACCGCCGAGAGCGCGGCGAAGCCGAAGAGCCCGATCAGCAGCGGCAGGCGGAACTCCGCGCCGCCCAGCCCGATCATCCCGCCCAGCACTCCGATCGCCGCGCCCGCGGCGAAGACCGCGGGTGCGGTGCGTGTGCGTGTGGGGCGGAGACCGTCGAGGCCCGGTTCGGTACGCATCACGGCATCCTCGCCGGTCACCGGCCCCCCCGCCAGGGCCGGGCCGCAGCTTCGGGGAATGCCACCGGGCCGCCGCCCGGGGCTCGTCGGGAGCTCCGAGCCACAGCACCGCTCGCCCTGCCCGGCCCCGCCGTCCCCGCCGTCCCCGCCGTTGTCCGGCGAACCCGTGCGGGCGTACGTCGCGTCACGTCAGGACGGGGCTGCGGCGCTCCAGCAGGACCACGTCCCGCCAGATCCCGTGGTGGCGGCCGATCCGTTCGCGGGTGCCGATGATCCGGAACCCGGCCCGCGTGTGCAGGGCGAGGCTGGCGGTGTTCTCGGGGAAGATCCCGGACTGGATCGTCCAGATCCCCGCCGCCTCCGTGGAAGCGATCAGCGCACCGAGGAGGGCTCGGGCGACACCGCGGCCGCGGGCGTCGGGGTGGACGTACACGGAGTGCTCGACCACGCCCGCGTACGCGCACCGGTCGGACACCGCGCTCGCCGCGACCCAGCCCAGCACCCGGCCGCCGCCGTCGTCGTCGAGGGCGACGAAGCGGTGCCGCGGCAGCTTGGCCCGGTCGAACGAGGCCCAGTCCGGGGCCGCCGTTTCGAACGTCGCATCGCCCTCGTCGATCCCCGCCTGGTAGATGCCCAGCACCTGTTCGGCGTGCTCGGGCAGGAGCGCCTCGATGCGCACGCTCGTCACGCCGCCTTCGCGGCGCCGGCCAGCAGGGCGCCCATCGCCGCGAGTACGGACGGCTCGACCCGGTAGTACACCCAGGTGCCGCGCCGCTCCGAGGACAGCAGCCCGGCCTCCTTCAGCTTCTTGAGGTGGTGGGAGACGGTGGGCTGGGAGACGCCGACGTCGGAGATGTCGCACACGCACGCCTCGCCGCCCTCGTGGGAGGCGACGGCGGAGAACAGGCGCAGGCGCACGGGGTCGCCGAGGGCCTTGAACATCCTGGCCGCGACCTCCGCCTCGTCCGGGGACAGGGGGCGCTCGGTCAGCGGAGGGCAGCAGGGCGCGACGGCCTCGGGCTCCAGCAGCGGCAGTACCTGCGCATTCGACATACGTCTATGTTGACACATGTCGAACCAGGGTGGCGTCCTCCCCGTGAATTAGATGATTATCTATGTTGACGCCTGTCGATGCAGGTGCCATGCTGGGCGCAGGAGACATAGACAAACGTCGAATCAGTAGGAGTCGTCATGGACCAGCCGGTCGCCCGCACCCCGCACCCGGCCACCGCCGAGCTGCCCGTCGTCGTCATCGGCGCCGGTCCCGCCGGACTCGCGGCCGCCGCGCACCTCGTCGCGCGAGGCCTGGAACCCCTCGTCCTGGAGGCCGGGACCACCGCCGGATCCGCCGTGCGCGAGTGGGCCCATGTGCGGCTGTTCTCCCGCTGGGGCGAGGTCGTCGATCCGGCCGCCGAGAAGCTCCTCGCTCCGACCGGCTGGGTCAGGCCCGACGAGGACACCTGTCCCTCCGGCGGGGACTGGGCCGACCTCTACCTCCAGCCCCTGGCTCGGGTCCTGGGGGAGCGGGTCCGCTACGACGCCCGGGTCACCGGAGTCTCCCGCGCCGGCCGCGACCGTATCGTCGACGCCGACCGCGAGGCCCAGCCGTTCGTCGTCCACTACGAGAGCGCCGACGGCCGCGAGCAGCGCGTACGGGCCCGCGCGGTCATCGACGCCTCCGGCACCTGGTCCACTCCCGGGCCCGCCGGCGGCGCCGGACTCGCCGCCCTCGGCGAAAGGGCCGCCGCCGACCGCATCACGTACCGCGTCCCGGACCTGAAGGACCCCGACGTCCGCGCCCGGTACACGGGCAGGCGCACCGCGGTCATCGGCTCCGGCGCCTCCGCCTTCACCGCTCTCGCCGGCCTGGCCGACCTCGCCAGGTCCGAGGACGGCCGGGGCACGCACGCGGTGTGGATCCTGCGCCGGGGGATCTCCGGATCCACCTTCGGCGGCGGCGAGGCCGACCAGCTGCCCGCGCGCGGCGCCCTCGGTCTCGCCGCGAAGGCCGCTGTCGACGGCGGGTGCGCCGACGCGGTCACCGGCTTCCGCACCGACGCCTTCGAGAGGACCGGCGACGGCCGCGTGGTTCTTGTCGGCGAGGACGGCCGGCGCCTGGACCCGGTGGACGAGGTCATCGTCCTCACCGGCTTCCGGCCCGACCTGTCGTTCCTGGACGAACTCCGGCTCGGCCTCGACGAGCGCCTCCGGGCCCCGGTCGGGCTGGCCCCGCTCATCGACCCCAACCAGCACTCCTGCGGCACGGTCTCCCCGCACGGCGTGGGCGCGCTCTCCCACCCGGAGAAGGACGTCTACCTCGTCGGCATGAAGTCCTACGGCCGCGCCCCCACCTTCCTCGCCATGACCGGTTACGAACAGGTCCGCTCCGTCGCCGCCCACCTCGCCGGGGACCACGAGGCCGCCGAGCGGGTCGAACTCACCCTTCCCGAGACCGGAGTCTGCGGCGGCGCGGGACTCTTCGACGAGCCCGCCGCCGCGGCGGACACCGGTGGCGGCTGCTGCGCGGCCCCGGCCACCCTCACCCTCGGCGCCGCCCCCGCCTCCGGGGGCTGCTGACGGGGGCGACGCCCTGGCGGGAGTGGCCGGCACCGCGCCGGACCGGTCAGCGGCGCAGCGTCAGCAGGCCTGGCCGGTAGGGCCACTGCCCGTAGTCGCCGCCGGAGCGGGGGTCGCGTCCCTGGTAGAGGAACCGCAGGGTGCAGGGGTCGACCGTCATGGTCTGGTCGGGGCCGGTGCGGATCAGCTCGCCGTGGCTGATGTCGTCGGTCCAGGTGGCGCCGCTGTTGGCCTTTCCGGCGAAGGGGTTGCTCTCGGACGCGGCCTGGGGCGTCCATGAGCCGTTCAGGCTGGTGGCGGTGAACGAGCGGAAGTACCGGCCCTGCGCACCGACCGCCTCGACGATCATGAGGTAGCGGTCCTGGCCCTGGAGTGTGTAGACCTGAGGGGCCTCGAACAAGTTGTTCGTCGTGTCGCTCATGACCACGGTCGAGGTCGTCCCGAAACTGCCCGGGAAGTTGCCGATCGGCATGCTCGCCCGGTAGATCGTGCCGTTGTCACCGGCGAAGAACAGGTACATGTGCGTCCCGTCACCGACGAGGGTCTGGTCGATGGGCCCGGTTCGGGAGCCGGCGATGCTTCCCGAGAAGAGCTCGTGCTCCGCCGACCAGCCGTTCGGATCGGTGGGGTCGGTCGAGGTCCGGTAGGAGAACGCGGTCCTGCCCCACTGGTAGGCGAGCACCCAGACGTTCTTCGGCGCGAAGTAGAACAGCGTGGGCGCGACGACGGAACTCGCCATGGTGTTCTGGCCGGCCGAGGCCATCTCCGGCCAGTCGGTGAACGGGGTGAAGTTCATCGAACCCCAGCCCGTCCCGGTTCCCGCCGCGCCGTGCGTCGTCGCGTAGACGAGCTGTTTGCCCTGGTAGGGGGCGACGGTGAAGTCCTTGAGCGAGGCCCATCCGGCCTTGGGCTGCGCCAGCGCGCCCGTCGAGGTCCAGCCGTACGTCGACGGGAGGGCGCACGGGCCGGGGGTGCCGGCGCCGACCTTGACGAGCTGCCACTGCTGGTTGGCGCCGCCCCAGTCGTCGTACTGGACGATGTTCGCGCCGTCGGCCGTGGAGCCCCCCTGCACTTCGAGGGCCTTGTTGCTGTGGCGCGCGAGGAGCCGCACGGAGCCGTCCGGGCTGTCGGCCGGCCGCCACTGCTGGTTGGTGCCGTTGCGGTCGGCCCACTGGACGATCGGGCCGCCGTTGGCGGTGGACCCGTTCCGGACGTCCAGCACCTTGCCGGAGTGGCGGGACGTGATGCGGTAGTAGCCGCCGCCGGAGTCGACGAACTGCCATTGCTGCTGGTTCTGGTCGTTCCTGGTCCACTGGGTGATGCGGGCGCCGTCGCCGGTCGCCAGGTTGTGGACGTCCAGGGCCTTGCCGCTGTTGCGGTTGACCAGCACGTACCAGGCGTGCGTGTCGATGGTCGCGGCACTGGCGGGCGGGGCACCGAAGAGGGTGGCCACGAGCAGTAACGGCACGAGGGCGGCGACCAGGCGGGGCAGGCCGGCCGGTGGCCGATGGTGCATCCACATCAAAGGATCTCCTGGGCATTGCCGTAGTAGGCGTTCGGGCCGTGCTTGCGGGTGAAGTGGCGGTCCAGGACGTGCTGCGGGGGCTCGACCGGGCCCAGGGCGATGGTGTGCAGGGCCATCTCGGCCACCGCCTCGCAGATGATGGCGTGCTCCAGGGCGGCGGTGGCGTCGGTGCCCCAGGTGAAGGGGCCGTGGTGGGCGACGAGGGCACCGGGGACTTCCCCGGCCCGGGTGTCGTCACCGCCCAGCAGGTCCACGATGACCTGGCCGGTGTGGTACTCGTAGTCCGTCGCGCACTGCTGCGGGGTGAGGGGCGCGGTGACGGGGACGGGGCCGTTGAAGGTGTCCGCGTGGGTGGTGCCGAGCACCGGTATCGGGCGCCGGGCCTGGGCGAAGGCGACGGCGTGGGTGGAGTGCGTGTGGGTCACGCCTCCGATGGAGGGGAAGGCCAGGTAGAGGCTGCGGTGCGTCTCCGTGTCGGTGGACGGCCGCAGGTGGCCTTCGACGACGCTGCCGTCGGCCAGGGAGACGACGACCAGGTCCTCCTCGCCCAGCACGTCGTAGGCCACCCCCGAGGGCTTGATGACGAAGACGCCGGCCTGCCGGTCGACCCCGCTCACGTTGCCCCAGGTGAGGGTGGCCAGGCCGGCTCGGGGGATGCGGAGGTTGGCCTCCAGTACCTCTCGGCGAAGTTCCCGGGAAACGGCGGTGCTCACGGTGGGCTCCGTCCTGGTGCGAGGGGAGGTCCGCACGGCGCCCTGCAGCGCGGGTGCGGTGGGGTGGGTGCTCACAGGGTCTGGGCCAGCCGGTGGTACGCCTGGTTCCAGCGCAGCTCGCGCGTGAAGTGCCGGACGGTGGTGTCCTCGTCGATGACGGCGAGTTCGGTACGGAGCATCTCGGCGAGGTCGTCGAGCTCCTCGCCACCGAGAGCGGTGGTCAGGACGGTGTGGTGCGGCGCTCCGGCCGTGAGCCAGGCTTCGGTGGACGTGCGCAGGTCGGGGCGGGGGCGCCAGACGGCTCGCGCGACGGGGAGGTGG
>NZ_RPRY01000104.1 GCF_003949795.1 Streptomyces sp. WAC06614
CCCGCGCCCAGCGCGGAGGTGGCCTCGCGGATCCGGCCGGCGGGGACCTCCTCGCACCGGCAGACCACCGTCTCCTCGGTCAGCCAGCCGTCCCAGCCGGGGCCGGGCCGGTGAGCGGCCCCCATGACCTCGGCGAAGGCGCGCAGCCGGGCCCGCCGCCGCGACAGCCGGGCCCCGGCGGGCGCGGCGGCGCCGAGCGACCGGGCGACGGAACGGGCCGCCAGTTCGCCTTCGACGAGGGCCAGGGGGGCTCCGCCGATGCCGCCCGTCTCGCCCGCGGACCAGACGCCGGGGACGGACGTGCGCTGCTCGGGGTCGAGGGCCAGGGCGACGGTGCCGTCGGCCGCGACGCGGGTGGCGCAGCCCAGGGCGGTGGCCAGTTCGAGCTGGGGCACCAGGCCGTGGCCGACGGCCAGGGCGTCGCAGGGGATGCGCCGGGCGGTGCCCGGGAGCGGGCGCCAGTCACGGTCCAGCCGGGCCACGGTCACCGCCTCCACCCGGTCGGTCCCGTGCGCCTCGGTCACGGCGTGCCGGGTGAGCAGCCGGATGCGGCGGCGCACCAACGCCCCGCCGTGCACGGCGCCTTCGGCGAGCTTGCCGGGGTTGCGCAGCAGGTCCGGGAGGTGCCCGGCGTACCCGAGGTACGAGGCGGCCTCGACCACCGCCGGGACCTCGGCCCCCGCGGCGGCGAGGGAACCGGCGACGGCGAGCAGCAGAGGCCCGCTGCCGGCGACGACGACCCGGCGGCCGGGCAGCACCAGCCCGCCCTTGAGCATGGCCTGCGCTCCCCCGGCCCCCACCACCCCGGGCAGGGTCCAGCCGGGGAAGGGCAGTTGGCGCTCGTACGAGCCGGTGGCCAGCAGCAGGCAGCGGGCCTCGACCACGGCGGGCCGTTCGTCGTCGACCAGGGCGTGCAGCCGCCAGCCGGCCCCGGCCGGGACCACGCTCCACACGTGGTGCCCCGCCAGGTACCGGATCCGCCCGGCCCGGACCTGCGCCCGCAGCGCGGCCTCGCGCCGGACGAACTCCCCCCAGGCGTGGTGCAGCGCCCCGGGCCGCGCGGCCCCGAGGGCGGGGGCGGGCTGCCGGTAGAACTGGCCGCCGGGCCGCTCCCCCGCGTCGACCAGCGTCACGCGCAGCCCGAGCTCGGCGGCGGTGACGGCCGCGGCCAGTCCGGCGGGGCCGGCGCCGACCACGGCCAGATCGGCCGGGTCGGTCGCCCCGGCCTGCGCGGCCGGCGCGGCCTGCGCGGTCCCTTCGGCCGGGGCGGCGTCGGTGGGGTCAGACGGCGAGGTCGGCACGGCCGGTTCCTTCCTGGGTGGTGACGACGGCGCCGGGGCGGGCAGGGACCAGGCAGGCCCGGCGGTTGGGCCGGCCGTCCACGGTGACCAGGCAGTCGTAGCAGCTGCCGATCCCGCAGAACGCCCCGCGCGGGGCCCCGCCCTCGCGGGTGGTGCGCCAGGCGAGGACGCCGGCGCCCCACAGGGCGGCGGCCACGGTCTGCCCGGCGAGCACGGGGATCTCCCGCCCGTCAAAGGTGAGGGTGTACTCGGCCTCGGCGGCGCCGCCGACCAGGTCCCTCGGCGTGGAGCGGCTCATCGGTCGGCCTCCTTCGGGTCGGCGGGCCCGAACCGGTCCGGGCGGAACGGGGCCGGGTCCAGCGGTGGACGCGTGCCGGCCAGGGCGGCGGCGATCAGCACGCCGGTGGCCGGGGCCAGGCCGATGCCGGCGCCCTCGTGGCCGCAGGCGTGCAGCAGGCCGGGCACCCGCGGGTCGGGGCCGATCGCCGGCAGGTGGTCGGGCAGGTAGGGGCGGAAGCCGTGGTACGTCCGCAGTACCCGTACGTCGGCCAGCACCGGGAACAGCGCGGCCGCCTGGGAGGCCAGCCGGCGCAGCGCGGTCACGGACAACGAGCGGTCGAAGCCCACGCGTTCGCGGGTGGCCCCGATCAGCACCGGCCCGGACGGGGTGCCCTCGACCACGGCCGAGGACTGCAGCGCGGCCGAACCGCTGGCCACGTCCGCGATGTAGTCGGCGGCGTAGACCTTGTGCCGGACCAGCCGCGGCAGCGGCTCGGTGACCAGGACGAACCCGCGCCGCGGGAGCACCGGCAGGTCCACGCCCGCGAGCCCGGCCACGGTCCCGCCCCAGGTACCGGCGGCGTTTACCACGGCCCGGGCGCGCAGCTCCCGCCGCGGGGTGCGGACGCCGGTCACGGCGTCGCCGTCCCGCAGCAGGGCGGTGACCTCCTCGCCGAGGTGGACGGCGGCGCCCGAGGCGGCCAGCAGCCGGGCCGCGGCCTGGGCGGGCTGGACCTGGGCGTCCTGGGGGTAGTGGAAGCCGCCGGCGAGGCCGGGGGCCAGGTGGGGTTCGAGCTCGTGCAGGGCGTCGGCGGGGACCTCCTCGGCGGTCACCCCGGCGGTCCGCTGACCCTCGGCGAAGCCGCGCAGGGCCTTGAGGGTGGTCTCGTCGGGCGCCACGACGAGACCACCCTTGGGCTCGTACTCGGTCTCCGGTGGGAGGACCTCGGCCAGCTCGCGCCAGAGCCTCGTGGACAGCAGCGCGAGGTCGAGCTCGGGGCCCGCCTCCTTGTCGGAGACGAGCAGGTTGCCTTCCCCGGCACCGGTGGTGCCGCCGGCGACGGAGCCGCGGTCGACCACGGCCACGGAGAGGCCGGCGCGCGTGGCGTAGTACGCGCACGCGGCTCCTACGACGCCGGCGCCGATGATCACGGCGTCCAGTTCCAGGGAGTGTCTCTTGGGCACGGCAGTAATATGTCACATTCTTTAGAGGCTGCCCAGTCCGGTCCGGGGAGATCCAGGAGGGCTCCGGGAGAGATCGAGCAGGAGCTCCCCGGACCGGACCGGGCGTCCGGCGGATCAGCCGCGCAGCGGTCCCTCGCAGCTGAAGTTCGAGGTCCCCGCGACCTTGTTGGACCAGATCTCCACCGGCCCGAAGGAGCAGTTCATGTCGGCGAGGTTGGTCGAGGCCGCACCGGCCCGGTCGAGGATGAAGTAGTCGACCGTCTCGGACATGTCCTTGAAGTTCTGGTCGTCGCTGCGCCAGTTCTTCAGGTTGGCCGTGATCCGGCCGGTACAGGTGAAGCGGCGCTTTCCGGGCTCGCCGTTCTCCACGCAGTCGGGGGTGTTGTACGTGGCCTGCGCGAAGGAGGCCTTCACCGAGGCCAGGGCCGAGTCGCGCAGCTGGTCGACCGGCGTGAAGGACGTGTTCGGCACGTACAGCTGGTCCACCTTGGCGATCTGCGCGTCCAGGAAGCGGTCGTAGTCGCGCTGGAGGTAGTTGTCGGAGCCCATCCGGTGGCGCCAGGCGTCGAAGCCGGCCACGTCGTTCGCGCGCAGGTAGCCGTACATCTCGCGCAGCAGCGAGGGCTTCTCGGTCCACAGGAACTCGAAGAACGTGCCCGCGTAGTTGTAGAAGCGGAAGCCGTCGCCGTCGTAGGTGGCGTGCAGCAGCTGGTCCACGCTCATCCGGGGGCCGCCGCCGGCGGTGTCGTTGATGATGCCCCGGACCAGCGACTTGCGCACCGCGATGCCGTTGTCGCGGGTGGCGCCGTCGAAGAACTCGGCGGTGCCCTCGTCCATGGCGGTGGTGCGGTCCGACTCGTACCAGGGGCCCTGGCCGAAGAAGCCGGGCACGGCGTAGCGGCCGTTGAGGTAGTGCGTGTACTCGTGGCGGAACAGCTCTTCGAGGGTGAGCGTGGAGTCCTGCGGGACGCGGCGCTGGTAGGTGTAGAAGGTGGCGCCGTCCTCGATGTAGATGCCGCCGTTGTTGGTGCCCATGCCGGTCAGGATCGGGTGGTAGTTCACGTAGTCGGCGCGGGAGGCGTACAGCACGATGTTCAGCGTGGTGTTGGGGTCGCCGGCCAGCGGCTGGTCGGTGCCGAGCACCCGGTGGTACTGCGCCTTGACCTGCTTGCTGGCGTAGTACAGCTGGTCGACGACGGCCTTGGCGAGGGCGGTGCGGACCTTGATGGCGCCGTTGTCGTAGGTGTACGTGTACGGGAAGAGCTGCTTCTCGATGTCCTCCTTGCACACCCCGTACGGCTTGCAGGCCTGGTAGAAGTTCAGCCAGGACACCAGCTTCGCCCACGGCTCGCTGCCGTTGCCGAAGGTGGTCCTGACCGGCTCCAGCAGGGCGCCGAGGTCGGCGACGACCTGGTCCTTCAGGCCCGCGACCTGGCCGAAGCGGGCGTACTCGCTGAGCGCGTCGCGCACCACCCAGGCGTTCGCCGTGTCCTTGAGGTGGGCGTAGGTGCCGAAGGCCTTGAACGCGGCCCGGTACGCGGGGTCGGCCGCGACGGCGGCGTGGAAGGCGGCGTCCTGGTTGCCCGGGTAGACGCCCAGGTAGTTGACGGACAGGGCGGCCAGGGCCGCGCCGCCCCAGGCGGAGTCGCCGGAGGTCTGCGGGTGGGCCGCGTCCATGGTGGCCAGCACCTTCTTGATCAGACCGAGCTGGTGCTGGCGCAGGCCCGGGGCGCTGGCGGCGTAGAGGGCCTCGCGCAGGGTGTTGGCGTTGGTGCGGGTGACGTCGAAGGTGCGCGCCGCGTTGCCGAAGTCGGCGACGGCCTGGCGCATGGCGGCCACGGTCGGGGCGTCGGTGACGTCGATCTCGTCGCGCGAGTAGTCGTGGTAGGCGACGGCGTGCAGGTAGGTGAACATCTCCTCCAGGTGGGAGGTGTTCTTCCCGTCGTGGGCGGCGGAGAGGGCCGATATCCGGCGGGAGACGGCCTGGACGTGCGCGTCGGACATGACGGGCGCCAGACGCGCGTCCCAGGTCCAGATCAGCCCGCGCAGACAGCCGTCGGCGAGGACGGCCGGGTCGGCGAGGAAGTCGGCGAACTGCTCCGGGCCGAGGCCGGTGATCCCGTCGAGGGTACAGGGGACGCCGGCGGCGGCACCGCGGACGCCGGTCGCGTACGGGGCGGCCTGGACGGCCTTGCGGCTCTGCTGCTTCTCGGCCTGCGGGGTGTCGACGGCGGGCCGGTGCGCCTCGGTGGCGCCGGGGACCCGGCCCGCGTCCTTGCCGGTGGCCCGCCCGCCGGGGGCGACGGAGGCCGCCGGGGTCTGCTCGGGGGCCGAGGCCAGGCGGTCGACCTCGTCGAAGGGGTTCGCCTCGCCGGGCGCGGCCGGGGCGGCGGGGGTACCGGCGAAGGTGGCGGGTACCGGGCCGCTCTCGGCGGCCTGCGAGGTGGCCTGGCCGACGGAGGCCAGCAGGGTCACCGCGACGGCGGAGGCGAGGAGGGAGGAACGCACAGCTCTGTGGTGGGACACCAAGACTCCTGGTGGGGGAGGAAGTGGGGGGTGGTGCGAAACGGTGCGGGCGGTGCTGAACTGCACTGCTTCACGCGGCATTTGACGGGGATTAACGGGCCGGCGTGTGAGCTGTAACATAGTAATGTGAAATTGCACTGACAAGACCTGTGCGCCCCTCAGTTCTCGCCCACCCCAGGGAGCCTTGGTGACCGACACGTCCGCACGCCTGAACATCGGCAGCCACGACCTGCCCGTCTCAGCAGAGTTGTCCCGTTTCATGGCGGGGAACTGGGCCCCGACGCCCCTCCCCGGGACCGACCGGGTCGCCGGGTACGCCGTCCTGCCCGCGCGCCGCGCGCGGCTGTCGGCCCGCTTCCCCGGCGAGCGGCTGATCGTCCCGGCGGGCGAGCTGAAGGTCCGCTCGAACGACTGCGACCACCGCTTCCGCCCGCACAGCGCCTACGCCTGGCTGACCGGCCTCACCGGGGAGGACCAGGTCGGGCACGTCCTGGTCCTGGAGCCCTCCGGGCCCTCCGGCCACGAGGCCGTGCTCCACCTGCGCCCGCGCTCGCAGCGCTCCGACGGCACCGAGGAGTTCTTCCGGGACCGCCGCTACGGCGAGTTCTGGGTGGGCCGCCGCCCCGACCTCGCCGAGGCCGAGCGGCTGACCGGCATCCGCTGCGCGCACCTGGACGAGCTCGGCACCCCGACCGGCCGCAACGCCGCCGACGACCCGGAACTGGCCGCCGCCCTGGCCGAACTGCGGCTGGTCAAGGACGCCTGGGAGGTCGAGCAGCTCCAGCTCGCCGTGGACCACACCACGGCCGGGTTCGAGGACGTCGTCCGGGCGCTGCCGCAGGCCCTGGCCCACCCCCGGGGCGAACGCTGGATCGAGGGCGTGTTCGGGCTGCGCGCCCGCGCCGAGGGCAACGGCACCGGCTACGACACCATCGCCGCGTCGGGCGCGCACGCCTGCGTGCTGCACTGGATCCGCAACGACGGCCGGCTGGACCGGGGCGACCTGCTCCTGCTGGACGCGGGCGTGGAGACGGACACCCTCTACACGGCGGACATCACCCGCACCCTGCCGCTGTCCGGCCGCTTCTCCCCCGTTCAGCGCCAGGTCTACGAACTGGTCCTGGCCGCCCAGGAGGCGGGCATCGCGGCGCTGCGCCCCGGGGCCAGCTTCCGCGACTTCCACCGGGCCGGGATGCGGGTGATCGCCGAGGGCCTCGCCGAGTGGGGCGTGCTGAAGAACGCCGAGGGCGACCTGCACCGCCGCTACACCCTGTGCAGCAGCGGGCACATGCTCGGCCTGGACGTCCACGACTGCGCCAAGGCGCGCGCGCAGACGTACCTGGACGGCGTCCTGGAGGAGGGCCAGGTCCTCACCGTGGAGCCGGGCCTCTACCTCCAGCCCGACGACGAGACCCTCCCGCCGGAGCTGCGCGGCATCGGCGTCCGCATCGAGGACGACCTGGTGATCACCGCCGAGGGCGCCCGTCTGATGTCGGGCGCCCTGCCGCGGACGGTGGCGGGCATCGAGGAGTGGATGGGCACCCTCCTGGAGGGCTGACGGGGTCAGTCCAGGACCGCGATGCCGTCCAGTTCCACGAGTGCCTTCTCGTCCCACAGGCGGACCGCGCCGACGACGGCCATCGCCGGGTAGTCGCGGCCCGCCAGGCGCCGCCAGATCCGGCCGAGTTCGGGGGCGTGGTCGCGGTACGCGGCCACGTCCACGGCGTAGACGGTGACCCGGGCCAGGTCGGCCGGGGTGCCGCCGGCGGCGGCGAGGGCGGCCAGCAGATTGGCCAGGGCCCGTTCGAACTGCTCCGGCAGGCCGTCCCCGACCACCGCCCCGGTCCCGTCCAGCGCGGTCTGCCCGGCCAGCAGCACCAGGCGGGAGCCGGTGGCGGTCACGGCGTGCGAGAAGCCGGTGGGCGGGGAGAGTTCGGCCGGGTTGATCCGCTCCAGACTCACCGGGCCACCTCCGCACGGCCGGCCCCCGTGCGCTCGGCGTCCGTACGGTCGAGCGTGCGGTACAGGTCCTTGGCGATGACCGTGCGCTGGACCTCGCTGGCGCCCTCGTAGATGCGCGGGGCCCGCACCTCCCGGTAGAGGTGCTCCAGCAGGTGCCCGCGCTCCAGGGCGCGGGCCCCGTGGAGCTGGACGGCGTGGTCGACGACGTACTGGGCCGTCTCGGTGGCCAGCAGCTTGGCCATGGCGGCCCGCCGCGGCACGTCGGGCGCGCCCTCGTCGTACGCGCCGGCCGCCGCGTAGACCAGCAGCCGGGCGGCCTCCACCCGGGTGGCCATCTCGGCGACGCGGTGCGCCACGGACTGCAGGTCGGCCAGCACCCCGCCGAACGCCCCGCGCCCGGCCGTGTGCCGGACGGTGGCCTCCAGCGCGGCCTGGGCCATCCCGACGGCGAACGCCCCGACGCTGGGCCGGAACAGGTTGAGGGTGTCCATGGCGACCGCGAAGCCCCGGCCCGGGGCGCCGAGGACGTCCTCGGGGCCGACCCGGACCGCGTCGAAGGCGAGCGCTCCGATCGGGTGCGGGGAGAGCATCCGCAGCGGCCGCCCGGTCAGCCCGGTCCGGTCGGCGGGCACCAGGAAGGCCGTGATGCCCCGGGAGCCGGGCGCCTCACCCGTCCGGGCGAACACGGTGTAGAAATCCGCCTCGGGGGCGTTGGAGATCCAGCACTTCTCGCCGCTCAGCCGCCAGCCGGCCCCGTCCGGCGGGGCCTTGAGGGCCAGGGCCGCCGCGTCCGAGCCGGCGTCCGGCTCGCTCAGCGCGAACGCCGCCACGGCTCGCCCGGCCCGTACCTCGGGCAGCCACCGGCCGCGCTGCGCCTCGGTGCCGGAGCGCAGCACGGGGTGGGCGCCCAGGCCCTGGAGGGCCAGGGCCGTCTCGGCCTCGGTGCAGCCGTGCGCGAGGGACTCCCGCAGCAGGCACAGCTCCAGCGCGCCCGAGGTGAACAGCAGGTCCAGCAGGCCGAGTTCGCCGAGGAGGGCGAGCAGGGGCCGGTTCACCCGGCCGGCCTCGCCCTGCTCGGCCACCGGGCGCAGCCGTTCGGCGGCCAGGGCGCGCAGTTGGGCGCACCAGGCGGTCTGATGGGGATCGAGCGCGAAACCGGGCATCCGAATGCCTCATTCCTCATCGCGTCTTATCGCGTCCAGTTGACTGTCGTCACCATCACGATACGCTCCAGAGGGCATCTTCCGGCACGGGCCGGAGGAGCCGCACGGCCGGCGCCACCCTCCCCAGCCACCACCGCTGGGGGCCCTCCCACCCGGACCGTCGCAAGGGGGCGATCCCGCCTTGGAGCTCAAGCCATCCGCCCACGCCGACACCTTCGCGCGCGATCACCTGCCACCGCCGCAGACGTGGCCGCAGCTGCTGTTCGAGCTGCCCGAACTGGCCTATCCGGACCGGCTGAACTGCGGGGCCGAGCTGCTGGACGCCACCGTGGACCGGTTCGGCCCCGACCGCCCCGCCCTCCGGGACGCCGGCGGCGGGGTGTGGACGTACGGCGAGCTGCGGGAGCGGGTCGACGCCCTCGCCCATGTCCTCACCGAGGACCTCGGGGTCGTCCCGGGCAACCGGGTGCTGCTGCGCGGCCCGACCGGCCCGTGGACGGCGGCCTGCTGGCTGGCGGTGATGAAGGCTGGCGCGGTGGCCGTCACCGTGCTGGCCCAGGCCCGCCCCCAGGAACTGGCGACGGTCTGCGCGATGGCGCAGGTCCGGCACGCCCTGTGCGCGGCGCCCGTCCTGGACGACCTGGTCAAGGCCGAGGTGCCGGGGCTGCGGATCACCCCGTACGGCGGCCGGGACGAGGCCGACCTGCTCCACCTGGCCCGCCGCCACACCGGCCGCGGCTATCCGGCCGTGGCCACGTCGGCGGACGACGTGGCGCTGATCGCGTTCACCTCGGGCACCACCGGACGGCCCAAGGGCTGCATGCACTTCCACCGGGACGTCCTGGCGATCGCCGACACCTTCTCCCGGCACGTGCTGCGGCCCACCCCCGACGACGTGTTCGCCGGCAGCCCCCCGCTCGGCTTCACCTTCGGCCTCGGCGGCCTGCTGGTGTTCCCGCTGCGCGCCGGCGCCTGTGCGCTGCTGCTGGAGCAGGCCGGCCCGCGGCAGCTGCTGCCCGCGGTGGGCCGGCACCGGGTCTCGGTGCTGTTCACCGCCCCCACCGCCTACCGGACCATGCTCGACGAGCTGGCCACGCACCCGTACGAGGGCTACGACCTCGGCTCGCTGCGCCGGTGCGTCTCGGCGGGCGAGAACCTGCCCGCGGCCACCTGGCAGGCCTGGTACGAGAGCACCGGCCTGCGGATCATCAACGGCATCGGCGCCACCGAGCTGCTGCACATCTTCATCTCCGCCGCCGACGAGGACATCCGCCCCGGCACCACCGGCCGGCCGGTCCCGGGCTGGCAGGCCCGGGTCGTGGACGGCAACGGCCGCCCGGTGCCCGACGGGGAGCCGGGGCTGCTGGCCGTGCGGGGCCCGGTGGGCTGCCGCTACCTGGCCGACCCGCGGCAGGGCGAGTACGTGCGCGACGGCTGGAACCTGACCGGCGACACCTACGTACGGGACCCGGACGGCTGGTTCCGGTACGTCGCCCGGGCCGACGACATGATCATCTCCTCCGGCTACAACATCGCCGGCCCCGAGGTGGAGGAGGCCCTGCTGCGCCACCCGGACGTGCAGGAGGTGGCGGTGGTGGGCCGGCCGGACGAGCGGCGCGGGCAGGTCGTGGTCGCGTACACCGTGCTGCGGGAGGGCTCCACGGCCACCGAGGACTCGCTGAAGGAGTTCGTGCGGGCGGAGCTCGCCCCGCACAAGTGCCCCCGGGTGTTCGTCTTCCTGCCTGCGCTGCCGCGCACCGCGACCGGCAAACTGCAACGGTTCCGGCTGCGCGATCTAGAGTGATCACGTGGTCGAGCAGCACACCCCGCGATCCCTGATCGTCACGTTCTACGGTGCCTACGGGCGCGCCTTCGACGGCCCGGTCCCGGTGTCCGCACTGGTCCGCCTGCTGGGCGCGGCCGGCGTGGACGCCCCCTCGGTGCGGTCCTCGGTCTCCCGGCTCAAGCGGCGCGGCTTCCTGCTGCCCGCCCGGGCCGGGGACGGCCAGGCCGCCTACGCCCTGTCGGCGGAGGCCCGCGAACTGCTCCGGGACGGCGACCGGCGGATCTACGCGCCGCCGGTCCGGCCCTCGGAGGCCTGGCTGCTGGCCGTGTTCTCGGTCCCCGAGCAGGAGCGCAACAAGCGGCACCTGCTGCGCTCCCGGCTGGCCCGGCTCGGCTTCGGCACCGCCGCGCCCGGCGTGTGGATCGCCCCGGCCCGGCTGGCCGAGGAGACCCGCCACACCCTGGAGCGGCTGGGGCTGACCGACTACGTGGAGCTGTTCCGCGGCGACCACCTGGGCTTCGCCCCGACGGCCGAGTCGGTGGCCCGCTGGTGGGACCTGACGGCCCTCGCCAAGCAGCACGAGGAATTCCTCGACCTGCACGAACCGGTGCTGCGCGGCTGGCAGTCCGGCGCCCGCGAGGCCACCCCGCAGGCCGCCTACCGCGACTACCTGCTGGCCCTGGACACCTGGCGCCACCTGCCGTACGCCGACCCCGGCCTGCCGCCGGAGCTGCTCCCGTCGGACTGGCCCGGCGAGCGCTCGGCGGCCGTCTTCACCGAGCTCCACGCCCGCCTGCGGGACCTGGGCACGGCCTTCGCCACCGGCTGAGCGGGGCCTGCCCGGTCAGCCCTTGCCGGTCGGCGGGCGGCGGTTGCCCGCGCGGTAGGGGGCCGGCCAGGGAGCGGCGGGGCCCTCGTAGCCCTGTTCGGCGGCGGCGTGGAGGGTCCAGTGCGGGTCGTACAGGTGCGGTCGGGCCAGGGCGCACAGGTCGGCCCGACCGGCCAGGAGCAGGGAGTTGACGTCGTCCCAGGAGGAGATGGCCCCGACCGCGACGACCGGGACGCCGAGGGCGTTGCGGATCCGGTCGGCGTACGGGGTCTGGTAGGAGCGGCCGTACTCGGGGGCCTCGTCGGCGACGACCTGGCCGGTGGAGACGTCGATGGCGTCGGCGCCGTGCTCGGTGAAGGCCGCGGCGACGGCGACGGCGTCCTCCTCGGAGGTGCCGCCGGGGGCCCAGTCGGTGGCGGAGATCCGGACCGTCATCGGCCGGTCCGCGGGCCACACGGCCCGGACGGCGTCGAAGACCTCCAGGGGGAAGCGCAGCCGGCCGGCGAGGCTGCCGCCGTAGGCGTCGGTGCGCCGGTTGGTCAGCGGGGAGAGGAACGACGACAGCAGGTAGCCGTGCGCGCAGTGCAGCTCCAGCAGGTCGAAGCCGCAGTCGGCGGCGCGGGCCGCGGCCCCGGTGAACTCCTGGCGGATCCGGGCGAGGTCGTCGGTGTCCAGGGCCCGCGGGACCTGGGAGCGGCCGGGCAGGTACGGCAGCGCGGACGGGGCCACCAGCGGCCAGTTGCCCTCGGGCAGCGGCTCGTCCATGCCCTCCCACATGCGCCGGGTGGAGCCCTTGCGCCCGCTGTGGCCGAGCTGCACGCCGAGGGCCGTGCCGGGCGCCCGGGTGTGCACGAAGGCCGTGATCCGCCGCCAGGCGTCGGCCTGCTCCTCGGTCCACAGGCCCGCGCAGCCGGGTGTGATCCGGCCCTCGGCCGAGACGCAGACCATCTCCGTCATCACGAGCCCGGCCCCGCCCAGGGCGCGGGCGCCCAGGTGCACCAGGTGGAAGTCGCCGGGGACACCGTCCTCGGCGCTGTACATGTCCATCGGGGAGACCACCACCCGGTTGCGCAGGGTCAGCCCGCGCAGCCGGTACGGGGTGAACATCGGCGGGGTGGCCGGGTCGGGGCAGCCGAAGTCCTCCTCGACGGTGCGGGTGAAGCGGGGGTCGCGCAACCGCAGGTTGTCGTGGGTGACCCGGCGGCTGCGGGTGAGCAGGTTGAAGGCGAACTGCCGGGCCGGCTGGCCGACGTAGCCGGTGAGCTCCTCGAACCAGCGCATGCTGGCGGCGGCGGCCCGCTGGGTGGAGGCGACGGCGGGCCGGCGCTCCGCCTCGTACGCGGCCAGGGCGGTGGGTACGTCAGGCTCCGCGGCCACGGCCCCGGCCAGGGCGAGGGCGTCCTCGACGGCGAGCTTGGTGCCCGAGCCGACGGAGAAGTGGGCGGTGTGGGCGGCGTCGCCGAGCAGCACCAGGTTGCCGTCGGACCAGCGCTCGTTGACCACGGTGCGGAAGGCGGTCCAGGCCGAGCGGTTGCCGTACAGGTCGCGGCCGCGCAGGGCCTCGCCGAACCGTTTGGCGCAGCGGGCGGCCGACTCGGCCTCGTCGCACCGGTCCAGCCCGGCGGCCCGCCAGACCTCCTCGCGCATCTCGACGATCACGGTGGAGGCGCCGGGGCCGTCGGCGGGGCGCGCGTAGGGGTAGCCGTGGAGTTGCATCACGCCGTGCTCGGTCTCGGCGACCTCGAAGCGGAAGGCGTCGAAGGCGAAGTCGGCGGAGAGCCAGATGTAGCGGCACCGGCCGGTGGTCACGGTCGGCCGGAACACGTCGGCGTGGGCGGTGCGGACCGGGCTGTGCACCCCGTCGGCGGCGACCACCAGGTCGTGCTCCCGCCGGAGCCGGGCCACGTCCGGGGCCGCGGTGCGGAAGTGCAGCCGTACCCCGAGCTCCGCGCAGCGGGCGTGCAGGACGGCCAGCAGCCGGCGGCGGCCCAGGGCGGCGAAGCCGTGGCCGCCGGAGGTCAGCACCCGCCCCCGGTGGACGACGTCGATGTCGTCCCAGCGCACGAACTCCCGCTGGAGGGCGGCGTGGACCGCGGCGTCGGCCTGCTCGATGCCGCCGAGGGTCTCGTCGGAGAGCACCACGCCGAAGCCGAAGGTGTCGTCGGGGGCGTTGCGCTCCCAGACGTCCACGGTGTGGCCCTGCCGAGCCAGCAGGGCGGCGGCGTACAGTCCCCCGGGGCCCCCGCCGGCGACGGCGACGCGCACGGCGCTACCTCCCGGTCCAGCGGGGCGCGCGCTTGGCGGTGAACGCCGCGTGGAACTCGGCGTAGTCCCGGCCGTGCATCAGCAGCGCCTGGGTGTTGGCGTCGAGCTCGACCGCGGCGGCCATGGGCATGTCCAGCTCGGCGGTGAGCAGGGCCTTGGTCTGGGCGTAGGCCAGGGCCGGTCCGGCAGCGAGCTGTTCGGCCAGCTCCCGGGCCCGGGCCTCGGCCTTGCCCTCCTCGGTGAGCTCGCTGAGCAGCCCGATCCGCTCGGCCTCGGCGGCCCGCACCGGCTCGCCGAGCATCAGCAGCCGGGTGGCGTGGCCGAGGCCGACGACCCGGGGCAGCAGGTAGGCGGCGCCCATGTCGCCGCCGGACAGGCCGACGCGGGTGAAGAGGAAGGCGAACTTCGCGGTGGGGTCGGCGATCCGGAAGTCCGCGGCCAGCGCGAGGACCGCGCCGGCGCCGGCGGCCACGCCGTGGACGGCAGCGATCACCGGGAACGGGGCCTCGCGGACGGCCCGGACCACCTGGCCGGTCATCCGGTTGAAGTCGAGGAGTTGCGCCGGGTCCATGGCGAGGGTGGCGCCGATGATCTCGTCCACGTCGCCGCCGGAGCAGAAGCCGCGCCCTTCGCCGCCGAGGACCAGGGCGCGTACGGAACGCTCCCGGGAGAGTTCGGCGAGCAGATCGCGCAGGTCGGCGTAGGAGCCGAAGGTGAGCGCGTTGAGTTTCTCGGGGCGGTCGAGGGTGACGGTGGCCACGCCGTCCTGCCGGGTCACCCGGAGGTGACGCCACCGTTCGGTGCCTGCTGCGGAACCAAGGAAGGGGCTCACACGGGCGACGGTATCACCGTCTCGTGACTGTCGTCAGGGATACGCGATAGGCCATCGGTGTCCGGTCCCCGGCCTACGCGGCCCTGTAGGGCCCCGGACCTGCGGTCCTCCGCTTTGTGCCGGGGTGCCCTCCGCTCGGACGAAAGGGCTCCGTATCGTTGAACGCGGGACCTCCTCGCCGCACGCGGGACCCGTCCCCTCCCCCTGCCCTGCCACCACGCCGGATCGGACGGACGCGCCATGCCCGACACCGCTGCCTGGCGGATCGCCCTGCCGCACTGCACCTCCGCCGTGCCGATGGCCCGCGCCCTGATCCGCTCCGCCCTGGCCGACGCCGGGGCCCCGGCCGACCGCGACACGGCCGAGCTGCTGACGGCGGAGCTGGTGGCGAACGCCGTGGAGCACACCGGCGGCGCGGGCCCCATCGAGCTGGTGGTGCGGCTGCGGGCGCACGGCTGCCAGATCGAGGTGCACGACGGCGACCCGCAGCCGCCGGGGGACCTCGTACGGCCTCCCGACGAGCCGCACCCGGACCTCTGGCAGGAGAACGGCCGCGGACTGCTGCTGCTGCGCGCACTCAGCTCCGAGTGCGGGCACCGGGTCACGGCGACGGGGAAGGCGGTCTGGTTCACCCTGGCCGCGCGGCTGGCCGGGGCGCCCGGACCGGCCGCGGCTGTGGCACCGGCCGTATGACTATGCGTCGGCCCGGGCGGGCGACGGCGTCGCCAGGGTGGCGACGAGCACGGCCTTGATGGTGTGGAGGCGGTTCTCGGCCTCGTCGAAGACCACCGAGTGGCGCGACTCGAACACCTCGTCGGTCACCTCCAGCGACTCCAGCCCGTGCCGCTCGTGGATCTCCCGGCCGACCGCGGTGCCCAGGTCGTGGAAGGCCGGCAGGCAGTGCAGGAACTTCACGTCCGGGTTCCCGGTGGCCCGCAGCACGTCCATGGTGACCGCGTACGGCGCCAGCGCCTCGATCCGCTCGTCCCAGACCTCCTTGGGCTCGCCCATGGAGACCCACACGTCGGTCGCGACGAAATCGGCCTGGGCCACGCCCTCGGCGACGTCCTCGGTCAGCGTGATCCGCGCCCCGCCGGCCTCGGCCAGCTCGCGCGCCCGGGCCACGACCGGCTCGGCCGGCCAGTAGGCGCGGGGCGCGACGATCCGCACGTCCATGCCGAGCAGGGCGCCCGTGACCAGGTACGAGTTGCCCATGTTGAAGCGGGCGTCACCGAGGTAGGCGAAGGCGGTCTGCTCCAGCGGCTTGGCGCAGTGCTCGGTCATGGTGAGCACGTCGGCGAGCATCTGGGTGGGGTGCCAGTCGTCGGTCAGGCCGTTGAAGACGGGCACCCCGGACCAGGCGGCGAGCTCCTCGACGGTCTCCTGGCTGTCACCGCGGTACTCGATCCCGTCGAACATCCGGCCGAGCACCCGCGCGGTGTCCTTGACCGACTCCTTGTGCCCCATCTGGGAGCCGGAGGGGTCGAGGTAGGTGGTGCGGGCGCCCTGGTCGGCGGCGGCGACCTCGAACGCGCAGCGGGTGCGCGTCGAGGTCTTCTCGAAGATCAGCGCGATCGTGCGACCCTGGAGCAGGGGCTGCTCGGTGCCCGCCCGCTTGGCCGCCTTCAGCTCGGCGGCCAGCTCGACGAGGCCGCGGAACTCGGCCGCGGTGAAGTCGAGCTCCTTGAGGAAACTGCGGCCGACGAGGTCGGTGGGCATGGGGACGCTCCTGGGTCGCACGGGCGGAATGTTGGAAGTCTATACGATGTACTGCATCGCTATACAGACCCCTGTGCGGAGGCCCCGCGCGGGACCCCGCCGCGGCCTTCGCACCGCCCCCGGCGTCCGGCTCAGACCGCGGCCCGCTCCACCGGGCAGCTCATGCAGCGCGGCCCGCCCCGGCCCCGGCCCAGCTCGCTGCCCGGGATCTCGATCACCTCGATGCCCTCCTTGCGCAGATGGGTGTTGGTGGTGACGTTCCGCTCGTAGGCCACGACCACGCCCGGCTCCACGGCGAGCACGTTGCAACCGTCGTCCCACTGCTCCCGCTCCGCCGAGTGCACGTCCTGGGTCGCGGTCAGCACCCGGATCGCGTCCAGGCCCAGCGCGGAGGCGATGGCCCGGTGCATGTGCTCCGGCGGATGGTCGGTGACCTTCAGCTCCGTCGCGTCGTCACCCGGCTCGATGGTGTACGACCGCAGCATGCCCAGTCCCGCGTACTGGGTGAACGTATCTCCGTCGACCATGGTCATCACCGTGTCCAGGTGCATGAACGCCCGCCGCTTGGGCATGTCCAGCGCCACGATGGCGCGCGCCGAGCCGGCCGCGAACAGTCCGCGCGCCAGCATTTCCACCGCCTGGGGCGTGGTCCGCTCGCTCATCCCGATCAGTACCGCGCCGTTGCCGATGACCAGGACGTCACCGCCCTCGATGGTGGAGGGGTAGTCGGCCTGGCCCTGCGACCAGTAGTGGAAGGCGCCGGAGGCGGTGAACAGCGGATGGTGACGGTAGATCGCCTCGAAATGGACGGTCTCGCGCTGCCGGGCCGGCCAGCGCATGGCGTTGATGGACACCCCGTCGTAGATCCAGGCGGAGGTGTCCCGGGTGAACAGGTGGTTGGGCAGCGGCCCGAGCAGGAACCCGTCGAGGTCGAGGGCGTGGAACCGGACCGAGACCGGCTCGCTGTGCCGCTCCAGGAACTCCCGTTTGGTCATCCCGCCCACCAGGGCCTCGGCCAGGTCCTCCGAGGGCATCCCGTCGAAGACGGCGCGGAGGTGGTCGGTGGCGAGCGGACCGTACTCCTTCTCGTCGAACACCCGGTCCAGCACCAGCCGTCTGGCCTCGTGGATGTCGAGGGTCTCGCGCAGCAGGTCGCCGAAGAGGTGGACGGCGACCCCTCTGTCGCGCAGGACGTCGGCGAAGCCGTCGTGCTCCTGGCGGGCCCGGCGCACCCACAGGACGTCGTCGAAGAGCAGCGCGTCCTTGTTGCTGGGAGTGAGCCGCTTCAGCTCCAGGTCGGGTCGGTGGAGAATGACGCGGCGAAGCCGCCCGGTCTCGGAATCGACATGGAATCCCATGACGTACACGTTCGCAGACCGGGCGGCGTTTCGAGGCCCGCAGGGACAGCTCCCGGCCTCAGCGCAGCCCGAGCAGGGCCGAGGGCGCGCCCGTGAGTTCCGGGGTGAGGATGCCGAGCTTGGGGTCGGTGACGTCCGGCAGCCCGTAGTTGGCGGCGTTCGGCATGGTCAGCGGCAGGCCGAGGACCGCGCCGGGGCCCTTGGCGAGCAGGGTGGTGGCCGGGGACTCCACCGAGCCCTCGCCGTCGGTCTCCTTGCCGCCCAGCAGGTTGGGCAGCGGCGAGGCGACGCCGGTGTCACCGAGCTCGGTGCCCACCGGGATCACCGGGAGCAACGGGGTCGGCAGCATCTCGCCCTGGTGGAAGGTGGGCGTCCCCGGTGCCCCCACCACCGGCACCGGCACCCCGGTGGCCACGCGCGGGGTGTCCACGCCCAGTGCGGCCCGGGCCGCGCCGAGCGGGACATCCACCGGGACCGTGGAGGCCACGGCAGGTGTCGCCGCTCCCGCCGCGGCCATACAGGTCATGAGCGCCGCAATGCTTCCGCGCGCGGTCATCTTCATATCTGACGTTCCGTCCTTCCGAGTCGCGTACACTCCGCTGCCCTGGAAGAACGATCCCGCGCGCCCCTGGTCACCGCGCGGCCCGGAGGGGACGGGCCCTCACAGCCGCGGGTCGACCGGCTCCGACTCCAGGGCGAGCACCGCGAACACCGCTTCGTGGACCCGCCACAGCGGCTCGCCGTCCGCCAGCCGGTCCAGCGCCTCCAGCCCGAGCGCGTACTCGCGCAGCGCCAGCGACCGCTTGTGGCCCAGGTGCCGCTCGCGCAGCCGCTCCAGGTTCCGCGGACGGGTGTACTCCGGGCCGTAGACGATCCGCAGGTACTCCCGCCCGCGCACCTTGACCCCCGGCTGGACCAGGCCCCGGCTGCCGCCGCGCGCGTACGCCTGGAGCGGCTTGACGACCATGCCCTCGCCGCCGGCCGCCGTCAGCTCCAGCCACCACTCGGTGCCGGCACGGACGGAGTCGGGGTCGGCGGTGTCGACGTGGATCCGCCCGGTGCGGCGCAGCAGGCCGGTGCCGGCCCGCTCGTCGGCCTCCACCAGCCGGTCCAGCCAGGCCAGTTGCCGGTCGTGCGGGACCGCGGCGAGGCTGCGGCCCTCCGCGGCGAGCACCTGGAACGGCGCGAACCGTACCCCGTCCAGCCCGTCGGTGGTCCAGCAGTAGCGCCGGTAGGCCTCGGTGAACGCGGCCGCGTCCGCCGCCCGTTCCCGCTGACGCTCCAGCAGCTCACCGGTGTCCACCCCGCGGGCGGCGGCCGCCTCCAGCGCGGCCAGGGCGCCCGGGAACACCGCCCGCGAAGCGGCGCCCACGGCGGCGTACTGGTGGCGCAGCAGCCCGGTGGACTTCAGCGACCAGGGCAGCAGTTCCCCGTCGAGCAGCAGCCAGTCCCCCGCTCCGGAGGCGCCGGGGGGCGCGGCGAGCTCCTCCCAGAGGCCGGCGGCGGTGACCGCCGAGCGGATCCGGTCGAGGACCTCCTCGGTCACGGCCGGGTCGTCGAAGAAGGCGCGGCCGGTGCGGGTGTACACCGACCCGGTCGCCCCGTCCGTGACGCCGAAGCGCTCGCGGGCGACCTCGGCGTCCTTGCAGACCAGGACGACGGCGCGGGAGCCCATGTGCTTCTCCTCGCACACCACCCGCTCCACGCCGTCGGCCCGGTACTGGGCGAAGGCCTCGGCCGGGTGCTCCAGGTAGCCGTCCTCCTTCGAGGTGGCCGTCGGCGCCATCGTCGGCGGCAGGTACGGCACCAGCCGCGGGTCGACCGCGAACCGGCTCATCACCTCCAGGGCCGCCGCCGCGTTCTCCTCGCGCACCGCCACCGCGCCCAGGTGCCGGGTCTCCACGACCCGGCGGCCCTGGACGTCGGCCAGGTCCAGCGGCCGGCCCTGGTGGCCTCCGGGAGCCCCGGTCGCCAGCGGCTTGACCGGCTCGTACCAGACCCGCTCGGCCGGTACGTCGACCAGCTCGCGCTCGGGCCAGCGCAGCGCGGTCATCCGCCCGCCGAACACGGCCCCGGTGTCCAGGCAGAGGGTGTTGTTGACCCAGGAGGTGGTGGGCACGGGCGTGTGGCCGTAGACCACGACGGCCTTGCCGCGGTAGTCCTCGGCCCACGGGTAGCGCACGGGCAGCCCGAACTCGTCGGTCTCGCCGGTGGTGTCGCCGTACAGGGCGTGCGAGCGGACCCGGCCGGAGGTGCGGCCGTGGTACTTCTCGGGCAGTCCGGCGTGGCAGACCACCAGCTTGCCGCCGTCGAGCAGGTAGTGGCTGACCAGCCCGTCGATGAACTCCCGGACCTCGGCGACGAACGCCTCGTCCTCCCGGCCGAGCTGCTCCACGGTCTCGGCGAGGCCGTGGGTGAGCTGGACCTTGCGGCCGGCCAGGTGGCGGCCGAGCTTGTTCTCGTGGTTGCCCGGCACGCACAGGGCGTGGCCGGCCTTGACCATGCCCATGACGCGGCGCAGCACGCCGGGGCTGTCGGGGCCGCGGTCGACCAGGTCGCCGACGAAGACCGCGGTGCGGCCGGCGGGGTGCACCCCGTCGACGTAGCCGAGCTTGGCCAGCAGGCTCTCCAGCTCCGAGGCGCAGCCGTGCACGTCACCGATGATGTCGAAGGGGCCGGTGAGGTGGCGCAGGTCGTTGAACCGCTTCTCCCGGACGATCTCGGCCGCGTCGACCTCGGCGACGTCGCGCAGCATGTGCACCGTGCGGAAGCCCTCGCGTTCCAGGCCGCGCAGGGAGCGGCGCAGTTCGCGGCGGTGCCGCTGGACCACGTGCCGGGGCAGGTGGGCGCGGTCGGGGCGCCGGGCGTTGCGGGCGGCGCAGACCTCCTCGGGCAGGTCGAGGACGATCGCCACGGGCAGGACGTCGTGCTCGCGGGCCAGCCGGACGAGCTGCCGGCGGGCCTCGGTCTGCACGTTGGTGGCGTCGACGACGGTGAGCCGGCCGGCGGCCAGCCGCTTGCCGGCGATGTAGTGCAGGACGTCGAAGGCGTCCTTGCTGACGGTCTGGTCGTTCTCGTCGTCGCTGACCAGGCCGCGGCAGTGGTCGGAGGAGAGCACCTCGGTGGGCCTGAAGTGGCGGCGGGCGAAGGTGGACTTGCCCGAGCCGGTGGCCCCGACGAGGACGACGAGGGACAGGTCGGGGACGGGCAGCACCCGCGGGGTCGCTGCGGGGGTCGTGGTGCCGGTCATGCGGGGTCGCCCTCCTTCGGGCCCGCGGAGGCGGTGTCGGTGTCGGTGTCGGTGTGTGTGGTGCCGGTGGTGCCGGTGGTGCGCGTGGTGCGCGTGGTGCCGGTGCGGTCGGTGTCGGTGCCAGTGTCGGTGTCGGTGTCGCGGTGGAACACGGCCATCTGCGTGGGCGGGCCCACCTCGGGGTCGTCCTCGCCGACGGCCTCGAACCGAACCGTGTAGCCGTGCCGTCCGGCGGCCGCGGCCGCCCAGGCACGGAACTCCTCGCGGGTCCATTCGAAGCGGTGGTCACCGTGCCGGACGTGGCCGGCGGGCAGGCTCTCCCAGCGCACGTTGTACTCGACGTTGGGCGTGGTCACGATCACCGTGCGGGGGCGTGCCGCGCCCAGCACGGCGTACTCCAGCGCGGGCAGCCGGGGCAGGTCGAGGTGCTCGATCACCTCGCTGAGCACGGCCGCGTCGTAGCCGGCGAGCCGCTTGTCGGTGTACGTCAGCGAGCCCTGCATCAGCTTCACCCGGGAGCCGAGGTGTTCGCCCATGCGGTCCAGGCGCAGCCGGCGCGCGGCCACGGTCAGCGCCCGTACGGACACGTCCACGCCGACGATCTCGGTGAAGGCCGAGTCCCGCAGCAGCGCCTGCACGAGCTGGCCCTGGCCGCAGCCGAGGTCCAGGACGCGCCGGGCGCCGGCGGCGCGCAGGGCCCCGAGGACCGCCTCGCGGCGCCGTACGGCCAGCGGCACCGGCCGGTCGGCGGTGTCCTGGGTGTCGTCCACGGCGTTGTCGAGGGCCTCGACCTCGCTGTCGTCGGCCTCGGCCAGCCGGACGAGTTCGAGGCGGCCCATGGCGTCCTCGGTCAGGGAGCGGCGCCGGGCGAGGTAGCGCTCGGTGATCCTGCGGTGCTCCGGGTGGCCGGCCAGCCATCCGTCGCCGGCCCGCAGCAGCTTGTCCACCTCGTCGGGCGCCACCCAGTAGTGCTTGGCGTCGTCGAGGACCGGCAACAGCACGTAGAGCTGGCGCAGCGCGTCGGCGAGCCGTAGTTCGCCCTCCAGGACCAGCCGGACGTAGCGGGAGTCGCCCCACTCGGGGAACCGCTCGTCCAGCGGCACCGGTTCGGCCACGACCTCGGTCCAGCCCAGCGGTGCGAACAGCCGGTGGACCAGCTCGGCCCCGCCGCGGGCCGGGAGCGCCGGGATCTCCACGCGCAGCGGCCGGGCCCGCTCCGCCAGCTCGGGCCGGGCGGCGCACTGCCCCTTGAGGGCGCTGCGGAAGACGGCCGCGAGGGCGACGGCGAGCAGCGAGGACGCGGCGTAGGGCCGGTCGTTGACGTACTGGGCCAGGGCCCCGTCGGGCGCTCCACCGCGGCCCTTGCCCCTGCCCTTGCGCACCAGCGCGACCGGGTCCACTTCCAGCAGCAGCGCGGCGGTGCAGCGCTCGGGCGTCGCCTCCGGGTACAGCACGTGCGCGGTGCCGTGGGAGGTGGGGAACGCCTGCGCCTTGCCGGGATGCTTGTGCAGCAGGAAGCCCAGGTCGGTGGCGGGTCGGTCAGGGGTACCGGTGGTGGAGATCGTCAGGAACACCCGGTCGATTATGGCCGCGTGGGCCGCCCGTCCCACCTGATTTTCCGGGGCGCCGGGCCGGGGGCGGGCGGCCCCCGCGGCCATAATCGACCGGGTGTTCCTGACGATCTCCAC
>NZ_RPRY01000105.1 GCF_003949795.1 Streptomyces sp. WAC06614
CGACCCGGCCCCGGTCGAACCAGCAGGTCGTGGAGATCGACGCCGGGCTGGTGGCCTTCGTACGGGAGCACCTGCCCCTGGATCCGCAGGCCCGGGTCCGGGTCCGTACCGCCGACGCGCGGGCGGGGCTGGCCAAGGTGCCCGAAGGGTGGGCGGACGTGGTGATCGCGGACGTGTTCGGCGGGGCGCGCACCCCGGCGCACCTGACGAGCACCGAGTTCCTGGACGACGTACGGCGCGCGCTGGCGCCCACCGGGTGGTACGTGGCCAACCTGGCGGACGGGCCGCCGCTGACGCACCTGCGGGGGCAGATCGCCACGGCCGCGGCCCGGTTCGGGCAGCTCGCCCTGGCGGCGGACCCGGTGGTGCTTCGGGCGAAACGTTTCGGCAATGCCGTGCTGGTGGCCGCCGACCAGGAGCTACCGGTGGCCGAGTTCACCCGGCGGGTGGCGGGCGACCCGCATCCGGGACGGGTGCTGCACGGGCGGGAACTGGCCGACTTCGCCGGGGGCGCGGCACCGGTCAAGGACGCGACCGCGGTGGCCTCGCCGGCGCCGCCGCCGTCGGTGTTCCGCTGACGAATCGTTTCTGCGCCAGGTCGGGGCCAGAGGTGGAGGGGGGCCGCAGCCGAGCCCGCCCCGCCGGGCAGCCTCATCGGCAGTTGTCCGCCGCCTCGATCAGCCGGGCCGCCTCGCCCAGCGCCGCCCGGAGCACCTCGGGGTCGGTCAGCGGACCGTCCCCCTCCGGGGGCAGCAGCCAGCCGGTGGTGGTGCCCGCGGCGGGGGCGTCGCCGAAGCGCATACCGCGGCCGTTGGTCTGCGTACAGGCGCTGCCCGGCAGGTCCCAGCCGTCGGCGGTGCCCGCCGGCACGAGGAAGCCGAGGGTGTCGTCCGAGCCGTCGTGCAGGACGGGGCCCACACCGCCGGCGAGGGTGGGGGCGCCGCGGCGGATGATGTCCACCGCCTCCAGCCCCTGTCGGGTGGGGACGGTCACCAGGTCCGGGGCCGGGGACGCCCCGGACAGGGGCACGGGCGGCGCCGGCGCGGCCGCGGTGCTCGTTCCACTGCTCTCCATACCGCCCTCCGACAAGGGAACCCCTCCTCGTTCTCCCCGATGCTCGACTCCGCATGGTTCAACGCGCGCGAACGTCAACGGTGGCGGCGCAACGACGCCGCAAAGGATGGCAGTTCATGGCGGATCACGGGTGAGATATCCGTTTTGTAGCCAAACACCGCATCCGCCACCCGGCCCTGGCGGTACGTTCATGCGCGCCGGTTCCCCCACCAGCCACCGGCATTCCTCACCGGAGAGGCCACGTCATGGCGGCGTCCCCCCACACGCCCAACGCGTCGTTCCGGCAACTGCGCGGAGCGCACTCGCCCGCCGAGTTCGCCGCCCTGGTGCGCAGGGCCGCGCGGGAGATCGGAGAAACGGTTTCCTGCGACGCCCGCTACATCGGCCGGGTCGAGTCGGGCGAGATCCGCTGTCCCAACTACGCCTACGAGCGGGTCTTCCTGCACATGTTCCCCGGCCGCACCCTGGCCGACCTCGGCTTCTCCCCGCGCGAGGCGGTCCGCGGCCGCGCCGCGACCCTCACCTTCAGCCTGCTCGGCGACCAGCGCCGGATCCCGGCCCGGGCCGGGGAGAACGAGGCCGCGGCGGTGGAGGACGCCGTACGCCGGATCCGGCTGCTCGACGACCGGCACGGCGCGGACGCCCTCTACCGCACGGCCGCCGAACCACTGCGCGCGGCCTACGCCCTGCTGGACGCCGGGGCCACCCGGCAGTCCACCGAGGACCGGCTGCACGCGGGCGCCGGGGAACTGGCCCTGTCGGTGGGGTGGCTGGCGCACGACTCGGGCCGGTTCGGCGACGCCCGCTCGCACTACGCGGAGGCGCTCGCCACGGCGCGGGTCTCGGGGGACGCGGGGCTGGAGGCGCACGCCTTCTGCAACACCGCGTTCCTGGCCCGGGACTGCGACCGCCCGCGCGAGGCGGTGCGCGCCGCGCAGGCCGGGCAGCGGGCGGCCAAGGGGCTGGGCTCGGCGCGGTTGCTGTCACTGCTGTGCCTGCGCGAGGCCGGGGGCTGGGCGGGGCTGGCGGACCGTTCCTCCTGCGAGGAGGCGCTCGGCCGGGCGCACCGGCACTTCGCGCGCGGGGCGAGCGCGGCCGACCCCGAGTGGATGACGTTCTTCGGCGAGGCGGAGCTGGAGTCGCTGGAGGCCGGCTGCTGGGCGCTGCTGGGCGCGCACGGAAAGGCCGCCCGGCACGCCCGGCGGGCCGCCGACCTCCAGGAGGCGCACTTCGCCCGGAACGTGGCCCTCTACACCGCCGAGCTCGCCGGGCACCTGGCCCGGGCGGGCGCGCCCGAGGAGGCGGCCGGGGCCGGCGGCCGGGTGCTGGACCTGCTCGCCGAGGTGCAGTCCACCCGGGTCCGTTCGATGCTCGCGGACACCGCCCGCACCCTGGTCCCGCACCAGCGCTCCCCCCGGGTCTCCACCTTCCTCGACCGCCACGCGACGGTCTGACCCCCGTCCGTACGCCGCCCGGCCCGGCCCGAGCCGCGGCCCGGCCCGAGCCGCGGCCCGGCCCGAGCCCCGGCCCGGCTCCCGGCCGCTACGCGTCCAGGTGCCCGGTGTCGTTCCAGCGTTCCAGGGCCGGGGCCCCGTAGGCCCAGCCCAGGACCGACAGGGAGGTGGGGTCCAGGCGGATGCGGGCGCCGAAGGAGGCGTCCAGGCCGAGCCAGCGGGCGGCCAGGGTGCGCAGGATGTGGCCGTGGGCGAAGACCAGGACGTCGCGCTCGGACGACCGGGCCCAGGCCACGACCTCGTCGGCGCGGGCCGCGACGTCGGCGACCGACTCGCCGCCGGGGACCCCGTCGCGCCAGATCAGCCAGCCGGGGCGGACGGCCTGGATCTCGGCGGGGGTCATGCCCTCGTAGTCGCCGTAGTCCCACTCCATCAGCAGGTCCCAGGGCTCGGCCCGGACCCCGAAGCCGGCCAGCTCGCAGCTCTCGCTCGCGCGGGCCAGCGGGCTGGTGCGGACCTCCACGCCGGGCAGCCCCCGCCAGGGGTCCCGGGCCAGGCGCTCACCGAGGAGCTTCGCCCCGAGCCGGCCCTCGTCGAGCAGCGGCACGTCCGTGCGGCCCGTGTGCTTGCCGGACAGCGACCAGGCGGTCTGCCCGTGGCGGGCGAGCAGGATGCGGGGGGACATGTCAGATTCTCCCGGTCGGTCGGATTTTCACCCGTGGGGTCGTCCGACCATCATCCATCACATGAACAGCGGGTACCCCGTACGGTCGGTCGGCGGGCCGGCCTGCTCGTTTTCCGCCAGGGCCCCCCGGTTGTCGGTGGCGGATGGGACACTTCCGCGGGTGAGCTCCTACCCGCCCAGCGTTCCCCCGCAGACGACGACACTCCGGCAGCGGCTCGCGGACCTGCGCGGCCCCGCGGTCCCGCCCCGGCCGCTCGACGCCCGCGCGCTGGCGGCGCTCGCCGCCAACCCCGGCTGCGGCAGACGCGCCCTCCTCGACGGGGCCGGCGTGGACAAGACCGCGCTGGCCTCGGCCCTCGGCACGCCCTCCGCCTTCGGCCAGTCGCAGTTCGCGCTGATCCGCGGCAACTCCTTCGAGGCCAGGGTCAAGGGCGACGGCGGGGCGGACCTGCTGCGGCTGGTGCACGAGCGGCTGGGCGCGGGTTGCCCGCCGCCGGGCCGGGACGCGCCCGTGCCGGACCTGACGGCCGCGGGCCCCGAGGGCCGGGCGGCCCGGACGGCGCTGGCGCTGCGCGAGGCGACGGCGGCCGGCAGCTGGACCCTGCTGGAGCACCCGATGCTGGCGCTGGAGGTCGCGGGCACCCCGGCCTATCTGGAGCCGGACGCCGTCGTGGTGCATCCCGACGGACGCTGGACCGTGGTCGAGATCAAGTCCTTCCCGATGATCGACGGCGCGGCGGACCCGGCCAAGGTCGGCGCCGCGGCCCGGCAGGCCGCCGTCTACGTGCTGGCGTTGGAGAAGACCGCCGCGCTGCTGCCGGCCGCCACGGTCGGCCACCTGGCCCTGCTGGTGTGCCCCAAGGACTTCTCCAACCTGCCCGCCGCCGCCGTCATGGACGTCCGCAAGCAGCGCGCGGTCACCCGGCGCCAGCTCGACCGGCTGGCCCGGGTCGAGGAGCTGGCCGCCGCCCTCCCCGAGGGGCTGAGCTTCGACCCGGCCCGGCCCGCCGAGGAGCTGACCGAGGCGGTGGCGGCCGTCGGCGCCGCCTACGCGCCCGAGTGCCTGGCCGCGTGCGAGCTGGCGTTCCACTGCCGGCAGCAGGCGCGCGCCGCGGACGCGGTGGGGGCGCTCGGCCGGTCCGTGCGGGGCGAGCTGGGCGCGCTGACCACGGTCGGCGCGGCCCTGGCCGCCGCCGAGGGCCACGACCCCACCGACGATCCGACCGCGGTGGCACTGCGCCGGGCCGCCCGGCTGCGCGCCGAGGCCCTGGAGACCGCGGCCGCCCGCCCGCCGTACGAGGCCCAGGAGGCCCCCGCATGCCCCTGCTGAGCACGCTGGCCCGGCTGGAGGCCGTCCGCGCGGGGCGCGCCCGGCCGCTGGCGACCGTACGGCACCGGCACCTGGGCGACCGGCCGCTGGTGTTCGTGCCGCTGACGACGGCCGGTGAGGCCGGGGCGCCGCTGGGGGCCATGGTCGGCACCGACCGGGACGCGCCGCGGGTGCTGGTGGTGTCGCAGCCGCGCGACCGCGACCTGCGCTGGGAGTTCCTGGCCGAGCTCGCGGCCGAGGTGATGCCGTACCTGGACGGCTTCCTGGACGTGGTGGAGCCGGCCGAGCGGACCGAGACCGACCCGGAGAGCGGCAAGCGGGTCAAGGTCGCCACCGAGCTGTGCGTGGACGCGCCGCAGCTGATCGTGCCCAGCCGGGCCGGGATCGAGTACGTACGGCTGCTCGGGCGGTCGATGCGGTTCCGGCGCACGGCCGAGGAGGATCCGGACCATCCGTATCCGGCGCCGACCCAGGTGCCGCTGCTCGGACGCTGGTTCACGCACCTCGCCGAGCGGTCGCGGGTGCCCGGCTCCTCGATGCTGCTGTCCGCCACCGAGCTGCTCTCCCGGCACTGGGCGACCGGGCAGAGCAGCCTGGAGGACCAGCACCTGGCCGCGCTGCTGGAGTGGATCGCTCCGCCGCCGGGCGAGTCGGGTGCCGAGCGGGCGGTACGGGCGGAGCTGGCCCGGGACGAGCGGGGCCTGCTGCTGGTGCCGCCGGCCGGCCCGGCCACCGACCCCGCCTTCGACAACAAGCTGCTGGCCCCGGCCATGGCCGCGTACGACGCCGCCCGGGCGGGCGGCCGGAGCCGGGACGCCGAGCCCGTGCGGCGGGCCGAGGAGGAGGTGCGGCGGCTGGTCGCCGAGCAGATGGCGGACACCTGGCGGGCGGTCTGGCGGGCGCTCGACCTGCTGCGCGCCCTGCCGCCGGGCGAGCGGACCGAGCAGCGCTGGACCCGTGACCGCTGGTCCTTCACCGGCCACCGGGACCGGGTCCGGGCGGGCGAGCCGCCGCAGCCGCGCCGCGACGACGCGGTGACCGCCGCGCAGAAGCTCGCCGTACGGGAGACCGAGCAGGCCCGGCTGGACGCCCAGGAGGCGCTGGACGACCCGCTGGTGATGGCGGGCCGGCGGCTGTCGGGCGAGGCGTTCGAGGGGGAGGTCACCGAGGTGGTCATGGAGTGGACGGACTCCAAGCGGCCCAGCCCGCGCCCGCTGGTGACCGTGTCCACGCAGGACGTGCCGCAGCTGGCCGAGACCGGTGGCGGCAAGGTGTACCGGGTGCTGGACGGCAAGACCCAGGCCGCCGCGTTCGTCGGGTACCTCGGGGCCGCCCGCCCCGGGGACGCCGGTGCCGGCGGGCACGACGGGCAGGGGGCGCAGCTCGTGCTGCGCCTGCTGGACAGGATGGGCCGCGGCCGGGAGCCCGAGCCGGGCACCGTGCCGGAGAAGGGCGACCGGATCTGCTGGACGCTGTTCGAGCACGATGCCCGGGGCGGGCCGCGGCTGCCCGAGCCCGAAGCGACGCCGTGGACCCATGGCGGGCCGCCCGGGGCGGGCTCCGCCGGGGCCGCCGCCGACGCCGTGACCGACGAGGACCTCCTGTGAAGCCTGCCCCGACCTCCGCGTCGGCCCCCGCGTCCGCGACGGCGTTCGACCCGGGGGCGGCCGCCGCCCGGGCCACCGACGCGATCCTGCACGACACCCTGCACGGCACCGAGCGCGGTGTGGTCGTCGACTCCCCGCCGGGCGCCGGCAAGTCCACGCTGGTGGTGCGCGCCGCGCGGGAGCTGGCGGCGGCCGGCCGCCGGCTGATGATCGTGGCGCAGACCAATGCCCAGGTGGACGACCTGGTGCTGCGGCTGGCCGACAAGGACCCGGAGCTCCGGGTCGGCCGGCTGCACAGCAGCGAGGGCGACGCCTACGATCCCGCGCTGCGGGAGCTGGCCTCGGTCACCCTGTCGGCCAAGCCGGGCGATCTGGCGGAGCTGCCGGTGGTGATCTCGACGGCGGCCAAGTGGGCGCACACGCAGCACGTCGAGCCGTGGGAGCACGCCATCGTCGACGAGGCGTACCAGATGCGTTCGGACGCGCTGCTGGCCGTGGCCGGGCTGTTCGAACGGGCGCTGTTCGTGGGCGATCCGGGGCAGCTGGACCCGTTCAGCGTGGTGGGGGCCGAGCAGTGGGCCGGGCTGTCGTACGACCCGTCCGCGTCGGCCGTGTCGACGCTGCTGGCCCACAACCCGGGGCTGCCGCAGCACCGGCTGCCGGTGTCCTGGCGGCTGCCGGCCTCGGCGGCCCCGCTGGTCTCGGGCGCCTTCTACCCGTACACGCCGTTCCGCAGCGGGACCGGGCCGGGCGAGCGGGTGCTGTCGTACGGGGTCCCCTCGGACGGGTCGGGGCCGGACCGGGTGCTGGACGAGGCGGCGGAGGCCGGCTGGGGGCTGCTGGAGCTGCCGGCCCGGCACACGCCGCGGACGGACCCGGAGGCGGTCCGGGCGGTGGCGCTGGTGGTCCGGCGGGCGCTGGACCGCGGGGCGTTCACCCGGGACGAGCAGTCCCCGGCGGCGCGGCCGATGACGGCGGACCGGATCACGGTCGGCACGGCCCACCGCGACCAGGCCGCCGCGGTCCGCGCGGCGCTGGCGGAGCTGGGGGTCACGGGGGTCACCGTGGACACCGCCAACCGCCTCCAGGGCCGCGAGTACGACCTCACGGTCGTCCTGCACCCCCTGTCGGGCCGGCCGGACGCGACGGCGTTCCACCTGGAGACGGGCCGCCTGTGCGTCCTGGCCTCCCGCCACCGGCACGCCTGCGTGGTCGTGGCCCGCGCCGGCATCCCGGAACTCCTGGACGAACACCCGGAGACGGAGCCGGTCCAACTGGGCGTGACGGTGAAGTTCCCGGACGGCTGGGAGGCCAACCACGCCGTGCTCGCCCACCTCGCCGAACACCGCGTGGGCTGGCGGCCGTAGGAGGGCGAGAGGGGCGGAGTTCATGGTTCCGGCAGGGGAGTTCACGGTTCCGGGGCGGAGTTCATGGTTCCGGGAGGTCGGGGCCCGGTGGACCCGGGACGGGCACGAAAGCTGCGTGATTGGATACGGGCGAATGATCTACTAGGCCGCTTCGGAGGAACCTGATCATGCCGCGCCTGCTCGTCCTGTCCACCAGCACCCGCCCCACCTCCCTCGGCCGTCCGCTCGCCGCCTGGGTCACCGAGACCGCCCGCGCCCACGACGGCTTCTCCCCGGTCCCGGCCGACCTCGCCGAGATCGCCCTGCCGCTGCTCGACGAGCCGGAGCCGGCCGCTTCGGGCACGTACGTCCACCAGCACACCCGCGACTGGAGCGCCACGGTCGGTGCAGCCGACGCGGTCCTGTTCGTCATGCCGATGTACAACGGCGGCTTCTCCGCCCCGCTGAAGAACGCGGTCGACTACCTCTACGCGGAGTGGAAGGACAAGCCGGTCGGCCTGCTCACCTACAGCGCCGGCCCCACCGGCGGCGCCCCGGCCGCCACCATGCTGCGTCCCGTGCTCGCCCGCCTGGGCTGCCGCACCGCCGAGCACAGCCCGGCCGTGGCCGGCATCAACGCCCTGGTCGGCGAGGGCGGCTTCACCGCGCCCGAGGGCCTGACCGACGAGGTCACCGCGCTGCTCGACGAGCTCGCCAAGCTGGCCGCGCAGGAGCCGACCGTCTCCGCCTGACGGACGGCCGGGAGGGCGTGAGCCCGCCGGCGGGCACCACCCCCGGGCGCTCTTGCGCGCCGTTGGACAATGGAGGGTGGCCCGGATTCCCGTACTGGCCCGGATTCCCGTACGCGCGAGCACCAGGAGGACACGCATGGCAGAACCCGAGCGGACCGAGCGGAGGCTGCGGCCCGCGCCGCTGCTCTTCGAGCCCTCGGAGGCTGCCGCGGACCCGGAGCACTTCTTCGACCTGGAGTCGATCGAGGACCCGCGGGAGCTGCTGACGCGTGCCACCGAGCTGACCCTGGCCTTCCGGGCCGCGCACGACCGTGCGGTGGAGTTCCAGGCCCTGGGGGCGGCCCAGCTGGCGGACCCCAGCCGGTTCGACCGCCTCCCCCTCGCGGACATCGCCGAGCAGGCGGAGTGGACCGAGGACTACGCGCGCAAGATGGTCGAGTTCGGCGTGGAGCTCCAGCGGGGCGCCACCGAACCCGAGTGAGCGACGTACGGCGCGGCGGCCGACCCGGTCGCACGGCCGGCCCGGGCCCCGGACGGACCCTTCCGCCCGGGGCCCGGGCATATGCGCGGCGCACGATACTCCTCGCCGCCCCGCCGCGTACCCGTTTCCGGTAACTCCGCGGAACCGGTTGCGTACGCCCGGTAGACAGGACGGCATGACGACGATGCCGACGATGACGACGACGGACACCGGCTGCCCCGCCCGCGGGACCGGCGACACGGCAGCCGCCACCCACGTCACCCCGCAGGGCGCGGCCTGGCTCGCCTCGGCGGCGCCGTACCCGCGCAGCACGCTCGCGCTCTGGCAGGCCCGGCCCACCGCCCCGGCCGTCCTGCCGTGCGGCACCGCCTTCGACATCGTCAACGTGCCCGTCGTCCTCGGCCGCCGGATGCTGGACCTGCTCTGGAGCGAGGGCCCGGGCTCGGGGCCGGTCGCCGTGCACCGCGGCCGGATGCTGCTCTTCGCCTCCGTGGGGACCGCCCACCGGCTGCCGTCGCTGCTGGACTGGGAGGAGTGGGCGGACGCCGTGCCGACGCCGCTGTGCCACGGCCGCGGTGACGCGGTCACCGTGCCCCCGCTGACCGCCGCAGCGGGCCCCGCCCGCTGGCTGGTGGCCCCGGACGCCCGGCGGCCGTGGCTGCCGGGCGCGGACGCGTTGCTGTGGGCGTGCGTCCGGGCGGCCCGGAGCCAGGCGCAGGACCGGCCCCGCGGCGGGACGCAGGCGGGGCCACGGGGCCAGGCGCCGGGCCAGAGCCAGGGCCGGGCACGGACCTGCGGATATCGATTTTTCGTTCCGCCGACGGGGATGCTAATGTCTACGACGTCAGCAGGCGCCGCTAGCTCAGTTGGTTAGAGCAGCTGACTCTTAATCAGCGGGTCCGGGGTTCGAGTCCCTGGCGGCGCACCGACGGAAGAAGCCCCCCTTCGCGAGAAGGGGGGCTTCTTCGTGTGCGCCCCGGGGCGGGGCGGGGCCGGCAGCGGATCAGGTCGTGATCTTCACCGTGTACGCCCCGGACTGGGTCCGGTCCGCCACCTCGATCCGGATCCGCTCCCCCGGCACCGTGAAGCTCTCGCCGACCTCCAGCGGTGCGTCCGCCAGCGGCGGGTACACCGAGCGGTCCCAGCAGGCCTCGGTGTCCGGGTGGGCGTCCAGCACCTCGATCGGGCCGCCGCCCGACGCGGCCTCGTTGCGGACGCGGTAGACCAGGACGCCCTCGGTGCACGTGTCCCCGTCGTTGCCGGCCGAGCCCCGCGCCTCCACCGCGATCGCGCTGTCCCGGCCGGTCCGTACGACCGCCAGCCGGGTGCCGCCGCTGCCACCCGGCCGGGGGGCCTCGCCGAGGGGCTGGAGGGTGTGCAGGGAGGTGCCGCTGCGGACGCAGTCCACCTGTTCGGGGCCGAGCCAGCCGAGCTTCCACTTGTGCCAGGCGAACAGGTCCGGGGCCATGCCGAACTGGCTGCCCATGACGTCCCAGTCGCCCACGTACGTGTCCCAGTCGCCCTTGCCGTCCGTCGGCCGGTGGTAGAGGTCGGGCAGGTCGAAGACGTGGCCGGTCTCGTGCGCCAGCACGTTGCGGTCCGGCGGATGGCGCTCGAACACCGTGACGATCCGCCGCAGCTCGGTGCCGTCGGCGCGGAGGGGCCGGTCGAAGTTGACGACCTTGGTGGCGTCGGAGTCCACGCCGGGCGCGTCCGGGTCGGCCACGAAGTAGACGACGTCGTACGCCGAGAAGTCCACCGCCCGGTCCGCGGTGGCGACGGCGTCGCGCAGGTACGCGGCCCGGTCCTCGGGCGCCCAGTCGCGCTGTATCCGGTACGCGGTGGAGCGCTTGGGCATCTGGACCCACTGCGCCTGCGGGTGCGGGGCCAGCCGGAACTTGCCGTACGAGGCGCGCTCGAAGAAGTCGCTGGTGGCCGGGAAGTAGTCGGCGGTGATCTGCTGCGGCGTGGCGCGCGGCCGGGAGTCGGGGAAGGACAGGAAGACCATGACCGCGTTCAGGGTGCGCACGGGCCGGGGGTAGGAGCTGTTCCAGGTGTCCAGGCCGAGCGAATGGTGCGCCGAGGTGCGGGTCAGGGCGCACGGACCGGCCCCCGAGTCGGCCACGGCGGGGCCGGCGACGAGCGACATGGCGGCGAGCGCCGTGAGGGAGGTGAGGGCCGCGGCGGTGCTGCGCAGGGGGGAGCGGTCCACTCCCACGGGTGTCTGCTGTCGCGGCACATCGACCTCCGGTGGGGGCTTATGGGCTGACTCCTCCACCTTGGGGTGATTGCATGTCATATGTCCTGTTCCGCTGCCCCACGCGAGTGACCGCGCGGCACGGCGCTGACCCGCGCGCTTCACGAGTGCGCCTACACAACGTCACGACCGATCACACGGGATCAGGTGCCGCTGCCGCATGCTCAGAGCTGTGCAGAAACGATCGGGCGGGGACATCCGGCCGAACCGTCACACGCACGAAGTGCGGCGCACGGCACGGCGACGCCGCTGGATAGGGCCTTGCGGCAGCCTCTATGATCGGCACACTTTCCTGCGCGGACATCACGAGAATGCGGGAGCGAGCGGTGGGCGGAACCTCCGAGGGAACCGGTTCGGCGGCCGACAGCATCCGCCCGACCACTACTGAGCGTCACACTCCGGTACCGGCTGCCCCTTCCGGGCGCGCCGAGCCGACCGGGAAGGCCGACCCGACCGGGCGCGCCGAGCCGACCGAAAGGGCCGACCCGACCGGGGCCGGTGGTGAACCACGGGACTTCCGGGCCGCGTTCGCCGCCGCCCACCTCGCCATGGCGCTCGTCGACCGGGACGGCTCCGTCGTCGCCGTCAACGACGCCTTGGCGTCCCTGCTGGGCACGGCCCCGCACTCGCTGCTCGGGCAGCAGGCGGCCGACCTGGTCGACCTCGCCGCGGAGGCGCGCACCTGGCAGGCGTACCGCGAGGTGCTGCGCGGCCGGCAGGCGCGACTGCGCTGCACCCGGCGGCTCAAGCACCCCGACGGGCACTCGGTGTGGACCGAGGTCACCCTGGGGCCCGTACCCGGCACCCACGACGTCCTGCTGTCGGTCGCGGACGTCAGCGACCGGCGCGACCTCCAGGCGCGGCTGCGGCACCTGCAGATGCACGACCCGGTGACCCGGCTGCCCAACCGGGCGCTGTTCTTCGAGCGGCTGTCCGCCGCGCTGGAGGCCTCCTCGTACGAGCGCGGGGGCACCGGCCGGATCGGGCTGTGCTACCTGGACCTGGACGGGTTCAAGGCGGTCAACGACACCCTGGGCCACCGGGTGGGCGACCGGCTGCTGACGGCGGTCGCGGCCCGGCTGACCCAGTGCGCCGACCAGTCCGGCTACGGGCGCACCGGCGGCCACCTGGTGGCCCGGCTCGGCGGGGACGAGTTCGCCCTGCTGGTGGAGGACTCCACGGGCACCGAGGAACTGGTCGACCTGGCCCGGGCGGTACTCGCCGCGATCCAGGAGCCGTTCGAACTGGCCGGGCAGCGGCTGTCGGTCTCCGCCTCGATCGGCGTGGTCGAGCGGGTGGCCGAGGGCACCTCGGCGACCGGCCTGATGCAGGCCGCCGACACCACGCTGTACTGGGCGAAGGCGGACGGCAAGGCCCGCTGGACGCTGTTCGACCCCGAGCGCAACGCCCACCGGATGACCCGGCAGGCCCTGTCGTCCACGCTGCGGCCGGCGGTGGACCGGGGCGAGTTCGCGCTGGAGTACCAACCGCTGGTGGACCTGGAGACCGGGGCGGTGCGCGGGGTGGAGGCCCTGGTGCGGTGGAACCACCCGCAGTTCGGCACGCTGACGCCGAATCGGTTCATCGGAATTGCCGAAGAGGACGGGTCCATCGTCCAGTTGGGGCAATGGGTGCTGCGTACCGCCTGCCGGCAGGCCCGCCGCTGGCAGATCGAGCACCCGAGCGACTCGCCGGTCTTCGTGTCGGTGAACGTGGCCGTCCGCCAGGTGTGGGACTCCGACCTGGTGGGTGACGTCGCGGAGATCCTCGCCGACACCGGGCTGGCCCCGCAGCTGCTCCAGCTGGAGCTCACGGAGTCGGCGGTCATGGGCTCGGCGGGCCGCCCGCTCCAGGCCCTCCAGGCCCTCAGCGACATGGGCGTGCGCATCGCCATCGACGACTTCGGCACCGGCTACTCCAACCTCGCCTACCTCAGCCGGCTGCCGGTCTCGGTGCTCAAGCTGGACGGCTCCTTCGTCCGCGGCTTCCGCTACGAGGGCGGTACGCACCCCAACCCGGCCGACGAGACCATCGTCGAGGCCCTGGTGCAGCTCGCGCACCGGCTCGGGCTGACCGTGACCGCGGAGTGCGTGGAGACCGCCGGCCAGGCGGCCCGGCTGCGCCGGGTGGGCTGCGACACCGGCCAGGGCTGGCTGTACTCGCGTGCGGTGGCCCCGGAGCGCATCGCGGAGATGATCCGCGCCCGCACCTCGTCCGGCTAGGCGCTCTCCTGTCCCGGACCCGGGGGAATCGGATCGCCGGCAACGGGGTTGGTGGTGGACGAGCCGACTTGGAGGGGTCATGCGAGCGATTCAGGTGTACGCAGTGGGCGGTCCCGAGGTACTGCAGGAGGCCGAGGTGGACCAGCCGCGGCCGGGTCCGGGCGAGGCGGTCGTGGAGGTCGCCGCATCCGGGGTCAACTTCCTCGACGTCTACCACCGCGAGGGCCGGTACAGCCTCCCGCTGCCCTTCACCCCGGGCACCGAGGGCGCCGGCACGGTCGTCGAAGTGGGACCCGGCGTCGCTGACGTCGCGGTCGGGGACCGGGTCGGTTGGGTGGAGATTCCCGGCACGTATGCCGAGCGGGCCGTCGTGGACTCCTCCCGGCTGGTGCCGCTGCCCGACGACATCGACTTCGAGACGGCCGCCGCCGTGCTCCTCCAGGGCATGACCGCGCACTATCTCGTCAAGGACGCCTACCCGGTCCAGGGGGGCGACACGGTGCTCGTGCATGCGGCCGCCGGTGGCACGGGGCTGCTTCTGACCCAGCTCATCACCCATCTCGGCGGCAGGGTGATCGGCACGACGTCGACCACGGCGAAGGCCGAGCTGGCGAAGCGTGCCGGGGCCGCCGAGGTGATCCTTTCCTCCGCGGTCGACGATCTCGCAGCCGAGGTGAGGCGGCTCAACGGCGGTCAGGGACTGCCGGTCGTCTTCGACGGCGTGGGCGCGCACACCTTCGACGCGAGCCTCGCCAGCCTGCGAACCCGCGGCCATCTCGTGCTCTTCGGCGCGGCCAGCGGTGCCGTGCCGCCGTTCGATCCGATGCGGCTCGCCCGCGGCGGTTCGCTGACGCTGATCCGGCCCAGCCTCGGGGACTTCATCGCCGATCGGTCCGAACTGCTCCGACGGGCCGCCGACGTGTTCGAGTGGGTGCGCTCCAAGGCCATTGAGGTCACCGTGACGGGCCGCTACGCACTGTCCGAGGCCGCCCGGGCCCACGGCGATCTGGAGGCTCGGCGTACCACCGGCAAGCTGCTCGTCCTGCCCGATGCGGCCGCTGCGGGACGCCGCGAGGAGACGCAGAGCTGATCACGGGTGTCGGTCGAGAGCTGACTCACCCGTCCACCACCTCCCGGACAGAACACCCGGGCCGGGCCCGCCCGGGCCTGCGGCCGCGCCGCGTGACGGAACCGCCCCCGCTCCTCGGGAGGAGTCGGGGGCGGCCCGCCGCTCGGCGCGGGGTGGGGGGAGATCAGCAGGCGCCGAGGTCCTGCCAGACGCCCCATTCACCGGTGGTGCCGGGCTCCTCGTTCTGCGTCCACCACTTGGCCTTCCAGGTGTGGCCCTTGTGCGAGACCAGGCTGCCGCCGGTGTAGACCGTGCCCGCGGTGTACGCCGGGTTGACGCAGGCGCCGGGCGTGGTGGGCGGGGTGGTCGGAGGCGTCGTCGGCGGAGTGGTCGGCGGCGTCGTCGGCGGGGTGGTCGGCGGCTGCGTGGTGCCGCCGAGGGCGTCCGAGATCTGGTTGAGCAGCGTGGCCTTGTCGTCCAGGCCGAGCAGGGAGTACATCATCGCGCCCGCCAGGCCGCGGCTCTTGCCGTAGTCGACGCGGGCCTGGACCGACTTCTGGTTCAGGCCGGTGAAGAACTCGCCGTCCTTGGAGAAGTACGAGGACTTCGCCTGGTCGTCCCAGAAGGTGGTCGCCGGGTTGTCGACGATGCCGCCGAGCTCCTTGTAGTACGCGATGCCCGCCTGCTGGCTGAGCGGCCGGGCGGCTGAGCCGCCGGTCGCGGGCTGGGCGAGACCGTGGGTGGTGCCCGCCGGGACGCCCTTCCAGCCGCGGTAGTAGAACTCGTAGCCCAGCGTCAGCTTGTTCGCCGGGAAACCGCCGGCGATGCCGTAGGCCGGGTTGCCGTCGAGCCAGGAGTCGACGGCGTTCTTGATGCCGTACTTCTGGGTGCCGGGCGCGATCACGTCGGTCGGATCGGCGGGCGAGTCCAGCAGCGGGGACTGGTGGTACGTCGGCCCGTCGCCGTCCCAGGCGCCGTGCATGTCGTACGTCATGATGTTCGCGTAGTCGAGGTACGCGCCGACCTTGTCGGTCTCGATGTGCTTGATCTTGTCCTGGCCGGCCGGGAGGGCCGCGGTGAGCAGGTACTTCTTGCCGCCGTTGGCCGCGCCGTACGCGTCGAGCTGCTCGCGGAACTCCTTCAGCAGGAGCGTGAAGTTGGCCTTGTCCTCGGGGCCGTAGTGGTTGCCGAGGTGGCCGCCCTCCGAGCCCGGGTACTCCCAGTCGATGTCGATGCCGTCGAAGATGCCCGCCGCGGTGCCGGGACCGCCGAAGCCGCCCTCGACCGGCAGGTTGCCCTTGATGTACTGGTCGATGCAGGAGCTGACGAACTTCTTGCGGCTGGCGTCGGTGAGTGCCGCGTCGTGGAAGTACTTGGAGTACGTCCAGCCGCCGATCGATATGTTGATCTTGAGGTGCGGGTACTTGGCCTTCAGCTGCTTGAACTGGTTGAAGACGCCCATGATGGGCTGGTCCCACTTGTCGGCGACCCCGCTGACGCTGTCCGCCGCGGAGAAGGACTTCTGGTAGTCGGCGAAGGAGTCGCCCGCACCGTCACCGGCGTTGGGGTTGTTGTCGTCCCCCGCCGCCTTGTTGGCCTCGAAACAGGTGAGGTTGGTGGGGTGGATGTTGCCGAACGAGTAGTTGATGACGTCCAGCTTGCCGGCGATGCCCCGGGTGTCGAGGTGCTTGGGATAGAAGGCGTTCCCGTACACGCTCCACTGGTCGTAATAGGCGATGCGCACTCCGCCGGCCGCGGCGGAGACGGTGGTTCCGGCGGACGCGGCCTGGGCGGTGCCGAGGCTCGCGAACGAGGCCAGCGCTCCGGCGGCCAGCGCGGCCGTGGCGGCGGCCGCGACGAGGGGTTTACGGAAGTGCATGAACAACCTCCGGGGAGGGAGTGGGGAGGAGGTGACGGCCCGGGTGGGAGAAGTGTTAGCGATCACGTAACGGGCGCGTCAATGGTTCGGAGCCGAACAGCCGGAAAGAAGGACTAGACCACTCGTGACCGAATTTCCCAAGTCAGAGGCCTGAGCGCACATCAGAAACCGCCCGCCACCCCGGGTGACGAGCGGTTTAAGACTGTCTTGAGGAACCTCGGCGCAAGGTTTCGGCAACAAACCAGCCAAACCCCGTTCATCGTCCGCCGACGGCGTCAGACCCCCTCGGCGGGACCTCCCGCGGGCGCCTCCGAGGGCATCCCGTACGCATCTGCGACGAGCGCGTACGAGCGCAGCCGCGCGGCCCCGCTGTGCGCGCTGGAGGTCAGCATCAGCTCGTCCGCCCCGGTCCGCTTGGCGAGGTCGTCCAGCCCGGTACGGACCTCGTCGGGGGTGCCGTGCACGATGGTGGCGAGCCAGCTGTCGATGAACTCCCGCTCCAGCGGTGAGTACGGGTACGCGGCGGCCTCCTCCGGCGTCGGCACCAGCCCGGGCCGGCCCGAGCGCAGCCGGAGCATGCCCAGCGCGCCGGCGCGCACCTGGGCCCGGGCCTCCTCGGCGGTGTCGGCGGCGAGCGCCGAGACGCCGATCACGGCGTAGGGGGCGTCGAGCACGGCGGACGGGCGGAAGCTCTCCCGGTACAGGTCGAGCGCGGGCAGGGTGCCCGCCGCCGAGAAGTGGTGGGCGTAGGCGAAGGGCAGCCCCAGCTCCCCGGCCAGGCGCGCACTGAACCCCGAGGAGCCCAGCAGCCACAGCGGCGGCCGCGAGGTCGGCCCCTGCACCGGGCCGGGTACGGCGTGCACCCGGGCGTAGGGGTGGGCGTCGGGGAAGTCGTCGTCGAGGAAGCGGGTGAGCTCGGCGAGGCGCCGCGGGAACTCGTCGGCGGCCTCGTCCAGCCGCCCGGGCCCGCGCAGCGCGGCGGCGGTGCGGCCGTCGGTGCCCGGGGCCCGTCCGAGCCCGAGGTCGATCCGGCCCGGAGCGAGGGCCTCCAGCGTGCCGAACTGCTCGGCGACGGCCAGCGGGGCGTGGTTGGGCAGCATGACCCCGCCCGAGCCGAGGCGGATCCGGGAGGTGTGGGCGGCGAGGTGGGCGAGGATCACCGCGGGGGCGGAGCTGGCGACGCCCGGCATGGAGTGGTGCTCGGCCACCCAGTGGCGCTCGTAGCCGCGGGCCTCGGCCAGCTCGGCCAGGGCCACGCTGGTGCGCAGGGCGTCGTAGGAGGTGCTGCCGCTGCCCACGGTGGCCAGGTCCAGTACGGACAGCGGGACGGGTGCCGTCCCTCGGACCGTCCCGCGGATCCGGTCCCCGGTCTCGCTCATCGTCGCCCTCCTCGGCCGTGCCCCCGGTACGGTGGCTGTGCGTGGTGTTCCGTACGCAACGTCGTCCCTCGTACGGACTGCTATCTCTGTACGAAGAGATCGAACGATGGGCAACGCTCGGGCATTCCCGTCACTCCGGGACACGGCCCATGACAGGGGAATATGCCACTGGAACAGCTACTGGCCGGGCGGCTTGATTGAGCCATCAATCTCATCAACAGGCGCTCCACATGCGCCTCTTGATGGCTATCGTGGTAGGGCAAGCGGTAACAACCTGCTAGGGGGAAACCGTGGCGCTGAAGCCCGAGCCGACCGCGCCGTTCCACTCGGTGCAGTACGCCCTGCGCGTACTCGAAACGATCGGACGGCACGCGGGCGGCGTGACCGATGTACAGATCGCCCGCGAAACCGGCCTGCCCGCGGTGCACCTCGCCCCGATGCTCCTCATGCTGCGGCGCGAGGGGTACGTCGTCGAGGTCTCCGACGGCGCCTATGCCATGGGCGATTCGCTGGTCCTGCTCGGCTCGGGAGCGGACCGGCAGCAGGCCCTGCACAAGAAGCTCCAGGAGACCCTGGACCGGCTGCGGGACTCCGTGGGGGCGGCGGTCTACATCAGCCGGTACGTGGACGGCGAGGTCAAGATCACCCAGTTCGCGGACAGCCCGCGGACCCCGAAGGTGCACGAGTGGGTGGACTTCCGGTCGGCCGCGCACGCCAGCGCGGTGGGCAAGTGCCTGCTGACGCAGCTCGACATCAACGGGCGGCGCGACCACCTGTCCCGGCACAAGATCGCTCGGCTGACCTCCAAGACGATCGTGAACGAGCGGATCCTGTTCTCCAAGCTGGACTCGCAGCCGGCCACCGTGCCGGTACTGGACCTCCAGGAGTACGCGGTGGGCACGGTCTGCGCGGCGGTGCCGATCACGGCCGGGGCCTCGGTGGGCTGCCTGGCCCTGTCGATGCCGGTCGAGCACGCGCACCGGCTGCGGGCGGCGGCCGACACCCTCAACCGCAAGGCGGCGCCCCTGCTGCTGTCGCTGACGCTCTAGGCCGGCCGCCCCGCCCCGGGGCGCACCCGAACCGGGGCGCACAGGAACCCGGGGCGCACACGAAGAAGCCCCCCTTCTCGCGAAGGGGGGCTTCTTCCGTCGGTGCGCCGCCAGGGACTCGAACCCCGGACCCGCTGATTAAGAGTCAGCTGCTCTAACCAACTGAGCTAGCGGCGCCTGCTGACAGAGAAAATACTACCTGGTCCCGAGGGGTGCTCGTGACCACCCCGCCTCAGCGCTCCAGCAGCCCGGCGCGCCCGTGGGCGGCGTACGCGGCCAGCAGGGCGGCGCGGTCCCGCCCGGTCAGGGGCCGGTAGGCCGGGGCGCCGGGCGGGCGCCACCAGACCGGGTCGGGGTGGCCGGTGAAGCCGGCCCGGCGCAGGGCGACCCGGTGGATCTTGTTGGTGCCGGTGACCGGCATGGCCGGGACCACCCGGACGTAGCGCGGGGCCATCTTGGTGCCGAGGTCCGGCTGGACCGCCAGGAACGCGGCGAAGGCGTCCGGGTCGAAGCGGGCCCCGTCGCGCAGCGCCAGCGCGGCCATCACCTGGTCGCCCGCCACCTCGTCGGGAACGGCGTAGACGCACACCGCGGAGGCCCGTGACCAGCGGGCGAGGATGTTCTCGATCATCGCGGCGGCCAGGTTCTCGCTGTCCACGCGGAGCCGGTCGTCGGCGCGGCCGGCGAAGTAGAGGAACCCGTCGGCGTCGCGGAAGAACAGGTCGCCGGTCCAGTACAGCCCGTCCCGGGTGCGGGCCGCCTCGGCCTCGGGGTTGCGCCAGTAGCCCTCGAACTGGCTGCGGCCCCGGTTGACCAGCTCGCCGATGGCCTCGTCCCCGTTGAGCAGCCGCCCGCCCGCGCCGAAGCGGGCCGGCGGGCACTCGGCGCCGGTCCCCGGGTCGACCACGGCCAGGTCGTCGCCGGGGCCCGGCCGGCCGAGCGCGCCGGGCGGGGTGTCCGGGGTGAGCTGGACCGAGGCCCCGCCCTCGGTGGCGCCGTAGCCCTCGACCAGCGGCACCCCGAACCGCTCGGCGAACCGGGCGGCGTCGACCGGCCCCGCCTCGGTGCCGAAGCCGAGGCGCAGGCGGTGGTCGCGGTCCTCGGGGCGGGGCTCGGTCGCCAGCAGGTACTGCACGGCCCGGCCGACGTACGTGAAGTAGGTCGCACCGTGCCGTCGTACGTCGTCCAGGAAGGCGGAGGCGGAGAACCTGCGGCGCAGCGCGACCGCGGCGCCGCCGGCGAGGGCGGGGAGCCAGTCGGCGATGACGGCGTTGCCGTGGAACAGGGGCATGCAGATGTAGTGGACGTCGTCGGGGCCGACCGAGAACCGCCGGGCCAGGACGTCCCCGGCGGCGGCCAGCCGGCCCTGGGTGCGGATGGCGGCCTTGGGTGCGCCGGTGGACCCGGACGTGAAGTAGAGCAGCATCCGGTCGCCGGGCCCGGGCCGGCGGCGCCGGATCACGTCCGACGGGCTCGCGCCGGCGTACGGGGCGAGGAGGCCGGCGTACTCCGCGCCGTCGGTGACCAGCACCTGGACGCCGGGCAGGTCGAGGTCGTCGAGCAGCGGCAGGTGGGCGCGCTCGGTGACCAGGATCCGGCAGTCGGTGTGGAGGATGTCGCGGGCCAGCTCGGCGCCCCGGCGGGTGGGGTTGATCCCGACGACGGCGGCCCCGGAGAGGGCCGCCGCGCCGAGCCAGAACGGGAAGTCGGGAGTGTTGTCGAGCAGCACCCCCACGTGCGGTTCCGCGCCGCGCGGAAGCTGGTCGCCCAGCAGCGCGGCGCGGACGGCGGCCTCCTGGGCGACCTGGTGGTGGCTGAGCACGACGTCGTCGCCGTGCCGCAGCCCGGGCCGGTGGTCCCCCCATTGGCGGGTGACGAGCTCCGCGACGGTGGCTGGTGCGGACATGGCCATGCGCGGAGGCTAGCTGACACCTCGTCAGAACTGAACGGTCAGAACTGTACGTCCGAGCAGGCGTAGAAGGCGTTCCCGGTGTCGTTGATGGTCCAGACGGCCAGGATCAGGTGCCGTCCGGACTTGCCGGAGGGCAGGGTGCCCTGGTGCGTGGTGGTCATCGGCGGGCGGGCGCCGTTGTAGGTGACGGTGAGGAAGGGCTGGAGTTCCAGCGCGGAGCGGGTGAGCGGCTTGGTGGGGTCCCAGCCGTTCTTGGTGACGTAGTACTTGAAGTCGGTGGTGGAGTGGTTGGCGGTGAACTGCCACCGGAAGCTGTAGCTCTGCCCGCTGGTGACCTTGGTGGCCGGCCAGGCGCCACCGCGCGGGTCGTCGAGCTGGGCGAACTGGCCGAGGCCGGCGGAGCAGATCCGGCCGTCGGCCGGGCCGGCGGCCGGGAAGCCCTTGGGCCCCTCGACGCTCTGCGGCTCCCACTGGATGGGCCCGCAGTCCGCGACCGCGCGGTTGGCGCAGAGCTTCTGGCGGCTGATGGGGGTGTCGGTGTAGCCGTGGCTGCTGGCGCTCGGCGCGACGGCCAGGGATATGCCGGCGACGACGCCGAGACCGAGCGCGGCGGCGCCGGCCCGTCTGGCGGTACGGGTGTTACGCATGATGCTCCTTGAACGTGGGGGGAGTTCGGAGAGCGCGCGCTGGGTCGAGTCGGGTCAGGTCTAGACCAAGTCCCAGGTTATTGACGGCCGTTGACGTTGTCCATACAGGTGGGCGGGCTACTCGGAGCGGCCGGTGTAGAAGGCGACGGTCAGGTCCTTGACGAGCGCCTTGCGTTCGTAGTCGTCGAGTTCGACCAGGCCGCGGGTGGTGAGGCGGTTGACGGTGTCGTCGACGGCGTCCACGACGGAGGTGAGCACGCTGTCGCGGTGCTGCGCGTCGAGGGCCGCGACGCGGCGGCGCTGCATGGCGGCGGCGACCTCGGGGGCGTACTCGATCCGGGTGGGCTGGGCGGAGTAGACCTCGATGCCGACCGCCTCGGTCTCGGCGGCGAGCATCCGGGTGAGGCGCTCGCCGACGGCCTCGGCGTCGCGGAGGGTGGGGCCGTCCTGGTGGAAGGCGTCGGCCGGGAGCTGGGAGAGGACCCGGGCCATGGTCGACTCCACCTGTTCGGCGAGGTACGCGGTGTGGTCGGCCACGGCCAGGGTGGCGCGGGCGGTGTCCTTGACCTGCCAGACGACGTGGACCACGACGCGGAGGGCGAGGCCGCCGGCGTCGACGGCGGGCATGGGGTCGCTGCGCCAGTGCCGGATGCGGACGTCGACGCGGCGGCGCAGGAGGAGCGGGCTGACCCAGAGCAGGCCGGCGCGGCGGACGGTGCCGCGGTAGCGGCCGAAGAGGGTCAGGACCCACGCGTGGCCGGTCCTGCCGCGGCCGAGGCCGCCGAGGGCGAGCAGGGCGAGGGTTCCGAGGAGGGCGAGCGGGGGCCAGTGGTAGGCGCGCAGCCCGGTGTACGGGCGGGGTTCGGCCCCGAACGCCGCCACCAGGGCCGGGGGCAGCGCCCCCGCCCACCAGAGCACGGCCGCCCAGGCGGCCAGGGCCATCCCCCCGACCACCAACGCCACCCCACCGGGCAACACCGGCCCCCGCACCTCCCGCAAC
>NZ_RPRY01000106.1 GCF_003949795.1 Streptomyces sp. WAC06614
GCGCACGCAGCGCGCCCTCAGTGCCCCGGCCCGGCCGTCCCGGGGCACTGAGGGCGCGCTGCGTGCGCTGGGCCGACGTACGGTCCGTGGCCCCGCCGGGATCCCGGGGCCACGGACCGTACTCTTGTGCACGTGCAGGAACTCCACGACGCCCCCCTGGCCCCGCTGACCACCTTCCGCCTCGGCGGCCCCGCGACCCGGCTGGTCACCGCGACCACCGATGCCGAGGTCGTCGCCGCCGTCCGCGCGGCCGACGAGAGCGGCACCCCGCTGCTGGTCATCGGCGGCGGCAGCAACCTGGTCATCGGTGACAAGGGCTTCGACGGCACCGCCCTGCGCATGGCGACCACCGGCGTCAGCTTCGACGGGAACGTCCTGGAGCTGGCCGCCGGGGAGAACTGGTCCGACGCCGTCGCCCGCACCGTCGAGGCCGGCCTCGCCGGCATCGAGTGCCTGGCCGGCATCCCCGGCTCGGCCGGCGCGACGCCGATCCAGAACGTCGGGGCGTACGGCCAGGAGGTCTCCGACACGATCACCGAGGTGGTCGCGTACGACCGGACGACCGGCGAAACGGTCACCCTGACCAACGCCGAGTGCGCCTTCCGCTACCGCCACAGCCTCTTCAAGGACCAGCCCGACCGCTACGTCGTGCTCCGCGTCCGCTTCCGCCTGGAGGACGCCGGCGGCCTCTCCGCGCCGATCAAGTACCCCGAGACCGCCCGCGCCCTCGGCGTCGAGGCCGGCCAGCGGGTCCCGGCCGCCGTCGCCCGCGAGACCGTGCTGGCGCTGCGCGCCGGCAAGGGCATGGTCCTGGACCCCGCCGACCACGACACCTGGTCGGCCGGCTCCTTCTTCCACAACCCGATCCTGGCCGACGAGGCGTACGCCGCCTTCCTCGCCCGCGTCCAGGACCGCCTCGGCGCCGACGTCACCCCGCCCGCCTACCCGGCCGGTGAGGGCCGTACGAAGACCAGCGCGGCCTGGCTCATCGACAAGGCCGGGTTCACCAAGGGCTACGGCACCGGGCCGGCGCGGATCTCCACCAAGCACACCCTCGCGCTGACCAACCGCGGTCACGCCACCACCGAGGACCTGCTCGCCCTGGCCCGCGAGGTCGTGGCCGGTGTGCACGAGGCCTTCGGGATCACCCTGGTCAAGGAGCCCGTGACGGTCGGCGTCACCCTCTGAATGCTGTGTCCCCGACACGGGGCCGGCACCGACCCCACCCGTCTGGTGGGACGCACGATCAGCCGGGTCGTCGCGTCCTGGCACGTCAGCGAGGGTGAGCGCTCCGAGGCGCCGCTCGACGTCTGGCTGATCGACGACCTCGGCGGCTGCACCCGGATCACCACCGGGTCCGACCGGTGCCTGATCGTCGAGTCCTCCCCGCCCCACGCGCCGTACGACATGGGGGAGTGGGGGCGCGTCGAGGTCGGCGAGGACCTCGGGGACCACCCGTTCCTGCGGCACCTCGGCGAAACGGTCGCCTCGGTCACCGAGTACGCGCTGCCCGAGCAGGGGCGCACCCACCTGGAGATCGGATTTCCCGACGGCGGTCTGGTCCGCGCCGACTGCTACCAGGGCGACCTGCGCCTGATGCGCTGACGCGCGCCGCCTGCGCGCCGACGTCCGGCTCGTGCGCCGCCCTCCGCCTCGTGCGCCGCCGGCGCGCGCCCCGTACGCCGCCCGGACAGGGGCCTCAGACCTCCAGCCAGTGGTCGATGCCCGCCAGCAGCTTCGCCCGGACCTCCTCCGGGGCGGCCGAGCCGCGCACCGACTGGCGGGCCAGCTCGGCCAGCTCGGCGTCGGTGAAGCCGTGGTGCCGGCGGGCGATCTCGTACTGGGCGGCCAGCCGCGAGCCGAACAGCAGCGGGTCGTCGGCGCCCAGGGCCATGGGCACCCCGGCCTCGAAGAGGGTGCGCAGCGGCACGTCCTCGGGGCGCTCGTAGACGCCGAGGGCCACGTTGGAGGCCGGGCAGACCTCGCAGGTGATCTGCCGGTCCGCCAGCCGCTTGAGCAGCTTCGGGTCCTCGGCCGCGCGCACGCCGTGCCCGATCCGGGCCGCGTGCAGGTCGTCGAGGCAGTCCCGGACCGAGGAGGGGCCGGCCAGTTCGCCGCCGTGCGGGGCCGCCAGCAGGCCGCCCTCCCGGGCGATGGCGAAGGCCCGGTCGAAGTCACGGGCCATGCCGCGGCGCTCGTCGTTGGACAGGCCGAAGCCGACGATGCCGAGGTCGGCGTAGCGGACGGCGAGGCGGGCCAGGGTCCGGGCGTCCAGCGGGTGCTTCATCCGGTTGGCGGCGATCAGCACGCGGATGCCGAGCCCGGTCTCCCGGGAGGCGGCCTCCACGGCGTCGAGGATGATCTCCACGGCCGGGATCAGGCCGCCCAGGCGGGGCGCGTACGAGGTGGGGTCGACCTGGATCTCCAGCCAGCCGCCGCCGTCACGGACGTCCTCCTCGGCGGCCTCGCGCACCAGCCGCCGGATGTCGTCCGGCTCCCGCAGGCAGCTCCGGGCGGCGTCGTAGAGCCGCTGGAAGCGGAACCAGCCGCGCTCGTCGGTGGCCCTGAGTCGGGGTGGCTCGCCGGCGGTGAGGGCGTCGGGGAGGCGGACGCCGTACTTGTCGGCCAGTTCCAGCAGGGTCGAGGGGCGCATCGACCCGGTGAAGTGCAGGTGGAGGTGGGCCTTCGGCAGAAGCGTGAGATCGCGTACGTGCTCCATCAGGTGATCCTGCCCCATGCGTCACCCGTTCGGCAGCCGGATTGCCTGAACGGGACCTTGCCCGAACGCAAGAACGGGCGCAAGAACGGGCGCAAAAGCGGGCGCAGGAACGGGCGCAAGAACGGGCGCCCCGGCGACGACGGGCTGTCGTGGCCGGGGCGCCCGTGGCGGTCCGGTCGGGCTCAGGCCTTGGCCTCCGCCAGCAGCTTCTGGATCCGCGACACGCCCTCGATCAGGTCCTCGTCACCGAGCGCGTAGGACAGGCGCAGGTAGCCCGGGGTGCCGAAGGCCTCGCCCGGGACGACGGCGACCTCGGCCTCGTCCAGGATCAGGGCGGCGAGCTCCACGGAGGTCTGCGGCCGCTTGCCGCGGATCTCCTTGCCCAGCAGGGCCTTGACCGACGGGTACGCGTAGAACGCGCCCTCGGGGGTCGGGCAGAGCACGCCGTCGATCTCGTTGAGCATCTTCACGATGGTCTGGCGGCGGCGGTCGAAGGCCTTGCGCATCTCCGCGACGGCCTCCAGGTCGCCCGAGACGGCGGCGATCGCGGCGGCCTGGGCCACGTTGGAGACGTTGGAGGTGGCGTGCGACTGGAGGTTCGTCGCGGCCTTGATCACGTCCTGCGGGCCGATGACCCACCCGACGCGCCAGCCGGTCATCGCGTACGTCTTGGCGACGCCGTTGACCACGATGCACTTGTCGCGCAGCGCCGGGACCAGCACGGGCAGCGAGGTGAAGGTCGCGTCGCCGTAGACCAGGTGCTCGTAGATCTCGTCGGTCAGCACCCACAGGCCGTGCTCGGCCGCCCACTCGCCGATCGCGCGGGCCTCGTCCTCGGAGTAGACCGCGCCGGTCGGGTTCGAGGGGGAGACGAACAGGACGACCTTGGTGCGCTCGGTGCGCGCCGCCTCCAGCTGCTCGACGGAGACCCGGTAGCCGGTGGTCTCGTCGGCGACGACCTCGACCGGGACACCGCCGGCGAGGCGGATCGACTCCGGGTAGGTGGTCCAGTACGGGGCCGGGACGATGACCTCGTCGCCCGGGTCGAGGATCGCGGCGAAGGCCTCGTAGATGGCCTGCTTGCCGCCGTTGGTGACCAGGATCTGCGACGCGTCGACCTCGTAGCCGGAATCGCGCAGCGTCTTGGCGGCGATGGCCTTCTTCAGCTCGGGCAGACCGCCGGCCGGCGTGTAGCGGTGGTACTTCGGGTCACGGCACGCCGTCACCGCGGCCTCGACGATGTAGTCCGGGGTCGGGAAGTCGGGCTCGCCCGCACCGAAGCCGATCACCGGACGGCCGGCGGCCTTGAGGGCCTTGGCCTTGGCGTCCACGGCGAGGGTGGCGGACTCGGAAATGGCGCCGATACGGGCGGACACCCGGCGCTCGGAGGAAGGCGTTGCAGAGGTCATACGGCCCATCGTCCCAGACGGCGCACGGCGGTGGGGCACCGTTCCAACGACCGGACGACGGGCGTCCGGAAGGTGTCGCGCGCGCCGTGCCGATCGCCGTGCCGCACGCCCTCCGGCCGCCGCCCCGTGCCCCGTCCCGATCGCGGCCGGACCACCCTGCCGATCATCGTGTTCGACGTCGGGGCCAGGACCACGTACACTCATGCGTCGTTGGACCTCACCAGCCGCAGGAAAGCGTGCGCACTCCGTGCACCCGCTCGGATGCGGTAGGTTGGGGGACGCAAAGGGTCGTAGCTCAATTGGTAGAGCACTGGTCTCCAAAACCAGCGGTTGGGGGTTCGAGTCCCTCCGGCCCTGCTCCACACTCCCTCGCCGGATGTGTGCGCAGGTACGTACTTCGATGCACCGCCGTGCGGCTCAACCGGGCGCGGCACGGCCATGACCCGGATTCAGGTGAGAGACGTGACGGACGCCCTGGGCTCCATCGACATGCCTGACGCCGAGGACGAGACCCGCGAGAAGAAGGCCCGCAAGGGTGGCAAGCGCGGGAAGAAGGGCCCTTTCGGGCGACTTGCGCTGTTCTACCGCCAGATCGTCGCGGAACTCCGCAAGGTCGTCTGGCCCACGCGCAGCCAGCTGGCGACGTACACCACCGTGGTGATTGTCTTCGTGCTCATCATGATCGGTCTCGTTACCGTGATTGACTATGGGTTCCAGGAAGCCATCAAGTTCGTCTTCGGCTGATCCCCGCGGAGGGCGGCGCCTTGATGGTGCCGCCCGTTTTCGCATGTTCCACCCATTTTTGTATCCAGGAAGAAGCAGCCACCGTGTCTGACCCGAACCTGAACGTGCCCGACTCCGTCGAGTCCGTCGAGGACGAGCTCGACATCGTTGAGGCGGCGGACGCTGTGGACCCCGACGAGGTTGAGCTCGCCGACGCCGCCCAGGCCGGTACGCCCGCCGAGGACGCGGCCCTGCACGTCGAGGACGAGGCCGACGAGGCCGACGAGGACGAGGCTGCGGAGTCCGACGAGGACGTCGAGGCCGTGGCCGAGGTCGACGAGGCCGAGGCGGAGGAGGCTCCCGAGGAGCCGGCCGCGCCCGCCGACCCGATCGAGGCCCTGCGCGAGGAGCTGCGCGGTCTGCCGGGCGAGTGGTACGTGATCCACACCTACGCCGGCTACGAGAAGCGCGTGAAGGCCAACCTCGAGCAGCGTGCCGTCTCGCTGAACGTCGAGGAGTTCATCTACCAGGCCGAGGTGCCCGAGGAAGAGATCGTCCAGATCAAGAACGGCGAGCGCAAGAACGTCCGGCAGAACAAGCTGCCCGGCTACGTGCTCGTCCGGATGGACCTGACGAACGAGTCCTGGGGCGTCGTCCGCAACACCCCCGGTGTCACCGGCTTCGTCGGCAACGCGTACGACCCGTACCCGCTGACCCTGGACGAGATCGTCAAGATGCTCGCCCCCGAGGCCAAGGAGAAGGCCGAGAAGGCCGCCGCCGAGGCCGCCGGTCTGCCGGCACCCGCCGTCAAGCGCACCGTCGAGGTCCTGGACTTCGAGGTCGGCGACTCGGTCACCGTCACCGACGGTCCGTTCGCCACGCTGCAGGCGACCATCAACGAGATCAACGCCGACTCGAAGAAGGTCAAGGGCCTCGTCGAGATCTTCGGCCGCGAGACCCCGGTCGAGCTGAGCTTCGACCAGATCCAGAAGAACTGATCTTCTGGTCCCACAGCTCTCCGAACAGGTCGGACCGCCCCGCCAGGGACGGTCTGACCTGCTCGGTTTTAAGCCCCGCACCGGTACCCGTTATCGTGGTGCGGTATGCCTCCATCCGGATGACCGGGTGGCGGCTGGAAAACTCTCACTAGGACCCGGAGAGAGCAATGCCTCCCAAGAAGAAGAAGGTCACGGGGCTTATCAAGCTCCAGATCAATGCCGGTGCGGCCAACCCGGCCCCGCCGGTCGGCCCCGCGCTGGGTCAGCACGGCGTCAACATCATGGAGTTCTGCAAGGCCTACAACGCCGCGACCGAGTCGCAGCGTGGCATGGTCGTGCCGGTGGAGATCACGGTCTACGAGGACCGTTCCTTCACCTTCGTGACCAAGACTCCGCCGGCCGCGAAGCTGATCCTCAAGGCCGCAGGTGTGGACAAGGGCTCCGGCGAGCCCCACAAGACCAAGGTCGCCAAGCTCACCGGCGAGCAGGTCCGCGAGATCGCCACCCTGAAGATGCCCGACCTGAACGCCAATGACCTCGACGCCGCGTCGAAGATCATCGCCGGCACCGCCCGCTCCATGGGCATCACGGTCGAAGGCTGAGTTCAGCCCCCAGCAGTACCCCGTGGTAGGGCCGGCGCTGGCCCGCACCACAACTCCACACCTGAAGCACATACACAGGAGCAGAAGTGAAGCGCAGCAAGACTCTCCGCGCTGCGGACGCCAAGGTCGACCGGGAGAAGCTGTACGCCCCGCTCGAGGCCGTCCGTCTCGCCAAGGAGACCTCCTCGGTCAAGTTCGACGCCACCGTCGAGGTCGCCTTCCGCCTGGGTGTTGACCCGCGCAAGGCCGACCAGATGGTCCGTGGCACCGTGAACCTCCCGCACGGCACCGGTAAGACCGCCCGGGTCCTGGTCTTCGCGACCGGTGACCGTGCTGCGGCCGCGGAAGCCGCCGGCGCCGACATCGTCGGCAACGACGAGCTGATCGACGAGATCGCCAAGGGCAACCGCCTGAACGAGTTCGACGCGGTTGTCGCCACCCCGGACCTCATGGGCAAGGTCGGCCGCCTCGGCCGCGTGCTCGGTCCGCGTGGTCTGATGCCGAACCCGAAGACCGGCACCGTGACGATGGACGTGGCCAAGGCCGTCACCGACATCAAGGGCGGCAAGATCGAGTTCCGCGTCGACAAGCACTCGAACCTGCACTTCATCATCGGCAAGGTCTCCTTCTCCGATGAGCAGCTCGTCGAGAACTACGGCGCGGCCCTGGAGGAGATCCTCCGTCTGAAGCCGTCCGCCGCGAAGGGCCGGTACCTGAAGAAGGCCGCCCTCACCACCACCATGGGCCCCGGCATCCAGCTGGACCCGAACCGCACCCGCAACCTCCTCGTCGAGGAGGACCCGGCCGCGGTCTGAGCCCCCTGAAGGCTCTCTGAGTGGCTGAAACGGGCCCTCTGCCCCCCTTTCCGGGGGTGGGGGGCCCGTTTCCGTGTGCGGTGTGCGCACCCCTGTGCGATTCCTGTGCATCGAGCGACGTACAGTGACCCCTCGTAACAATGGGCACCATGGGGGGAAACACCATGAACGCGACGTACCGCAAGACCGCCGGTGCGGTCCTGGCCGCCGTTCTGCTCGCAGGCGGCGCGACCGCCTGCGACGGCGGCAAGGACGACTCGAAGGGCACGAAGGGCCAGGGTGCCTCCGCGTCGTCCTCGGCCGCCCAGAGGCCGGCCGAGGCCTCGCCGGCCACGTACCTGGAGAAGACGAGGAAGAAGTCGGAGGAGATCACCTCCTTCCGCTACACCATGTCGGGCACCGCCGCGGGGCAGAACATGTCCGGCGAGACCAGCATGCGGATCAAGCCGACCGTGGCCATGGCCATGAAGATGGCCTCGCCCGAGAAGCCCGGCGAGACCGTGGAGGTCCGGCTGCTCGACGGCGCCATGTACATGGGGTCCGCGGGCAAGTGGCTGAAGTTCGACCTGAAGACCCTCGCCCCGGACCAGGCCAAGCGGCTGGACTCGCTCGGCGCCGGCCGGCAGGGCGAGAACCCGGGGGACAAGGCGGGCGACCTCAGCGCCGCCAAGGACCTGAAGAAGGTCGGTGAGGAGACCGTCGACGGGCAGCGGACCACGCACCTGACCGGCACCGTCACCCTCGACGACCTCAAGGCCCGCAGCGCCACCGCCACGCCCGAGGCCCAGGAGCGGCAGGCCAAGAGCCTCAAGGAGATGGAGTCGCAGGGCATCAAGGACCTGGTCATGGACATCTGGATCGACGAGAACGACCAGACCAAGCAGTTCCGCACCCGCGGCCAGGGCACCTCCGGCCCGCTGGACATGACCATCCAGTTCCTGGACCTCAACAAGCCGGTCGAGGTCACCGCACCGCCGGCCGACCAGGTGCTGGACCTCGCCCAGCTGGCCGAACTGGCCGGGCAGCAGCAGGGCTGATCCCTCGGCCGCCGGGGCCCGGGAGGGCGATTTGCTCTCCCGGGACCGGTTCACGTACAGTTCCACGGAAGCCAAAGACCGCTGGTCGTTGCTGTGCCCGAGAGGGTTCGGTGACCGAAGGATCCGCTCGAAGCGGACGACCCGCGCAGGTGACAGTGGAAATGCTCCCGGACTCGCTCCGGTCGAGTCTTGCCCCGTGCGCCTGCGCCCGGGGCGTCTTGTTTTTACAGCCCCTTCTGAGCGGTCCTCTATCACCCGGAAGGAGGCTGACGCATCATGCCGACGCCGAACAAGGCTGCATCGGTGGCCGAGCTCAAGGACGCGTTCCAGAGCTCCAACGCCGCCGTGCTGACCGAGTACCGGGGTCTCACCGTCGCGCAGCTCAAGACGCTGCGTCGCGCTCTCGGTGAGAACGCCCAGTACGCCGTGGTGAAGAACACGCTGACCAAGATTGCGGCCAATGAGGCTGGCATCACCGCGCTGGACGACCACTTCGCTGGTCCGACCGCGGTCGCCTTCGTCACCGGTGACCCGGTGGAGTCGGCGAAGGCTCTGCGTGACTTCGCCAAGGAGAACCCGAACCTGATCATCAAGGCCGGTGTCCTTGATGGCAAGGCTCTCTCCGCCGACGACATCAAGAAGCTTGCGGACCTCGAGTCCCGCGAGGTTCTGCTCAGCAAGCTGGCCGGCGCGTTCAAGGGCAAGCAGTCCCAGGCTGCCTCGCTCTTCCAGGCGCTGCCGTCGAAGTTCGTCCGCACCGCGGAAGCGCTTCGCGTCAAGCTCGCCGAGCAGGGCGGTGCCGAGTAATTCGGCTCGCGCATTGATCCGCGCCGCCTAGTGCGCGGGTCGTAGCGGGCCGTTACGCCCGCCTTTCGATACATCTCGGCACCTGCCGAATTAGTGGAAGGATCGCCCATCATGGCGAAGCTCTCTCAGGAAGACCTGCTCGCTCAGTTCGAGGAGATGACCCTCATCGAGCTCTCCGAGTTCGTGAAGGCCTTCGAGGAGAAGTTCGACGTCACCGCTGCCGCCGCCGTCGCCGTTGCCGGCCCCGCCGGCCCGGGCGTCGTGGCCGAGGCCGAGGAGGAGAAGGACGAGTTCGACGTCATCCTCACCGGCGCCGGCGACAAGAAGATCCAGGTCATCAAGGTCGTGCGTGAGCTGACCTCCCTGGGTCTGAAGGAGGCCAAGGACCTCGTCGACGGCACCCCGAAGCCGGTCCTCGAGAAGGTCAACAAGGAGGCCGCTGACAAGGCCGCCGAGGCCCTCAAGGCTGCCGGTGCGGCCGTCGAGGTCAAGTAACACCTCCGAGGCCGCCTGACGGCCTCTGCCAAGGGCGATCACCCCATCGGGTGGTCGCCCTTTGGCGTATTCGGGAGTGCCTGGCTTGCCCCGCTCTCGTTGGGGAGTATGGTGATCTTCGCTGCCTGCGCGGGGGGTCCCGTGGTGATCCGCACGGAGCAGGGGGCCTTGACGAACGGCACGCGGCGCGCAATTCTCAGACCCGTCACGAGGTCAGCGAGGTCGATCCGGATCCGAGGCATGGATCGGCTACGAAGAGGGCAGTATCGATACGCGCTCTGTGCACGAGGGCCGCGCAGCGTTGATCGCAGGGTTGGTTTTTACAACAGTGGGGAAGGCCTGTTGCCGGACTCCGGAAACCTGGTCTGGACATCAGTGAGCCAAGTGGCTACACTGACCCTTTGCGCTGCCTGTTAGCTGCCTCCTGCCCGTCGCCAGGGGCATGCCCACGCTAGAGCACACCAGACCGAAGTCTCTGACCTGGCCTTTTGGTCCGATCAGGCGTCGTCCGTCTTCTGTGTCGGCTGGGACCGGTACGCGCGTAGTGAGTCCGAGCCCTCGGAAGGACCCCCTCTTGGCCGCCTCGCGCAACGCCTCGACCAATACGAACAACGGCGCCAGCACCGCCCCGCTGCGCATCTCCTTTGCAAAGATCAAGGAGCCTCTTGAGGTTCCGAACCTCCTGGCGCTGCAGACCGAGAGCTTTGACTGGCTGCTCGGCAACGCCGCCTGGAAGTCTCGGGTCGAGACGGCCCTTGAGAGTGGACAGGACGTTCCCACCAAGTCCGGTCTGGAAGAGATCTTCGAGGAGATCTCCCCGATCGAGGACTTCTCCGGGTCGATGTCGCTCACCTTCCGCGACCACCGCTTCGAGCCGGCGAAGAACTCCGTCGACGAGTGCAAGGAGCGCGACTTCACGTACGCGGCGCCGCTCTTCGTCACGGCCGAGTTCACCAACAACGAGACCGGTGAGATCAAGTCCCAGACGGTCTTCATGGGCGACTTCCCGCTCATGACCAACAAGGGCACCTTCGTCATCAACGGCACCGAGCGTGTCGTGGTGTCGCAGCTCGTCCGGTCCCCCGGTGTCTACTTCGACTCCTCCATCGACAAGACGTCCGACAAGGACATCTTCTCGGCCAAGATCATCCCGTCCCGGGGTGCCTGGCTGGAGATGGAGGTCGACAAGCGTGACATGGTCGGCGTCCGTATCGACCGCAAGCGCAAGCAGTCCGTCACCGTCCTCCTGAAGGCTCTCGGCTGGACCACCGAGCAGATCCTCGAGGAGTTCGGCGAGTACGAGTCCATGCGCGCCACCCTGGAGAAGGACCACACCCAGGGCCAGGACGACGCGCTGCTCGACATCTACCGCAAGCTGCGTCCGGGCGAGCCGCCGACCCGTGAGGCCGCGCAGACGCTGCTCGAGAACCTGTACTTCAACCCGAAGCGCTACGACCTGGCCAAGGTCGGCCGCTACAAGGTCAACAAGAAGCTCGGTGCGGACGAGCCGCTGGACGCCGGCGTGCTCACCACCGACGACATCATCGCCACGATCAAGTACCTGGTGAAGCTGCACGCCGGTGAGACCGAGACGGTCACCGAGAACGGCACCAACATCGTGGTCGAGGTCGACGACATCGACCACTTCGGCAACCGTCGTCTGCGCAACGTCGGCGAGCTCATCCAGAACCAGGTCCGTACGGGTCTGGCCCGTATGGAGCGCGTCGTGCGCGAGCGCATGACCACCCAGGACGTCGAGGCGATCACGCCGCAGACCCTGATCAACATCCGGCCGGTCGTCGCCTCCATCAAGGAGTTCTTCGGCACCAGCCAGCTGTCGCAGTTCATGGACCAGAACAACCCGCTGTCCGGACTGACGCACAAGCGTCGTCTGTCCGCGCTCGGCCCGGGTGGTCTGTCCCGTGAGCGGGCCGGCTTCGAGGTCCGTGACGTGCACCCGTCGCACTACGGCCGCATGTGTCCGATCGAGACCCCCGAAGGCCCGAACATCGGTCTGATCGGCTCGCTCGCGTCCTACGGCCGCGTCAACGCGTTCGGTTTCGTCGAGACCCCGTACCGCAAGGTCGTCGACGGCCAGGTCACCGACGAGGTCGACTACCTGACCGCCGACGAGGAGGACCGCTTCGTCATCGCCCAGGCCAACGCGCGCCTGGACGAGGACCTGCGCTTCGCCGAGGGCCGTGTCCTCGTCCGCCGTCGTGGCGGCGAGGTCGACTACGTCCCCGGCGACGACGTGGACTACATGGACGTCTCGCCGCGCCAGATGGTGTCGGTCGCGACCGCCATGATCCCCTTCCTCGAGCACGACGACGCCAACCGTGCCCTCATGGGCGCGAACATGATGCGCCAGGCCGTTCCGCTCATCAAGGCGGAGGCCCCGCTGGTCGGCACCGGCATGGAGTACCGCTGTGCGGTCGACGCCGGTGACGTCATCAAGGCGGAGAAGGACGGTGTCATCCAGGAGGTCTCGGCCGACTACGTCACCGTCGCCAACGACGACGGCACGTACACCACGTACCGCGTCGCCAAGTTCTCCCGCTCGAACCAGGGCACCTCGGTCAACCAGAAGGTCGTCGTCAACGAGGGCGACCGCGTGATCGAGGGCCAGGTGCTGGCCGACGGTCCCGCGACCGAGAACGGCGAGATGGCGCTCGGCAAGAACCTGCTGGTCGCGTTCATGCCGTGGGAGGGCCACAACTACGAGGACGCGATCATCCTGTCGCAGCGCCTCGTCCAGGACGACGTCCTCTCCTCGATCCACATCGAGGAGCACGAGGTCGACGCCCGTGACACCAAGCTGGGCCCCGAGGAGATCACCCGGGACATCCCGAACGTCTCCGAGGAGGTCCTCGCGGACCTCGACGAGCGCGGCATCATCCGGATCGGTGCCGAGGTCGTCGCCGGCGACATCCTCGTCGGCAAGGTCACCCCGAAGGGTGAGACCGAGCTGACCCCCGAGGAGCGGCTGCTCCGCGCGATCTTCGGTGAGAAGGCGCGCGAGGTCCGTGACACCTCGCTGAAGGTGCCCCACGGTGAGACCGGCAAGGTCATCGGCGTGCGCGTCTTCGACCGCGAGGAGGGCGACGAGCTTCCCCCGGGCGTGAACCAGTTGGTCCGCGTCTACGTCGCCCAGAAGCGCAAGATCACCGACGGTGACAAGCTCGCCGGCCGCCACGGCAACAAGGGTGTCATCTCCAAGATCCTTCCGATCGAGGACATGCCCTTCCTGGAGGACGGCACCCCGGTCGACATCATCCTCAACCCGCTCGGTGTCCCGTCCCGAATGAACCCGGGACAGGTCCTCGAGATCCACCTCGGCTGGCTCGCCAGCCGCGGCTGGGACGTCTCCGGTCTGGCCGACGACTGGGCCCAGCGCCTGCAGGCCATCGGTGCCGACCAGGTGGCCCCCGGCACCAACGTCGCCACCCCGGTCTTCGACGGTGCCCGCGAGGACGAGCTGGCCGGTCTGCTCCAGCACACGATCCCGAACCGTGACGGCGAGCGCATGGTGCTCCCGTCCGGCAAGGCGCGCCTGTTCGACGGCCGCTCCGGCGAGCCGTTCCCGGACCCGATCTCGGTCGGGTACATGTACATCCTCAAGCTCCACCACCTGGTCGACGACAAGCTGCACGCGCGTTCGACCGGTCCGTACTCGATGATCACGCAGCAGCCGCTGGGTGGTAAGGCGCAGTTCGGTGGCCAGCGCTTCGGTGAGATGGAGGTGTGGGCGCTGGAGGCTTACGGCGCCGCGTACGCCCTCCAGGAGCTCCTGACCATCAAGTCCGACGACGTCACCGGCCGCGTGAAGGTCTACGAGGCCATCGTCAAGGGCGAGAACATCCCCGAGCCGGGCATTCCCGAGTCCTTCAAGGTGCTCATCAAGGAAATGCAGTCGCTCTGCCTCAACGTGGAGGTGCTGTCCTCGGACGGCATGTCCATCGAGATGCGCGACACCGACGAGGACGTCTTCCGCGCGGCGGAGGAGCTCGGTATCGACCTGTCCCGGCGCGAGCCGAGCAGCGTCGAAGAGGTCTGACGGGCCCGGCGGGGGCTCCACAAGAGCCCCCGCCGTCCCCGGGACCGTTTCAGACCACTGATCAAGAGACACGACCCCGAAAGAGGGATTGACGCACAGTGCTCGACGTCAACTTCTTCGACGAGCTGCGGATCGGCCTTGCCACCGCGGACGACATCCGTACCTGGTCCCACGGCGAGGTAAAGAAGCCGGAGACCATCAACTACCGCACCCTCAAGCCCGAGAAGGACGGACTCTTCTGCGAGAAGATCTTCGGTCCTACCCGGGACTGGGAGTGCTACTGCGGCAAGTACAAGCGTGTCCGCTTCAAGGGCATCATCTGCGAGCGCTGTGGCGTCGAGGTCACCCGCGCCAAGGTGCGCCGTGAGCGGATGGGCCACATCGAGCTGGCCGCTCCCGTCACCCACATCTGGTACTTCAAGGGCGTCCCGTCGCGCCTGGGCTACCTGCTGGACCTCGCGCCGAAGGACCTCGAGAAGGTCATCTACTTCGCCGCGTACATGATCACGTTCGTGGACGACGAGCGCCGCACCCGCGACCTCCCGTCCCTGGAGGCCCACGTCTCCGTCGAGCGCCAGCAGATCGAGAACCGCCGTGACGCGGACCTCGAAGGCCGGGCCAAGAAGCTCGAGACCGACCTGGCCGAGCTGGAGGCCGAGGGTGCCAAGGCCGACGTGCGCCGCAAGGTGCGCGAGGGTGCCGAGCGCGAGATGAAGCAGCTGCGCGACCGTGCGCAGCGCGAGATCGACCGCCTGGACGAGGTCTGGAACCGCTTCAAGAACCTGAAGGTCCAGGACCTGGAGGGCGACGAGCTCCTCTACCGCGAGCTGCGTGACCGCTTCGGCACGTACTTCGACGGCTCGATGGGTGCCGCGGCGCTGCAGAAGCGCCTGGAGTCCTTCGACCTGGAGGAGGAGGCCGAGCGCCTCCGCGAGATCATCCGTACCGGCAAGGGCCAGAAGAAGACCCGTGCGCTCAAGCGCCTCAAGGTCGTCTCGGCGTTCCTGCAGACCAGCAACAGCCCCAAGGGCATGGTCCTGGACTGCGTCCCGGTCATCCCGCCGGACCTGCGTCCGATGGTGCAGCTGGACGGTGGCCGCTTCGCGACCTCCGACCTGAACGACCTGTACCGCCGTGTGATCAACCGCAACAACCGTCTGAAGCGTCTGCTCGACCTCGGTGCCCCCGAGATCATCGTGAACAACGAGAAGCGGATGCTCCAGGAGGCGGTCGACGCCCTCTTCGACAACGGCCGCCGAGGCCGCCCGGTCACGGGCCCCGGCAACCGTCCGCTGAAGTCCCTCAGCGACATGCTGAAGGGTAAGCAGGGTCGATTCCGTCAGAACCTGCTCGGTAAGCGTGTGGACTACTCCGCGCGTTCCGTCATCGTCGTCGGTCCGCAGCTGAAGCTGCACCAGTGCGGTCTGCCCAAGGCCATGGCGCTGGAGCTCTTCAAGCCGTTCGTGATGAAGCGCCTGGTCGACCTGAACCACGCGCAGAACATCAAGTCGGCCAAGCGCATGGTCGAGCGCGGCCGCACCGTGGTGTACGACGTCCTCGAAGAGGTCATCGCCGAGCACCCGGTGCTGCTGAACCGTGCGCCCACGCTGCACCGCCTCGGCATCCAGGCCTTCGAGCCGCAGCTGGTCGAGGGCAAGGCCATCCAGATCCACCCGCTCGTCTGCACCGCGTTCAACGCGGACTTCGACGGTGACCAGATGGCCGTCCACCTGCCGCTCTCCGCGGAGGCGCAGGCCGAGGCCCGCATCCTGATGCTGTCCTCGAACAACATCCTCAAGCCCGCCGACGGCCGTCCGGTGACGATGCCGACCCAGGACATGGTCCTCGGTCTGTTCTTCCTCACCACCGACGGTGAGCTGCGCGACGTCAAGGGCGAGGGCCGTGCCTTCGGCTCCACCGCCGAGGCGATCATGGCCTTCGACGCCGGCGAGCTGTCGCTGCAGTCGCAGATCGACATCCGCTTCCCGGTCGGCACCATCCCGCCGCGCGGCTGGGAGCCGCCGGTGGCGGAGGAGGGCGAGCCGGAGTTCCAGCCGGGCGACAGCTTCCGTCTGCGGACCACGCTGGGCCGTGCGCTCTTCAACGAGCTGCTGCCCGAGGACTACCCGTTCGTCGACTACTCGGTGGGCAAGAAGCAGCTCTCCGAGATCGTCAACGACCTGGCCGAGCGCTACCCCAAGGTCATCGTGGCGGCGACGCTCGACAACCTGAAGGCGGCCGGCTTCTACTGGGCGACCCGTTCCGGCGTCACCGTGGCCATCTCCGACGTCGTCGTCCCGGCGGCGAAGAAGGACATCGTCGCGGGCTACGAGGCCAAGGACGAGAAGGTCCAGAAGCAGTACGAGCGCGGTCTGATCACCAAGGAAGAGCGCACCCAGGAGCTCATCCAGATCTGGACGCAGGCGACCAACGAGGTCGCCGAGGCGATGAACGCGAACTTCCCCAAGACGAACCCCATCTTCATGATGGTTGACTCGGGTGCCCGAGGAAACATGATGCAGATGCGGCAGATCGCCGGTATGCGTGGTCTGGTGTCGAACGCGAAGAACGAGACCATCCCGCGTCCGATCAAGGCCTCGTTCCGTGAGGGCCTCTCCGTGCTGGAGTACTTCATCTCCACCCACGGTGCCCGTAAGGGTCTCGCCGACACCGCCCTGCGTACCGCCGACTCGGGTTACCTGACCCGTCGTCTGGTGGACGTCTCGCAGGACGTGATCATCCGCGAGGAGGACTGCGGCACCGAGCGCGGTCTGAAGCTGAAGATCGCGGTCCGCGGCGAGGACGGCGTCCTGCTCAAGGCCGACGACGTCGAGACGTCCGTCTACGCCCGCATGCTGGCCGAGGACGTCGTCGTCGACGGCAAGGTCCTGGCCCCGGCCAACGTCGACCTGGGCGATGTCCTCATCGACCAGCTCGTCGCGGCGGGCGTCGAGGAGGTCAAGACCCGCTCGGTCCTGACCTGTGAGTCCGCCGTCGGTACCTGCGCGTACTGCTACGGCCGCTCGCTGGCCACCGGCAAGCTGGTCGACATCGGTGAGGCGGTCGGCATCATCGCCGCCCAGTCCATCGGTGAGCCCGGCACCCAGCTGACGATGCGTACCTTCCACACCGGTGGTGTGGCCGGTGACGACATCACCCAGGGTCTGCCGCGTGTCGTCGAGCTCTTCGAGGCCCGTACCCCGAAGGGTGTCGCCCCGATCGCCGAGGCCGCCGGCCGCGTGCGCATCGAGGAGACCGAGAAGACCAAGAAGATCATCATCACGCCGGACGACGGTTCCGACGAGACCGCCTACCCGATCTCGAAGCGTGCGCGCGTCGAGGTCAGCGAGGGCGAGCACGTCGAGGTGGGCCAGAAGCTCACCGCGGGTGCCACCAACCCGCACGACGTGCTGCGCATCCTCGGCCAGCGGGCCGTCCAGGTCCACCTGGTCGGCGAGGTCCAGAAGGTCTACAACTCGCAGGGCGTGTCGATCCACGACAAGCACATCGAGATCATCATCCGGCAGATGCTCCGCCGCGTGACGATCATCGAGTCCGGCGACGCCGAGCTGCTCCCGGGCGAGCTCGTCGAGCGCTCGCGCTTCGAGTCCGAGAACCGTCGGGTCGTGACGGAGGGTGGCCACCCGGCCTCCGGCCGTCCGCAGCTGATGGGTATCACCAAGGCCTCGCTGGCGACGGAGTCCTGGCTGTCGGCCGCCTCCTTCCAGGAGACGACCCGAGTCCTGACGGACGCGGCGATCAACGCCAAGTCCGACAGCCTCATCGGCCTCAAGGAGAACGTCATCATCGGTAAGCTCATCCCGGCCGGTACGGGCCTGTCCCGCTACCGCAACATCCGGGTCGAGCCGACCGAGGAGGCCAAGGCCGCGATGTACTCGGCCGTCGGCTACGACGACATCGACTACTCCCCCTTCGGCACCGGCTCCGGCCAGGCTGTGCCGCTGGAGGACTACGACTACGGGCCGTACAACGGCTGAGGTTCGTAGGCAGTCGTAGGCGAAGCCCCCGTCCGCTCCGAGAGGAGCGGGCGGGGGCTTTTCCGTGCCCGGGGCCGGCCGGGGACCGGGCGGGGCCGCTAGTGCTGGAGGTGGTGCAGCCGGGTGCGGGCCTGCGGCTGCGGCGACAGCAGCAGGCTCAGGGCACCGCCCGCCGCGGGCTCGGGCTGCTCCGCGAGGAGGCCGGCCAGGACGTCGCCGAACCCGAGCGCTGCTGCGTGCCGGTCGGCCCTCAGCTCCTCGCGCCGCGCCACCCAGGCGCTCAGGAAAGGCAGCAGGACGAGGCCGAGGGCCAGTCCGTAGGTCCTGGTCAGGGCCCAGTACGTCCCCCAGAGCGCGCTGATCAGCAGCAGCGCGGCGAGCGGCACGGGCAGCTGCGCGGCGGCCCGGCGCGCGGCCCCGGCGACGGGCCGGAAGGCCAGCCACAGCAGCCGGCCGGGCAGGGCGTACCACCAGCTGACGAGCCGGGCCCAGGTGTGGCCGGCGGTGTGGTGGCCCAGCTCGTGGGCGAGGACCGCCGCCAGCCGGGAGGTGGTCAGGGTCTCCAGTGCGTGCCGGGTGACGATCACCAGGTGCCCGCCGGCGGCCGAGGCGGTCAGCCCCGGGCCGTCCTCGATCCACAGCTCGTAGCGGTCGCCCTCCACCCCCGCCCGCAAGGTCACCTCGCGCCACACGGGGACGAGCACGGCGAGCTCGGCCGGCAGCGGCCGGTGCAGGCGCAGCAGGTAGCGGGCCAGCAGGGTCTCGGTCGGCCGGTGGAAGGCGAGCAGGCCGGCCGCCAGCCACAGGCCGGGCAGGATCCCGTACGGCAGGCCGCACCACTGCTGCAGTGCCCGGCCGGCCACCGCCACGAGGAGCAGGTTCACCAGCAGGACGGGCAGTTGGAGGAGCAGGCGGCCCACGGCAGTGAGTCCGGCGTGGCGCTGGTGGGCGACGTATTCGGCCCGTGTGCCGGGCCTGTGCCGGTAGGCGAGGTCGTCCCGCGGATTCCCGGGCAGCCCGGGTCGCGCCGGATGCTCCGACGGCTTGTCCATGGCGATCACCCCTCGTCCGGCGGTGTCGGGTCGCCGACGAGCGGCTGGGCGAGCACCCTGGTCAGCGCCTGGATCGCGTGCCGGCGGGGCTCGGCCAGCTCGTGGTTCTCGGCGGTCTCGGCATCGAAGAGGCTCCTGACCAGTTCGAGCTGGGTGCGGGCCAGCTCCTGCTGGTCGTCGCGCATGCCCTGCACGATGTCGTGGGCCTTCTCCGGGTACTGGGTCAGGTACCAGGACCAGGCACGCACCGCGCCCTGCTCCAGGAACACCTCGTAGAGCTTCGCGCTCTCCGCCTGGAGCCGCAGGAGCGCCGCGCGCCGGCTGTCGATCGCGGCGTCGAGCTCCTCGCCGCGCCATTCGGCCCGGATCTTCTCGTCGGTGCTCTGGTCGATCGCCTGGAGGCGCAGCTGGTGCGCGACGGCCTGCTCGTTGCGGCGCAGGCGCAGGTTCCAGGTCGTGGCCAGCCCGGCCGCCGCCCCGAGCGGTGCCCAGCCGGCCGACTCGTCGAGGAGCCGGGCCTCGGCCGCCGCACTGTCGGTGATGGCGAACCGACGCGTGACCGGGCGGGCCGCCCGCTCCAGCTCACCGGTCAGCAGCCGGGGTACGTCGCGGACGCCGCTGCGCACGTAGGCCACCGCGTCGGCCACCCGCCACTGGATCTCCACGGTCGCCCGGAACTCGAGGGCGTCGTTCCCGCTCGGCAGCGCCAGCTCCGCGGTGACGGGGTGCAGGCCGGTGTCCACCTCGTACACCGCCCGGTACCGGCTCGTGCTCCTGGGGCGGTCCGGCGGGACGAAGGTCTCGTACCCGCCGTGCTTCGTCGCGTAGACCAGGCAGTGGTCGAAGCGGGCCAGCCGGGTGCGGCGCAGGTCCAGCAGGGCGAGCCGGCGGACGCTGATCACGGGGTCCTTGAGCTCCGTGTGCCGGTCGGCGGACTGTAACCAGTCGAACGTGGGTGAGGACATGGACAGGTCTCCCTTGTGCTCAGGGCCGGGGCAGCAGGGCCGACAGCCGGTCCGCCACGGCGGGGCGGGGGCCGCCGTCCTCGCCGCGGACGGTCAGCAGGAGGTGCCGGACCCGGTGGAACTCGGTGGTGTCGCGGACCAGCTCGGGCAACAGGACGCCCAGGGCACTTTCGGTCCGCGGATCGGTGCCGGCGGCGCGCACCCAGGCGGACAGCATCTCCAGGGCGGCCGAGGTCAGTGCGCGGTCGCCGAGCGCGCGCCGCCACAGCAGGGGGATCCCCTCGGCGGGCGGAGTGCCGGCGGAGCGGGCCTGGATGAACTGCCGCAGGACCAGCGGGTGGGAGCCGGGTTGCTCCTCCGCGTGCCCGCAGGCCCTGAGGAAGCCGATCAGGCAGAGGTCGTGCACCGCCCTGTGGTCGTCGAGGGTGCGCAGCACCTCGGCCATGACGCGGGGCGCTGCCTCGGAGAGCAGCAGCACCTCGACGGACTGGACGAGCTCGTCCGCCAGCAGGGGGTGCGGCGCGGGGTACTGCTTGCGCGCCTGGACCCGCAGGGCGGCGAACGCGGCCTCCGGACGGTCCCTGCCGAGCAGTCCCTGGGCCCGGACGCCCACCCAGCACCGTGGGGGATCCTCGCCGTCGGCGGTCCAGTCGTCGACGATGCGCAGGATGTTGGGGGCGCCGGCCTCGTGGGCGAGGACCAGGGAGCTGACGGCCCCCGTGCGTCGCCGGGCGTTCTTCGACGCGGCCCAGGGCTCGACGATCAGGGCCATGGCAGACGGCAGGTCGGCGCAGGCGAGGGCGGCCACGGTGGCCGCCGCGCGGGTACGGACGAACGGTCGCCGGTCCTCGGCCAGCCCGTCGAGCCAGGCGACGAGGGCCGGGCGCGCCGAGGGGTGACCGTTCCACACCTCCTGGAGCAGGACCGGTGCGGTCCGGCTGTCGTGGAAGGCTGTGTTCCGCTGTTCCACCGGGCCCCACTCGGTGGGTTCCTCCGCGTGGTACAGGCGGGCCCGGCCCAGCCGCAGCCGCTTGGTGATGTGGGTGCCGAAGACCGGGACCGTGCTGGGCCGCTCGGCGTTCACCGTCTTCTGCAGAGCGAGGAACAGCAGGTCGCTGAGCTCGGCCGTCAGCGCGTACGGTCCCGCGTCGAAGACGGCCTGCGCGATCAGGAAGGCCTTCTCCCGCAGGTGCAGGGATGCCTCGTCCGCCTCGAACCACTCGTGGACCTGCTGCTTCAGCGCCGCCAGCGACGTCTGCTCCAGCACGTCCTCGCCGACCTCCCCGCGTGCGTAGCTGATCAGCTGGTGCGCGTACGCGATCACTTCCCGCGGCTGGGGCTCGCGTGAGACGAAGTCGGTGACGACGGGGCGCGTCATGAGCCGGTCCGCCTCGCCGGGCTCCAGTGCTCCGTCGAGGTGTCTGCGCAGCAGGGGGCCGGGGGCGGGCGGGGTCCAGGTGCTCGTCGCCACGTCCTCGTCCACCCATGGCCGCAGCCCCGTGGTGACGACCAGGAACGCCCCCTGCTCCCGGAGCGCGTCGCGCAGCGCGAGGACGTGGCTCTCCCGCAGCGGCTTGTCCGGGCTGGTGACCAGGTCGCACAGGACGTAGCCCAGGGCCTCGCCCTCACGGACGTGCTCGCCGATCGCCTCCGGCGCGGTCTTGCGGTCGATCGCATGGACGGGGGTGGCGCCCAGCTTGCGCAGCAGCGCGAGCGCGGCGGTGCGCCGACCGGTGGCGGGAGCGCCGGTCAGCACCAGGACCGGGTCGGCGTCCAGGCGTGCGAGGAGCTCGGCGAAGCGGGTCCCCTCCTCCACGAACCGGTCGGTCGCGGCGGCCAGGTCGGCGGGCGGGATCTGACCGGAAGCACGGGCGGGGCCCCTGTTCCCCAGCTGGTAGACGGTGACGTCCCCCATGACACGGTCCGCGACGACCCCGTGGTTGGCCCCGCGGAAACGCAGGCTCCGGGGCCGGTGCCGGTGCAGGTCGCGCTGGGTGTCCCAGGCGTTCTGCGGCCTCTGCTGCTGCTCCTCCGGGGCCTGTTCCTTGTCCTGCCCCTTCTCCCTGTCCTGCCCGTTCTCCTTCTCCTTGTCCTGCCCCTCCTCCTTCCCGGTGCCCTTGCCCTTCGCCTTCGGCTTCTCCTCGGCGGTGTCCGCCGTCACGCCCGCTCACCCCGGTCCGCCCCGCCCAGGAAGACCGAGCCGGTGATCTGGTTGGCCACCACGCCCGTGTTGCGGCCGCGGAAGTGGAGGCCGCCGGGTGCGCGGGACGGGGACGGTGGCGGGGTG
>NZ_RPRY01000107.1 GCF_003949795.1 Streptomyces sp. WAC06614
CCCATACGAGGTGGGGGCCGCGAGCCCTGCCCCCGGCCCCCACCTCGTATGGGACTGGAACGGGACCCTCCTCCACGACATCGACGCGGTCATCACCGCCACCAACGCCTCGTTCGCCGAGTTCGGCTTCGCCCCGCTCACCCTCGACGAGTACCGCGACCTGTACGTCGTCCCGGTGCCCAAGTTCTACGAGCGGATCATGGGCCGGCTGCCCACCGAGGCCGAGTGGCTCGTCATGGACGAGACCTTCCACCGCCACTACTGGGCCGCCGCCGAGACCGCCGGCCTCACCGACGGCGCCCGCGAGCTGCTCCAGGACTGGCAGGACCAGGGAATGAGTCAGTCCCTGCTGTCCCTCGCGCCCCACGACCAGCTCGTCCCGCTCGTCCGGACCCACCGCATCGACCGCCATTTCGTCCGCGTCGACGGCCGGACCGGCCCCTCCCACACCTCCAAGGCAGGACATCTCGTACGGCATCTGCAGGCCCTCGCCCCGGCGGGCGTGACCGCCTCCCGTACGGTCCTCATAGGCGACGCCGTGGACGACGCCCGCGCCGCCGCCCACGTGGGCGCCCGGGCCGTGCTCTACACGGGCGGATCCCACAGCCGCGCAAGCCTGGAATCGGCCGGGGTCCCCGTCGTGGACACCCTGGCCGAGGCCGTCCTCGCAGCCCGCGAACTGGCCGGATAGGCACTGGCACGTTCGGTTCGATCCAGTCGCTGGCCAGAGTGTCAAAGTTCTGGGCCAGGTTTTGTACAGATGCAGTGAATGACGAGCGGGGGGGCAGGCGAGATAGCCTTGTACCCGTGATCAGCGCGATAGTCCTCGGGGGCGGCCACGCCCCCGGCATGCGCCCGGCACACCATGGTGCCCGGGCCCTCGCTGATCGCCGCTGCCGGGACCACGGCCCCCTGGCCTGTTCCCTCCCGGCCGCTTCTCCCTTCGACACAGCGCCGGCTGCGCACCCCGCAGCGCGGCGCCGCGTCATTCCTTCCTTCACCTACGTCACGCAACGGCGCGCGACAGGAGCCATGAGGACATGCAGACCAAGCTGGACGAAGCAAAGGCCGAGCTGCTCGCGCGGGCGGCACGGGTAGCTGAGAACAGCCCGGCCGGGGGGCTACTTCCGACTGGGTCCGAGCAGGGGGAGCGCCCCGACCGCGACACGGTGCTCGAGTACCTCCAGCGCTACTACCTGCACACCGCTCCCGAGGACCTCACCGACCGCGACCCGGTCGACGTCTTCGGCGCGGCCCTCTCGCACTACCGGCTCGCCGAGAACCGTCCGCAGGGCACCGCGAACGTCCGCGTGCAGACCCCCACCGTCGAGGAGAACGGCTGGACCTCCAGCCACTCGGTCGTCGAGGTGGTCACCGACGACATGCCCTTCCTGGTGGACAGCGTCACCAACGAGCTCTCCCGCGTCGGCCGCGGCATCCACCTCGTGGTCCACCCGCAGGTCGTCGTCCGCCGCGACGTCACCGGCAAGCTGATCGAGATCCTCGGCCCCGACTGCGACGCCCACGGCCCCCGCACCGCGCGCCCCCACGACGCCCTCGTCGAGTCCTGGATCCACGTCGAGATCGACCGCGAGACCGACAAGGCCGACCTCAAGCAGATCACCGCCGACCTGCTGCGCGTCCTGTCCGACGTCCGCGAGGCCGTCGAGGACTGGGAGAAGATGCGCGACGCCGCGCTGCGCATCGCCGACGACCTCCCGAACGAGCCCACCGCCGCCGACCTGCGCGAGCACGAGCTCGAAGAGGCCCGCGAGCTGCTGCGCTGGCTCGCCGACGACCACTTCACCTTCCTCGGCTACCGCGAGTACAACCTGGTCGACGGCGACGCCCTCGCCGCCGTCCCCGGCACCGGCCTCGGCATCCTGCGCTCCGACCCGCAGCACAGCAGCAAGGACGACGGCCACCCGGTCTCGCCCTCCTTCAACCGGCTGCCCGCCGACGCCCGCGTCAAGGCCCGCGAGCACAAGCTGCTGGTGCTGACCAAGGCCAACAGCCGCGCCACCGTCCACCGCCCCTCGTACCTCGACTACGTGGGCGTCAAGAAGTTCGACGCCGACGGCAACGTCATCGGCGAGCGCCGCTTCCTCGGGCTGTTCTCCTCCGCCGCGTACACCGAGTCCGTGCGCCGCGTCCCGGTGATCCGCCGCAAGGTCGCCGAGGTGCTGGAGCAGGCCGGCTTCTCCCCCCACAGCCACGACGGCCGCGACCTCCTCCAGATCCTGGAGACCTACCCGCGCGACGAGCTGTTCCAGACCCCGGTCGACAAGCTCCGCGAGATCGTCACCTCGGTGCTCTACCTCCAGGAGCGCCGCCGGCTGCGCCTGTACCTGCGCCAGGACGAGTACGGCCGCTACTACTCGGCCCTCGTCTACCTGCCGCGCGACCGCTTCACCACCGGTGTCCGGCTGCGCCTGATGGACATCCTGCGCGAGGAGCTCGGCGGCACCAGCATCGACTTCACCGCCTGGAACACCGAGTCGATCCTCTCCCGCATCCACTTCGTCGTCCGCGTCCCGCAGGGCACCGAGCTGCCCGTGCTCACCGACGCCGACGCCGAGCGCCTGGAGCAGCGCCTCGTCGAGGCCGCCCGCTCCTGGGCCGACGGCTTCGAGCAGGCCCTGACCTCCGAGCTGGGCGAGGAGCGGGCCGCGGAGCTGATGCGCCGCTACGCCGGTTCCTTCTCCGAGGGCTACAAGTCCGACCACACCGCCGCCCGCGCCGTGGCCGACCTGGTCCACCTGGAGAAGCTGCGCGACAGCGGCCGCGACTTCGCGCTCTCGCTGTACGAGCCGGTCGGCGCGGCCCCCGGCGAGCGCCGCTTCAAGATCTACCGCACCGGCGAGCAGGTCTCCCTGTCCGCCGTCCTGCCCGTGCTCCAGCGCCTGGGCGTCGAGGTCACCGACGAGCGCCCGTACGAGCTGCGCTGCGTCGACCGCTCGCACGCCTGGATCTACGACTTCGGCCTGCGCCTGCCCGCGCCCTCCGGCAACGGCGACGCCTACCTCGGCGACGACGCCCGCGAGCGCTTCCAGGAGGCCTTCGCCGCCGTCTGGACCGGCGAGGCCGAGAACGACAACTTCAACACCCTGGTGCTGCGCGCCGGGCTGACCTGGCGGCAGGCCGTCGTCCTGCGCGCGTACGCCAAGTACCTGCGCCAGGCCGGCTCCACCTTCAGCCAGGACTACATGGAGGACACCCTCCGCAACAACGTCCACACCACCCGCCTGCTGGTCTCCCTCTTCGAGTCCCGCCTGTCGCCCAGCCACCAGGCCGCCGGCAGCGAGCTCGTCGACGCCCTGCTGGAGGAGCTGGACGGGGCCCTGGACCAGGTCGCCTCGCTCGACGAGGACCGCATCCTGCGCTCCTTCCTCACCCTCATCAAGGCCACCCTGCGGACCAACTTCTTCCAGAAGAACGCCGCCGGCGAGCCCCACTCCTACGTGTCGATGAAGTTCGACCCGCAGGCCATCCCGGACCTGCCGGCCCCCCGCCCGGCGTTCGAGATCTGGGTCTACTCCCCGCGCGTCGAGGGCGTCCACCTGCGCTTCGGCAAGGTCGCCCGAGGCGGCCTGCGCTGGTCCGACCGCCGCGAGGACTTCCGTACGGAGATCCTCGGCCTGGTCAAGGCGCAGATGGTCAAGAACACCGTCATCGTGCCGGTCGGTGCCAAGGGCGGCTTCGTCGCCAAGAACCTGCCCGACCCGTCGGTGGACCGCGACGCCTGGCTCGCCGAGGGCATCGCCTCGTACAAGATCTTCATCTCGGCGCTGCTCGACATCACCGACAACCTGGTCGCCGGCGAGGTCGTGCCGCCCAAGGACGTGGTCCGCCACGACGAGGACGACACCTACCTCGTCGTCGCCGCCGACAAGGGCACCGCCACCTTCTCCGACATCGCCAACGGGGTCGCCGAGTCCTACGGCTTCTGGCTGGGCGACGCCTTCGCCTCCGGCGGCTCGGCCGGTTACGACCACAAGGGCATGGGCATCACGGCCCGCGGCGCCTGGGAGTCGGTCAAGCGACACTTCCGCGAGCTGGGCCACGACACGCAAGCCCAGGACTTCACGGTCGTCGGCGTCGGCGACATGTCCGGTGACGTCTTCGGCAACGGCATGCTGCTCTCCGAGCACATCCGCCTGGTCGCCGCCTTCGACCACCGGCACATCTTCATCGACCCGAACCCGGACGCGGCCACCTCCTACGCCGAGCGCCGCCGCCTGTTCGAGCTGCCCCGGTCCTCCTGGGCCGACTACGACACCGCGCTGCTGAGCCCCGGCGGCGGCATCCACCCGCGTTCGGCGAAGTCCATCCCGGTCAACGCGCAGGTCCGCGAGGCCCTCGGCATCGACGCCGGCGTCACCAAGCTGACCCCGGCCGAGCTGATGCAGGCGATCCTCAAGGCCCCGGTGGACCTGCTGTGGAACGGCGGCATCGGCACCTACGTCAAGGCGTCCACCGAGTCCCACACCGACGTCGGCGACAAGGCCAACGACGCCATCCGCGTCAACGGCCAGGACCTGCGGGTCAAGGTCGTCGGCGAGGGCGGCAACCTCGGCCTGACCCAGCTCGGCCGGATCGAGTTCGCCCGCGACGGCGGCAAGGTCAACACCGACGCCATCGACAACAGCGCCGGCGTGGACACCTCCGACCACGAGGTGAACATCAAGATCCTGCTGAACGCCCTGGTCGCCGAGGGCGACATGACCCTCAAGCAGCGCAACAAGCTGCTGGCCGAGATGACCGACGAGGTCGGCCGCCTGGTGCTGCGCAACAACTACGCGCAGAACACCGCCCTGGCCAACGGCGTCGCCCAGGCCGCCAGCCTGCTCCACGCCCAGCAGCGCTTCATGCGCCGCCTCGGCCGCGACGGCAAGCTCGACCGAGCGCTGGAGTTCCTGCCCAACGACCGGCAGATCCGCGAGCTGCTCAACACCGGCAAGGGCCTGACCCAGCCGGAGCTCGCCGTCCTCCTCGCCTACACCAAGATCACGGTGGCGGACGACCTCATCCAGACCCCGCTGCCGGACGACCCGTACCTGCGCGGCCTGCTGCACGCCTACTTCCCGGCCGCGCTGCGGGAGAAGTTCCCCGAGGCGATCGACACCCACGCGCTGCGCCGCGAGATCATCACGACGCTGCTGGTCAACGACACCGTCAACACCGGTGGCTCGACCTTCCTGCACCGCCTGCGGGAGGAGACCGGGGCCTCCCTGGAGGAGATCGTCCGCGCCCAGCTCTCGGCCCGCGAGATCTTCGGCATGGCCGAGGTCTGGGACGCCGTCGAGGCCCTCGACAACAAGGTCCCGGCCGACGTCCAGACCCGGATCCGGCTGCACTCCCGCCGCCTGGTCGAGCGCGGCACCCGCTGGCTGCTCAACAACCGGCCGCAGCCGCTGGAGATCACCCAGACCATCGAGTTCTTCGGTGCCCGGGTCGCGCAGGTCTGGGCCGAGCTGCCCAAGCTGGTGCGCGGCGCGGACCTGGAGTGGTACGAGTCGATCGTGGCCGAGCTGACCGGGGCCGGCGTGCCGGAGGAGCTGGCGGCCAAGGTCGCCGGGTTCTCCTCCGCCTTCCCGGCCCTCGACGTGGTCGCCATCGCCGACCGCATCGGCAAGGACCCGCTCGACGTGGCCGAGGTCTACTACGACCTGGCCGACCGCCTGAACATCACCCAGCTGATGGACCGGATCATCGAGCTGCCGCGGGCCGACCGCTGGCAGTCCATGGCCCGCGCCGCCATCCGCGAGGACCTGTTCGCGGCGCACGCCGCCCTGACGGCGGACGTCCTCTCGGTCGGCAACGGCACGTCCACGCCGCACGAGCGCTTTGAGGCCTGGGAGCAGAAGAACGCGGCCCTGCTGGGCCGCGCCCGCACCACCCTGGACGAGATCCACGGCTCGGACGACTTCGACCTGGCCAACCTCTCGGTGGCGATGCGCACCATGCGCTCGCTCCTGCGAGCCCACGCCTAGGGCGCAGCGCCCTCACACCGAGGCCCCGGCCCCCGGATTCCGTCCGGGGGCCGGGGCCTCGGCCGTCCTGGGCCGTCCTCGGCTCACGCGGTGGCGTAGCCGAGGAACTCCGTCCAGGCGTCGGGGCTCACGGCGAACTCCGGCCCGGGCACGACCTTGGAGTCCCGGACGTGGACGGCTTCTGCGCAGGGCGCGACCTCTACGCAGTCGTCGCCGTCGGCGCTGCTGTACGTCGACCTGTGCCAGGAGAGGGCGACCTCCACGCAGTTGTCGCCGTCGGCGCTGCTGTAGCTGCTCTTGAACCACTGCAGAGTGCTCATAAGGTCCCTCGCATTCGCTTCAACAGGCCCGCGCTGTCCACCGGATTGAGGGCCTGGATGCGAAGTTTGGCATACCGGAGGTGCAGCGCGCTGAGGTCGTTCGGGTCGGACAGCACCCGTCCGAGCTGCTGGCCCTCGCTGTAGCCGTACCACTCGTGCTCCTGGGTCTCCAGGAGGCGGAAGGGACCGCCGAGCCCGGAATGCCGGGGGCTGACCAGCGGCATGATCTGGATGTCGGCGTTGGGCAGTTGGCCGCACTCCAGCAGGTGGTCGATCAGCTCGCGGGTCACCTCAGGGCCGCCGCTCTGCCGGTGGACCACCACCTCGTCGATGATGAAGCTGAAGACGGTGTGCGGCGTGCGGGTCAGTATTTCCTGCCGCTGCAGACGGGCTGCGATACGTGCCTCCGCCTTTTCGCTGGGTGGCGGCGGCAGAGCGTCCGCCATCAGGGCCCAGGCGTACGATTCGGGCTGCAACAGCCCTGGTACGGACCGGCTTTCGTACGTGTTGAGGGCGATGGCCTGGTCCTCCAGCTCTGCCCAGTGCTGGAACCACTTGGCCAGACCCCGCCTGCGGTTGAGCTGTTTCCACGCGATCAGGATCACCCCGAAGGCGTCGAGCACCTCGTCCACCACGGTCACCATCCTGCGCGACGGGTGGCGTCGGCCCTGTTCCACCGAGGCGAGGGCCTCGACGGAGTAGTTGATCTGGGCGGCCAGTTGTTCCTGGGTCAGCCCGGCCCGGTTCCGGGAAGCCTTCACGATCTGGCCGAAGTTGCGCAGCGCGGCACGGTCGGCGTCGTCACTCACCATGCATCAATCGTCACGGCACGTCACAGAGGGCGTCTACTCCATGGACCCGTACAAAACTTTGGTACGGCCAACTACCCTGTGCGCGACCGCACATGTGAAATGTCACGGGGGAAACGGGATGTGGGGACGAGGCACGGTCCTGGGGGACCGTTACGCGCTGACCGAGCGGATCGGTGGCGGCGGGATGGGGGAGGTCTGGCGCGCGGACGACAGCGTGCTGCGGCGGCAGGTCGCCGTCAAGGTCCTGTTGCCCACCCTCCTGGACGATCCGGCGTTCGCGGCACGGTTCCGGCGGGAGGCCACGGTCCTGGCCTCGCTCAGCCATCCGGGCATCGTGGACGTCCACGACTACGGCGAGACCGAGATCGAGTCGGGCGAGCGCGTGGCGTACATCGTGATGGAACTGGTCGAAGGGCGGCCCCTCAACGAGGTCCGGGTGCAGGCGGGCCCGATGGAGCCGGCCCAGGCCTTGGACATCGCCGGTCAGGCGTTGGACGCGTTGCACGCGGCGCACCTGCAAGGGGTGACCCACCGGGACATCAAACCGTCCAACCTCATGCTGGGTGGGGACGGCCGGGTCACCGTCACGGACTTCGGGATCGCCCGTTCCAGCGCGGCCAGCACCGGCATCACGGACTCGCACGCCGTGCTCGGCACCGCCCTCTACATGGCCCCGGAACAGGCCGAGGGGCTCGGCGCCGTCGCGGCGTCGGACCTCTACTCGATGGGCGTGGTGGTCTACGAACTCCTCACCGGCGAGCCCCCGTTCACGGGGGAGTCGGTGGTGGAGATCGCCCTGAAGCACGTACGGGAGCCCGCTCCGCCGCTGCCCGAGGCCCTGCCCGAGCCCGTACGGGCCTTCGTGGCGCGGGCGCTGCTCAAGCACCCCGAGGAGCGGTACGCCGATGCCTCGGTCATGGCGGCGGCGGCCCGGCGCGCGGCGGAGGGCCGGCCGCTGGCCGAGCTCGACGCCCCGGCGGGGCCGGTGGTGGCCCGACCTCAGGCGGCGGCCGTGACCGTCCGCGAGCGGAAGAAGTGGTGGCAACGGCTGGGGCTCCCGGAGGGGGTGGCGGTGCCGGTCGCGGTCTCGGTGACGGTCACCGCGACGGTGGCGGTGACGGTGTTCCAGGTGGCGCCCTGGGCGAAGGAGGCCGACGCCCAAGGAGCGGGGGCCCAGCCGTCCACGTCCGCGTCGGCCCCGGCGGCCCCGGGCAGCGGGAGCCAGGACCCGGGAGCCTCGGCGCCGCCGCCCACGGCGTCGCAGAGCCCCTCACCCGGCGTCGGCGGCCAGGTACCGCCGGGCCAGGACCCGGCCGGCGCCGGCCAGGGAGCGGGCGGGGGCCAGCAACAGCAGCCGGGCGGCGGCGGCCAGCAGCCGGGCGGCGGCGGCAACCCGGCCCAGCCCGGCAGCGGCAGCCCGTCGGGCGGCGGCGGCAACGCCGGCGGCGGAGGCCAGAAGCCGCCCACGAACGGCACCCCGAGCGGGGGAGGCGGAGGAGGCGGCACCAGCCCCGGCTCACCGCCCCAGGGGTGCGGCGGCGGAGTCTGGGGCGCGATCACCAACGTGGGCGACGGCCTGAAGGTGGGCCTGGCCTCGAACAGCACGGCGGCCGGCACCAAGGTGGTCATGGGCGGCACCACGGCCCTCGGCTGGGTCTACGAGCGCTCAAACTACGAATCGTTCCACGCCTGCGCCCCGAACGGCTCCTACCTCGGCCGCGCCCTGACCCAGTTCAACGAGACGGTCCGCGCCGAACTGGGCGGCGGCGGAGGCGTCTGGTGGAACCTGGAACGCGTCCCCGGCACCTCCGCCTACCTCATCAAGGACATCTCCTTCATGGCCGGCTGCCTCACCGACAACGGCCCCGGCAAACAACTGACGGTCGTCCCGTGCGAACCGAACAACAAGTCCCAACAGTGGTACGTCCCGTAGGCCGGCCGAGGCCGGGCTCAGCCGCTGAAGGCCTCGTACGCGTCGCAGACCTCCGTCACCGGGCCGTCCATGCGGAGTTCGCCGCGCTCCAGCCAGATCGCGCGGTCGCACGTCTCGCGGACCGTGCCGATGCTGTGGCTGACCAGGAAGACCGTGCCGGCCGTGGCGCGCAGTTCCTCGATGCGCTTCTGGCTGCGCTTCTGGAACGCCGCGTCGCCCGTGGCCAGGGCCTCGTCGATCATCAGGACGTCGTGGTCCTTGGCCGCGGCGATGGAGAAGCGCAGGCGGGCGCCCATGCCGGAGGAGTACGTGCGCATGGGCAGGGAGATGAAGTCGCCCTTCTCGTTGATGCCGGAGAAGTCGACGATCTCCTGGTAGCGCTCGCGGATCTGCTGCTTGGTCATGCCCATGGCCAGGCCGCCCAGTATCACGTTCCGCTCGCCCGTGAGGTCGTTCATCAGGGCCGCGTTGACGCCCAGCAGCGAGGGCTGGCCGTGCGAGTAGACCCGGCCCGAAGCCACCGGCTGCAGGCCGGCGATGGCCTTGAGCAGGGTGGACTTGCCCGAGCCGTTGGTGCCGATGAGGCCGATGGCCTCGCCCTTGTACGCGATGAAGCTCACGCCGCGGACGGCGTGCACCTCGCGCACGCCCTTCTCGGGCCTGCCGCCGCGCAGGATCCGGCTGAGGGCGGCGGTGGCGCTGCCCTTGCCCTTGCTGCCGCCGTTGACCTTGTAGACGACGTGGACGTCGTCGGCGATGACGGTGGGGATACGCGTGTCAGCCACGGCCGTACTCCTCCTCGGCCTTCCAGAAGTAGACGAACCCGCCGACGCCGGCGAGCAGGGCCCAGCCGGCCGCGATCGCCCAGACGTGCGGGGGCAGGGCGTGGGCGGGGTAGCTGTCGATGAACGCGAAGCGCATCAGGTCGATGAAGACGGCCGCCGGGTTGCACTTGAGGGCGAGGAGCACCCAGTGCGGGAAGTCGTCCTTGGAGAGCATCGAGTCGATGCTCCACATGACGCCCGAGGAGTACATCCAGGTGCGCAGGACGAACGGCATGAGCTGGCTGACGTCCGGCATCTTGCTGCCGATCCGCGCCATGATCATGGCGCAGCCGCCCGCGAAGACCAGCATCAGGAAGAGGGTCGGGACGACCAGGAGCCACGAGGCGCTCGGCGTCTGGCCGAAGGCCAGGAGCAGGACCACCAGGGCGGCCATGGTCACCAGGAGCTGCTGGAAGAGCTGGACCACCGTGGAGATCGGCAGGCTCGCCCGGGGGAAGTGCAGGGCGCGGACCAGGCCGATGTTGGAGTGGATGGCCCGGGTGCCGGTGTTGATCGAGCTGCCGATGAAGTCCCAGATGAAGACACCCGTGATCAGGAACGGGATGTAGTCCGGGACCCCGTGGCTCGCCTTCATGATGATGCCGAAGATGAAGTAGTAGACGAGCGCGTTGAGCAGCGGGGTGACCAGGTGCCACACCTGCCCGAGCTTCGCCTCGCTGTACTGCGCCGACATACGGGCCGTCGCGAACGCCGTCACGAAGTGGCGCCGGCCCCACAGCTGCCGCACGTACTCCGGGAGGGAGGGGCGGGCGCCGCTGATGGTCAGGCCGTGGGCGGCGGCCAGCTCGGCCATGCTCGGCTCGGGCCGGGGCGGTGCCGCCGCCGGGCTGGTCCGGGTGGTCGTGGTCACAGGGGCGGTCGCTTTCCCTCGGGCCTTCGCTGGTCATTCGTCGGGACGGGTCCGTATCGTCGCTACGGTGAGCGTAGGGCGCTGATCGTCGGAACGCAACCGTTTCGTCGTTACGGGGCTGGGGCGGCGACCCGGCTATATGCTCTGTGCATGACCACGGACCCTGCCGCCACACCGTCCGCCACCGCCGCACCCCAAGGAACCCCCGCCGCCCGCCGCGCCCCCGCCGGGGCCGCCGTCCTGCGCGAGGACGTGACGGAGGCCATCCGCGCCGCCGTGCTCGCCGAACTCGCGGCCGTGGGCTTCTCCCGGATGTCGATCGAGGGGATCGCCCGCCGGGCCGGGGTCGGCAAGACGGCCGTCTACCGGCGCTGGAAGTCCAAGCTGCACCTGGTGCTGGACCTCGTCGGCGCGTTCGCCGTGGACGGGCTGCCGGTCCCCGCCACCGGCTCGCTCTACGGCGACGTCCGCGCCCTGCTGGAGGTCATGACGCACGTGCTGCGCCACCCGGTGGCGTCCGCGGTCATCCCGGACCTGCTGGTGGAGGCCTCCCGCAACCCCGAGATCGCCGACGCCGTGCGCGGGGCCCTGCTCGACGGGCAGCGCCGGATGGCCGAGGGCATCGTCGCCGAGGCCGTCTCCCGCGGGGAACTCCCCGCGGACACCGACCCCGACCACGCCCTGGACCTGGCCATCGGCCCGCTGTACTGGCGCCAGGTGGTCGTCCGCGACGCCACCCCGGCGGCCTATCTGGACGAGCTCGCCCGCTCGGTCGTCGCCGGCCTCAGCGCCGCCCGGCCCGCCTCCTCCTGAACCGCAGCCTCAGGCCGCAGCCCCCGGCCGCGCAGCCTCGGGCCGCACACCCCGTGCACGTCCCGCCGCCCTACGGCCACAGTCCCGCCCCCAGCCGCGCCAGCGGCGCGTCGGCCGCCGCCGGCGGTGCCGACGCGGCCGGGGCCGGGCGGCGTTCCTCCAGCGGGACGACCGGAGGCAGCCCGCTGGTCTGCCCCAGGAAGACGTGCCGGACCACCCGCTCGGCCGCGTGCCCGTCGTCCAGGGTGCAGAACCGGGCCCGGAACGCCGCCCGCAGCTGCGCCGAGCGCGAGCCCCGCCAGTGGCCGGTGGTGAAGATGTCCACCAGCTCGTCCTGGGTCCGCGCGACCGCCCCGGGCGGACAGGCCCGCAGGTCGAAGTAGGTGCCCCGGGCGGCCTCGTACGCCTCCCAGTCGTCGGCGTGGATCACCATCGGCCGGTCCAGGGCGGCGTAGTCGAACATCAGCGACGAGTAGTCCGTGACCAGCGCGTCCGAGGCCAGGCACAGCTCCTCCACCGACGGGTACGCCGAGACGTCGATCAGCCGCTGGTGCCGGTCCGGCGCCAACGGGCCCGACCCGTACGTGAGGTGGCCCCGGGCCAGCACCACGAACCGCGGGCCCAGGTCGCGCAGCAGCCGCTCGAAGTCCAGGTGCTCGGGGCGGCTGCGCCGGTAGTCGCGGTGCGTGGGCGCGTACAGGATCGCGGTCGTCCCGGCCGGGACGCCGAGGCGCTCGCGCAGCTCCCGCACCCGCTCGGCGTCGGCCCGGTGGAAGACGTCGTTGCGCGGATAGCCGTACTCCAGCGTGGTGTACGCCGCCGGGACCGCCTTCTCCCACACCAAGGTGGAGTGCCGGTTGGCCGACAGCAGGTAGTCCCAGCTGTCGGCACTGCGCAGCAGGCCCGCGAAGTCCGCGGTCGGGGTGGCCGCCGGGCGGTCCTGGAGGTCGAGGCCGACCCGCTTGAGCGGGGTGCCGTGCTGGGTCTGCACCAGGACCTGGCCGGGCCGCTTGACCAGGGCGCGCTCGACGTTGACGTTGGTGACCAGGTACCTCGCCCGCGCGAGCGCCGTGAAGTACGCCGCCGAACCCGGCCTCAGCGGGGTCGTCGCCGGCGGCAGGGTGGAGCGGTGCGCGGGGTCGCAGATCCACGCCGTGCGCATGGCGGGCGCGAGCTCGCGCAGCTTCGCCTCGATCGCGGCCGGGTTGCAGGCGTAGCCGCCGTGCCAGTACGCGGTGAAGACGGCGAGGTCCGCGCGCAGCGGCAGCAGCCGCTGGAGCCGGTAGTGCAGCCGCAGCGCCGCCTCGCGCAGGCCGTGCCCGGCGGCCGTCCCGGCCCGGCCGGCGGCCAGGCCCGCACCCCGCAGCACCGACAGGACCCGGTAGGTCCGGCGCACGCCCAGGCGCATCAGGGCGTGCCGCAGCCGGTCGGTGCGCGACAGCGACAGCGGGACCGGACCCTTGGCCCGGTGCCCGCGCAGCAGGGCGGCGGCCCGGCGGAAGAACTCGGCCCGGCAGGACCGCGGCAGCCGGCGCCGGTCGGCGTACAGGGCGCAGAAGTGCTCGGCCATCCGCCGGTGCAGGGCCGGGCGCCAGCGGTGCAGCTCCGGCCGCTCGGCCAGGAAGCCGAAGAGCCGCTCGTACTGGTCGAGGACGTCCAGGTGGCGGCGGGTGGTCGTGGTCAGGATGGAGCCCGTACGGCGCTGGCGGTAGTGCACGCAGACCCGGTCCAGCACGGCCACGGACTCGGCGGCCAGCAGCGCCGGGTAGGTCCAGGCGACGTCCTCGTAGAAGCCGGGCGGGAAGGTCAGGCCCTCGCGCTCGACGAACTCGCGGCGGTAGGCCTTGTTCCACACCACCATCAGCATGCCCAGCAGCGAGGGGCGGTCGGCGAGCCGGAAGCTGGCCGGGCCGTCCTCGGCGAGGCGGTGCGCGAGCCGGTTGCGGACCACCTCGCCGGTCCAGAAGGCGCGGGCGTAGTCGTGGACCAGGACGTCGGGGGAGCCGGTCGCCTTCAGCCGGTCGGCGATCGCCTGGAGCGCACCGGGGGTGAAGGTGTCGTCGCCGTCGAGGAAGAGGACGTAGTCCCCGGTGGCCCGGGCCAGCCCGGCGTTGCGGGCCGGGCCCAGGCCGCCGTTGTGCGGCAGGTGCACGGCGGTGACCCGCGGGTCCTTGGCCGCGTACGCGTCGATGATCGCGCCGCAGCCGTCGGGGGAGGCGTCGTCGACCGCGATCACTTCCAGATCCGCGAACGACTGCGACAGGACGGAGTCCAGACTCTCCTGGAGGTACGCCTGAACCTTGTACGCGGGCACGATGACGCTGAACCGGGGCACGGCACATCCAGGGGTCGGCGCGGGCATTTCTGCCGGGAACCGATGTGACGATCAACTGGTTACGCCGAGTGTGGCAATCGGGTTACGCGGCGTCATCGACCCACGTCAGCGGGGTGCCCGCGCGTCACCGTGGTGCGTCACTTCACGGCACCGGCCATCACCCCCGAGACGAACTGCCGCTGGAACGCGAAGAAGACGACCAGCGGGACCACCATCGACAGGAACGCGCCCGGGGCGAGGACGTCGATGTTGTTGCCGAACTGCCGGACCTGCTGCTGGAGGGCCACCGTCACCGGCGGGTGCGCCGAGTCGGCGAAGACGAGCGCCACCAGCATGTCGTTCCACACCCACAGGAACTGGAAGATGCCGAGCGAGGCGATCGCCGGACCGCCCAGCGGCAGCACCACCCGGGCGAACAGCCGCAGTTCGCCCGCGCCGTCGAGCCGGGCCGCCTCCAGCAGCTCGCGCGGGATCTCCGCGAAGAAGTTGCGCAGCAGGAACACCGCGAACGGCAGGCCGAAGGCGGTGTGGAACAGCACCACCCCGGCCGTGGTCTCGAACAGGCCGATCGCCCCGAAGAGTTCGGAGACCGGGATCAGCGCCACCTGCACCGGTACGACCAGCAGCCCGACCACGACGAGGAACAGCCAGTCCCGGCCCGGGAACTCCAGCCAGGCGAAGGCGTACCCGGCGAGCGCGCCCACGACGAGCACCAGCAGGGTCGCCGGCACGGTGATGGCCACCGTGCTCAGCAGGGAGCCGGTGATGGTCTCGTTCTCCAGCAGCCGGGCGTAGTTGTCGGTGGTGAGCCGGGCCGGCGCGGTCAGGGCCTGCCACCAGCCGGCCTTGTTCAGGTCGGTCGGCGACAGGAACGAGGACACCAGCAGGCCGAAGGTCGGCAGCAGCCAGAACAGCGCGGCCAGGACCAGGAACACCCGGACCGCCCCGCCCGCGGCCCGGGCGGCGAGCCGGGACGCGGTCGAGACCCGGGCGGCGGTCGTGGACGCGGGCCGGGCGGCCCGCGCCGCGGCGGGCGTGGTGGCGGTCATCGGCGTCCCTCCCGGCGGATCCGGCGGATGTTGTAGAGCATCACCGGCACCACCAGCACCAGCAGCAGCACGGCGATGGCACTGCCGAGCCCCTGGTCGGCGTCCGTGCCGAACGAGGTCCGGTAGAGCTGGAGCGCCAGCACGTTGGCGTCGTCCTGCACCGAGCCGGGCGCGATCACGAAGACCAGGTCGAAGATCTTCATCACGTTGATCACGAGGGTGACCAGGACCACGGCCAGGACGGGCGCCAGCAGCGGCACGGTGATCCGGCGGAACACCTGCCACTCGCCCGCCCCGTCCACCCGGGCCGCCTCCAGCAGCTCCCGCGGTACGGCCGCCAGCCCGGCGCCGATCAGCACCATCGAGAAGCCCGCCCACATCCACACGTAGGCGCCGATGACGGCCGGGGTGACCAGGACCGGACCGAGCCAGTCCACCCCCGCGTAGGGCTCCCGGAAGTTCTCCGCCGGCAGCCGCAGCACCGCCCCGTCGGCCTTCGCGGACAGGGTGAACGTGCCGTCGGCGCGGGCCGTGGTGCGCTCCACGACCTTGCCGTCGCGCACGGCCTCGATCCGCATGCCCGCGTAGGCGGACTCGGCCGGGTCCACCGCGTTGGTCCGGCCGCCCCCGCCGCGGGTGAAGTCCTGCCAGGTGGTGCCGGTGACCTTGCCGGGCTCGGCGGCCGGCGCCACCGCGGGCCGCGTACCGTCGGGCAGCGCGTCCGGGGCCACGCCGACCAGCGGCAGCAGCACCGGGACGCCCGCCCGCACCGGCTCCTTCGTCACGTACGCGCCGCCGCCCGCGGGCACCAGCGGCGAGTCCCGGCCCGGGCGCGCCTTGGGGAACGCCGAGGACTCCGCGAAGGTGTCGTGCACCCCCACCCAGACCGCGTTGGCCACGCCCCGGTCCGGGTCGGCCTCGTAGACCAGCCGGAAGATGATGCCCGCCGCGAGCATGGAGATCGCCATCGGCATGAACACCACCAGCTTGAACGCGGTGCCCCAGCGCACCCGTTCGGTGAGTACGGCGAAGACCAGCCCGAGGACGGTCGCCGTGGTCGGCGCCAGCACCACCCACACCGCCGTGTTGCGCAGGGCGGTACGGATGGTGTCGTCGGCGAAGATCTCCCGGAAGTTGTCCACGCCGACGAAGGTCTCGCCGGAGCGGTCGAAGAAGCTGCGGTAGAGCGAGTAGCCGATGGGATGCACCACCAGCGCCCCGAGCAGCACCAGCGCGGGCAGCAGGAACGCCGCGGCCACGGCCCGCCCCCGCCACCGCCCGCGGGGGCCGGCGGTGGCGGCGGACGCGCCGGGCGTGCCCGTGGCGCCGCTCGTGCCCGTCGTGCTCGTCGTGCCGGATTTCCTCAGGCCGGACACGGCGTCAGTTCCCGTAGGCCTTGGCCGCGTCCGCCTCCAGCCGGGCCTGGGTCCCGGCGACGTCGGACGGATTCGCCAGGAAGTCCTGGAGCGCCTTCCACTCGCCCGCCCCGGGCGTCCCGCCGAAGGCCGCCGGAGCCTGGTCCGACATGTCGAAGCGGAAGTCGTCGCCCGCCGCGATCAGCGCCTGGGCGATACCGCGCTGGATCTCGTTCGGGTACGCGGCCGGGTCCACGGCCTTGTTGGGGGAGACGAACCCGCCCTGCCGGGCCTGGATCTCCGCCGCGTCCGGCGAGGCCAGGAACGTCAGCAGGGCCTGCGCGCCCTTGGACGGCTTCAGCGCGACGGCCACGTCACCGCCCGAGACCACCGGGGCCTTCGCCCCCACCGCCGGGAACGGGAAGACCTTGGCGTCCGCGCCGATCTTCGCCTCCGTCTGGGCGATGTTGACGGCCACGAAGTCACCCTCGAAGACCATCGCCGCGGCCGGCCGGTCGCCCCCGGTGAACGTCTGGGTCACCGACTTCGGGAACTCCGTGGACAGGGCCCCGCTCTGCCCGCCCGCCAGGAAGTCCTTGCGGCCGAACAGCGCGGCCAGCGTCCGCAGGGCCTCCCCGACACTGGCGTCCGTCCACTTGATCTGGTGCTTGGCCAGCTTGTCGTACATCTCCGGGCCGGCCTGGGAGAGGTAGACGTTCTCGAACCAGTCGGTCAGGGTCCAGCCGTCGGCGCCCGCCACCGAGACGGCCGGCACCCCGGACGCGGAGACGGTGTCGGCGGTCGCGAGGAACTCCGGCCAGGTCTTCGGCACCTTGGCGCCCGCGGCCTCGAACGCCTTGGTGTTGTACCAGACCAGCGACTTGTTCGCGGCCTTGTAGTACACGCCGTACTGGGTGCCGCCGACCGCACCGAGGTCCTTCCAGCCCTTGGAGTAGTTCTTGTCGAGCTGCGCCTGGGCCTCCGGGCCCACCGGCTGCGCCCACTTGTTCTGCACGGCCGCCGTCAGCGCACCGACCTGCGGCAGCAGGGCCACGTCCGGCGGCTGGCCGCCGGCGACCTTCGTCCCGAGGAAGGTGACGATCGGGTCCTGGGCCGGGACGAAGGTGACCTTCGCACCCGTCCGCTTCTCGAACTCCTTGAGGACCTTGGTGAAGTTCTCCTGCTCCGGCCCGGTCCACACGGCGGCCACTTCCAGCTTCTCGCCGTCCAGCTTCGGTAAGGCCACGCTCTCCTTCGACCCGGCGGTGGCGCCGGCGGGCGGGTCCTCCTTCGGGTCCTTCCCGCCCCCGCCCCCGCACGCCGTGAGCGCCAGGGCGCCCGCGGCGGCGAGCGCCGCCCAGGTGCGAGTCTTCCGACCGGTACGTTGCGTGCGCATGGCTGTGCCCCCGATACCCGTGGTGTGTCGCGTGCCACAGGTCTACGCCGACCCGGTGGCGGGCCGCAATACCGCGTCACGGCAGGAACCGGCCCGGAGCGCGCCCGTACGCGGCCGGTCGGGCGCGGGTCGGGTGGTGCTCAGGGGGCGGGCGGGAACAGCACGGGTATCGCGGAGACCAGGTGGGAGGCCCGGTCCAGGGCACTGGCCAGCAGCGCCAGGTCGGTCGGGCCGTTGCCCAGCTCGCGCACCGGGCGGCGGGCCGGAGGATCACCCATCCGCTCCCACTCCAGCGGCACCACAGTGGGCCTCTGGGTCGCCGTCCGCGGGATCCGGCCGGTCACCCGGCCGGCCTGGAACGGGACCATCCGCCCGTCCGGGTGGCGCAGCACCGCCCGGCCCGGCCCCGGCTGGTCCGGGGCGGCCAGCTCCACGCGCAGCGGACTGATCCGGGCCAGCTCCGTGTCGGCCGTGCGGTCCGGGCGGGCGCTGCCCGCCACCAGGTGCACGCCGAGCCGGGCGCCGTCGCGGGCCACCGCCTCCAGGGCGCGCACCACCGAACCGGCGGCGGGGCGGCCGGTGCTGCCCAGGGCGGGGGAGACCAGGGCGTCGAGATCGTCGACCAGGACCACCAGGCGGGGCAGCGGGGTGGGGCCCGAGGCGGGCTCCGTACGGACGCTGCTCGCGCGCAGCCGCAGGGTGCCGGTGCGCGGGCCGCCGGCCGGGTCGAACTCGCCGGGGGCCGGCGGGCGCGGGGAGACCAGATGGCCTGCGACGGCCCGGCGGGCGTGCCAGTCGGTGAAGGCGACCCCGTCCAGCAGCTCCGCCCGCCGCTTGAGCTCGGCACCCAGCGCCTGGGCGAACTCCCGCATGCGCAGCGGGTCGGAGGCCACCAGATGGGCCGAGACGTGCGGCAGCTCGGTGCACGGCTGCAGGCCCTCGCCGCGGTCTCCGCCGGCGCCGTCGAGGAGGATCAGGCCGAGCCGGTCCGGGCGGGCGGCCGCCGCCAGGGAGGCGGCCACGCTGCGCAGCAGCTCCGTTCGGCCGCTGCCGGGCGGGCCCTCGACCAGCAGGTGCGGGCCCTCGGAGACCAGTTCGACCCCGACCGGGCCGCGCAGCCCGCTGCCGAGGACGACCTCGGCCAGGCCGCCCACGCCCTGGCCCTGCTCGGTGGCCGCCGCCCAGCGGGCCATCAGCGAGGCCGGGGTGGCCCGGGCCAGGCCCAGCTCGTCCAGCAGCCGGGAGGCGGTGGGCAGCGCGGCCGTGGCCGGGCGGGGACCGGGGACGGTGCCGTGGGCGCGCAGCGGGGCCAGGGCGCGGGCGAAGCGCTCGGCCCAGGCGGCGGAGACGGCGTCCGCGGTGGCGGTGGTGCCGTGGCCGGCGGGGCGGCCGGCCTCCACCGGGAACGTCCGGACGGTCGTGGCGACGTCCCCGCTGAGCAGGGCCACGGTCGCGCAGTCCCGGAAGGCCGGCAGGGCCGCGCAGGCCTGCTCGTAGGAGTCGGTGACGGGGGACGCGGGGCCGGCCGGGGCCGCCTCGGCGAGGCAGAGCACATGGATGCCGGCGGCCCGCCCGTGCGAGGCGAGCCGTCCGGTGAAGTCGCGCAGCGGACCGGGCCCGGGATCCCCGTCGAGCACGACGAGGGTGCGTACGCCGGTGTGCCGGGCGGCGGCGGCCTGGACCTCCTCGGGCCCGGCGGCGGCCCAGCCGGGCCCCAGCGGGCTGTCGTCCAGCCGCCGGGTCAGCTCGGCGACCCGGGCCGTGGCCTGGTCCCGGTCGTGGGCCAGCAGCAGCCGGCAGTCCTGGCCGTGGCCGGGCCGGGTGTGCGGGAGCCAGCCGAGCCAGGCCCAGTCCCGTACCCGCTCGGGCAGTGGCCGGGCCCGGTCGGCGGCGACGAGCACGACCTCGACGTCGCCGGGCGCGTGCAGCGCGGTCACCTGCGCCACGAGCGACCGGGCCACGCCGAGCACCCGCCCGCGCGGCCCGGCCACGCCGAGCGCGGTGTGCCGCAGCGCCACGGGGCTCCCGGCGCCGAGCGTGACGACCAGTTCCTCGGGATGGCCGGGCCCGCGCGACCACAGCCGCGGGGTGGGACCGAGCGCGGCCAGCAGGAGCGCGGCCGCGTCGTCGGCCACCGGCGCGGCGGGCGCCGCCGCCACCTCGGCCGGCACCCCGACCTCGACCGCCTCGTCCCGCCCGACCCAGCGCCGGGCCCAGGCGCCGATCCCGCGGCGGGGCCGGGGTGAACCCTCGGCCTCTGCCGGGGTCTCGGGCCCGGCCGCATCCGGCCGGGCGCCGGCGGGGCCGCCGGCGTACGGGCCCGCGGGGCCACCGGCGTACGGGCCCGCGGGGCCACCGGCGTACGCGGCCGCGTGCCCGCCCGCGTAGGCGGCCGCCTGCCCGCCCGGGGAGCCGCCCGCGTACGCGCCCGGGTCGCCCGCCGCCGGGTACGCCGGCGGACCGTGCGGGTGGTCGGCGCCGACCGGGAAGGCCCCGCCGGCTCCGCCTCCGGCACCGGCCGGCTCCGCCGGGGCGGTGGCGGGGCCCGGGTGGTCCGGGAGGGTCAGATGGCCCTCCAGGTCGGGGATCAGGGGCAGCGGGGCCGTGTGCGCCGGGGGTGCGAGGCGGAGGGTGGACTCGCCCGTGCGCAGCAGGGAGCCCACGGCGAAGGGGGCCGGGGCGGGGCCCAGCCGGGCGCCGTCGAGGGTGGTGCCGTTGGTCGAGCCGAGGTCGGCCACCGTGACCCGGCCGTCCTCCGTCACCGTGACCGCGCAGTGCAGCCGCGAGACGTCCGGGTCGTCCAGCGGGACGTCGGCCTCCGCGGAGCGGCCGATGCGGATCGCGCCCGGGTGCAGCAGGTGCACCCCGCCCGCGTCCGGGCCCGCCACCACGTGCAGCTCGGCCACCGCGTCCGCGGCGTCCGCGTCGGGCGAGACCGGCTGGTGCACCGCCACCACGGCGCCGTCCACCAGCGGCGGTTCGCCGAGCACCCGCCGCTGCGGGTCCAGCCGCTCCTGGCCGGCGTAGAGGATCACGGTGCCGCCGGTGTCGGGGCCCCCGACGGTCGAGACCAGCCCGGCGGCGACCGCCGCCAGCGCGGTGCCCGCCGGCGCGGTGACGAGCACGTCACAGCTCGCCCGCGCGAGCGGCTGGTGGCCGCTGCGCGGCCCGAGGACGGTCAGCCGGATCTGCATCGCCGTCAGCGGTCCCTTCTGCGCCTGCGCGGTGCGCGATGTGCGCCCGGCAGGGGAACGGCGGGCCCTGCCCGATGATCGCCGCCCCCCGGTCGTCCCGTACGGATGCATCCTCGCACCTGCCGCGGACAACACGCCCGGCACCCGTAGAAAAATGATCTTGATCGATCTCCGGCGGGGACACTACCCGTGCACATCCGGACGTAAAACGCCCCCGGCATACGCTCGAAACGACCTTCTTCGTACAAATGTGCGGCAACCGTCACCGCGCGCCCTGCGTCTTGCACAGGGACACCCCCTAGAGTGGGCCGGAAAAAACCACTCATGGACACAGCAAGCAGGGGAGCGCGAGACGTGCGGCCAGTCGGCAGCAAGTACCTGCTCGAAGAGCCGCTGGGACGCGGCGCTACGGGCACCGTCTGGCGTGCCCGCCAGAGGGAGACCGCGGGCGCGGAGGCGGCGGTCGCCGGGCAGCCCGGCGAGACCGTGGCCATCAAGGTCCTCAAGGAGGAGCTGGCGCACGACCCGGACGTCGTGATGCGCTTCCTGCGCGAACGTTCCGTCCTGCTGCGCCTGACCCACCCCAACATCGTCCGCACCCGCGACCTCGTGGTCGAGGGCGACCTCCTCGCCCTGGTCATGGACCTCGTCGACGGCCCGGACCTGCACAAGTACCTCCGTGAGAACGGCCCGTTCACCCCGGTCGCCGCCAGTCTGCTGACCGCCCAGATCGCCGACGCGCTCGCCGCCAGCCACGCCGACGGCGTCGTCCACCGCGACCTCAAGCCCGCCAACGTCCTGCTCGACGAGCGCGAGGGCGGGATGCGCCCGATGCTCACCGACTTCGGCATCGCGCGCCTGGCCGACTCCCCGGGCCTGACCCGCACCCACGAGTTCGTCGGCACCCCCGCCTACGTCGCCCCCGAGTCCGCCGAGGGCCGCCCGCAGACCTCCGCCGTCGACATCTACGGCGCCGGC
>NZ_RPRY01000108.1 GCF_003949795.1 Streptomyces sp. WAC06614
GGCCCGGCCACCCCCGCCTCCGGCCCGGCCGCCGCGGGAGCCGGAGCCGGTGGGCCCACCGGGTTCGACTGGGCCGCCGCCGAGCAGGACCTCGGTGACGTCGTCGGCCCCCGCTTCGTCGCCCCCGACAACGGGGCGGCGGCGCCGGGGCTGGAGGCCCCGCTGCCCGTGGACGGCCCGGGGGCGTACGACGGCACGGACGGTGCCGAGGAGGCGCCCGCCTGGGACGTCGACGCGCCCGGCACGGTCCGCCTGGCCGACGTCGGCGGCATGCAGGAGGTCAAGGACCGCCTCGAAGCGGCGTTCCTCGCCCCCATGCGCAACCCGGAGCTGCGCAAGCTGTACGGCAAGAGCCTGCGCGGCGGACTGCTCCTCTACGGTCCCCCCGGCTGCGGCAAGACCTTCATCGCCCGCGCCGTCGCCGGTGAACTCGGCGCCAACTTCATGTCCGTCACCCTCTCCGACGTCCTCGACATGTACATCGGGACCTCCGAGAAGAACATCCACGAGATCTTCCGGATCGCCCGCGCCAAGGCGCCCTGCGTGGTCTTCCTCGACGAGCTCGACGCCCTCGGCGCCAAGCGCAGCCGCACCCACCACAACGGCATGCGCAACGTCGTCAACCAGCTCCTGACCGAACTGGACGGCGTCGACAGCGGCAAGGACGAGGGCGTGTTCGTGCTCGCCGCCACCAACGTCCCCTGGGACGTGGACATCGCCCTGCGCCGCCCCGGACGCCTGGACCGCACCCTGCTGGTCCTGCCGCCCGACGGCCCGGCCCGCGAGGCGATCCTGCGCTACCACCTGCGCGACCGCCCGATCGAGGCCGTCGACCTCGGCAAACTGGTCAAGGCCACCGAGGACTTCTCCGGCGCCGACCTCGCCCACGTCTGCGAGGCCGCCGCCGAGACCGCCCTGCTCGACTCCGCCCGCACCGGCAACGTCCGCATGATCGGCATGGCCGACCTGCTCGGCGCGGCACGCCAGGTGCGGCCGTCCAGCGAGCCCTGGTTCGCCGCCGCCCGCAACGTGGCCATGTTCGCCAACGACGGCGGGATGTACGACGACCTGCTCGTCTACCTCAAGAAGAAGCGGAAGCTGTGATCCCGTGAGCGCCACCCTCGACCGCGCGGAGGCGTACCTCGACCTCGGCCGCTACCAGCAGGCGGCCGCCCTGGCCTCCCAGCACCTCGCCCAGCACCCCGACGACGCGTCGGCCCTGATCGTGCTCGCCCGCTGCCAGCGGCACCTGGAGCAGCTCCCGGCCGGGCTGGCCACCGTCGACGAGGCGCTGCGGCTCACCCCCGACGACCCGTTCGCCTGGATGCTGCGGGCCGACACGCTCTCCCGGATGGGCCGCCACCAGGAGGCCGTCGCCGCCGCGCACCGCACGGTCGAGTGCGGGCCGCTGTTCTGGTGGAGCCACCACACCTACGCCCTCGTCCTGGAGCGCAGCGGCAACCGGGCACTGCGCATGGACGGGTACACCGCGGCCCTGCGCGCGGTCGAACTGGGCCCGCAGGAGGCCTCGGCGCACTTCATGCTGGGCCTGGTCGCCCACCGCCTGGGCGACCACCGCACGGCCCGCTCCGCGTACACGACGACGCTGCGGCTCGATCCGCAGAGCAGCGAGGCCCACAACAACCTCGCCATGCTCGACCAGCGGCGCTCCTGGTTCAACCGGCGGGCCTGGTCCCGGGCCGCGGAGGGCTTCGTCACCTCGGCCTCGCTGGACGTCGAGGACACCCACGCCCGGTTCAACCTGGAGGGCATGGCCTGGGGCGTGGCCGCCTCGGCGCGCTGGTGCGCGTTCGCCGGCATGGCCATCGCCCTGATCTGCACCCGCGGGGCAGGGCCGGGGTACGCGGGCGGCGTCGGCGGGTCCGTCGGCCCGCTGGTGGGCGGACTGCTGCTGGTGCTGATGTGGACCGGCTGGATCCTGTGGCAGCGCAGCCGGATGACCCCCCGAGTGCGCCGCGCGATGCTGCTGGTGGCCCGCAGCTGCCCGCCCGTGCTGGCGATGGCCGCGGTCGTCGCCCTCTCGGCGGTGCACTCCTTCCTCACCGTGGCCCTGTCCGCGGCGGACACCAGGGTCATGGCGGGGTTCGCGGGGCTGCTGTTCTGGGCCCTGATCCTCACGTACTGGCTCAGCCGGGTGTTCCTCAACCGCCGTGCGCCCGAACGGCGTCGCCAGCGCGCCCAGGGCCGCCCAGGGTAGCCCGCGGAAAACCCGTGGACCAGCGGAAATGACGGACCGGAGAGTGGCGTCCGGCGCACAGCCGCGCCACCGCACTGTCGCACCACCGAACCGGCGCAACCGCACCACCGGTCCGTCGATCTGCCGAAGGAGGCGGAACACCATGTCCACGCTGAGGGTCACCGCCGAGCAACTGACCGTCCACGAGCACCCGAACGCCGACGCACTGGAACTGGCCCAGGTGGGCCTGTACCGCGCCGTCGTCGCCAAGGGCGCCTACCGCACCGGCGACTTCGCCGTCTACATCCCCGAACAGTCCGTCCTGCCCGCCGACCTGATAGCGGAGCTCGGGCTGACCGGCCGGCTCGCCGGCGGCAACGCCGACCGGGTGAAGGCCGTACGGCTGCGCGGGGAGCTCTCGCAAGGCCTGGTCTGCCGGCCCGCCGCCCTCGCCGACGTGGACCTGGCCCGGGCCGCCGCCGAGGGCGTCGACTTCGCCGAGCGGCTGGGCGTCACCAAATGGGCGCCGCCCGTCCCCACGAGCATGAGCGGGGAGGTGGAGTCCGCGCCCGATCTGCTGCCGTGGGTCGACATCGAGAACCTCCAGCGCTACCCGGGCATCTTCGAGCCCGGCGAGCCGGTCGTCCTCACCGAGAAGCTGCACGGCACGGCCTGCCTGGTGACCTACCTCGCCGCGGACCAGCGGCTGCTGGTCTCCTCCAAGGGCTTCGGGTCCAAGGGCCTGGCCCTGAAGGAGGAGGAGCGCAACCTCTACTGGCGCGCCGTCCGCGCCCATGACGTGGAGAAGGTCGCGGCCGGGCTGGCGGCCCGCCTCGGGGCCACCCGGGTCGGCATCTTCGGCGAGGTCTACGGCGCGGGCGTACAGGACCTGTCCTACGGCGACGACGCGCGCACCGGCACCGGACCCGGGCTCGCCGTGTTCGACGTGTCGGCCGAGATCGACGGGCAGGTGCGCTGGCTGGACCCCGCCGAGCTGCTCGACGGCCTGCTGCCGCTGGTGCCGCGCCTCTACGAGGGCCCGTACGACCTGGACCGGGTGCTGGAGCTGGCCTCCGGCCGCGAGACCGTCTCGGGCCGGGAGCTGCACCTGCGCGAGGGCGTCGTCGTCCGCCCCGCGACCGAGCGCCACAGCCCGGTCCTCGGCGGCCGCGCCATCGCCAAGGCGGTCAGCCCGGCGTACCTGACGCGCAAGGGCGGCACGGAGTACGAGTGACCGGCCGGCCGCTGACCTGATCGGCGGACGCGCGGGCGCGGGACCCTCCGCGCCCGCGCGCCGCCGTGGTCGTATGGACCGGACAGCAGCGGTCCCGCCACGGGCGGGCGGGCACGGAGGGCGGTCGGTCGAATGTCCGGGGACCAGGACACGCGGGACGAGGACACGATGCGGGCGATGGCGTACGAGACCTACGGCGGGTCGGAGGTGCTGAAGGAGACCCGGCTGCCCGTCCCCAAGGTCGCGCCCGGCGAGGTCCTGGTGAAGGTCGTCTGCGCGGCCGTGAACCCCGTCGACTGGAAGATCATGGCGGGCGGCCTCGACGCGCTGATGGACGTGGTCCACCCGGTCGTCCCCGGCTGGGACGTCGCCGGCACGGTGGTGCGGCTCGGTATCGACGTCCCCGAGTTCGCCGAGGGCGACGAGGTGATGGCGTACGCCCGCAAGGACTACGTGCACGGCGGCACGTTCGCCGAGTACGTCAGCGTCCCGGTGCGCGCCGCCGCGCACAAGCCGGCCTCCCTGGACTGGGAACAGGCCGCCGGTCTGCCCCTGGCCGGTCTGACGGCCTACCAGCTGCTGACCCGGCTGGGCACCGGCGCGCAGGACACCGTCCTCGTGCACGGCGCGGCGGGCGGCGTCGGTTCGCTCGGCGTGCAGATCGCCCGCTCGCTGGGCGCCCGGGTCATCGGCACCGCCTCGCCGCACAACCACGAGCGGCTGCGGGAACTGGGCTGTGAGCCCGTCGCGTACGGCGACGGGCTCACCGACCGGATCCGTGCCCTGGCCCCCGACGGGGTCACCGTGGTCGCCGACTTCGTCGGCGGCGTGCTCGACGTCACCCTGGCCGTGCTCCGACCGGGCGGCCGCCACGCCTCGATCGCCGACCATGCCGTGCTGGGCTCGGGCGGCCAGTGGATGTGGGTCCGGCCGAGCGGCCCCGACCTGGCCGAACTGGCCCGGCTGGCCGACACGGGCCGGCTCACCGTCCCGGTCCTGCGCACCTTCCCGCTGCACGAGCTCCCCGAGGCCTTCGAGCTCAGCCGCTCGGGCGCCGCCGCCGGCAAGATCATCATCAGGCCGTGACCGGCGCCGGGCGGTGACCACCTCCGGGCCGTGACCGGCCCGGAGGTGGTCACCGCAGGGTCGGCACCCCGCCGCCCTCGCACCAGGTGACCTCCACGTCCGGGAGGTCGGCGGACCAGCGGGCGGCCACGGCCGCCAGGGCGGTGGGGGTCGGCGGCACCGGGCCCAGTCCCACGGCCCACCGCTGCACGAGCCCGGTCGTGGGCGCGGCCGTGAGCCCGGTGGTGGGCAGCGGCCGCGGCCAGGCGTGGACGTCCGGGAAACCCGCCTCCTCCAGGAGGGCCAGCAGGGCGCGCACCCGGCCCCGCACGCGGCCCGCGGTGGCCGTCAGCCGCCGCTCGTCCCGGGCCCGTACGGTGATCACCGCCCACGCCGCGTGCCGGAGGTGGAGCGGCGGGGCCGCCACCAGGTCCGCCTGCTGCCCGGCCGGCGGGTCCTCCAGCAGCTCCCAGGCCCGGTACAACTCCGCCACCAGCAGGTCGCGGAAGCCGGGTCCGACCTGGGTGGTGCAGCTGCGGACCGGAGCGGACGGGGTCAGGACCGTCACCGCCGCCGCCCCGGCCCCACTCCCACCGCCCGGCTCCTCGCCGCCCGCCGCGAGGGCGACGGGCCGGCGCCAGTCCCAGGCCGCCCAGGTCGCGAAGAAGTGCCGCAGCAACGCGTCCGGCGTGAGGGACGCGTCGGCGTCCGTCACCGTGCGGGCCGTCAGGATCGACCAGGCCAGGCCCGGTAGGCCGCCGTGCGGGGCCGAGTCCAGGCCGCGGGCCCTCGCCCAGGCCTTCACCCGGCGGGTGAGGGTGGCGAAGGCCGGGTGGTGTGCGGCGACGGCGGTGCGCAGGGCCTCCGCGTCCGTGACCGCGCTCAGCGCGACCGCCGCGGCCGCGCCCAGGTCGGCGCGCCGGGCCACGGCCTCGGCCGGGGGCAGCTCGCCCGTGGCCACCAGTGCCAGGTCCACCGTCAGGCCGGCCACGGCGCACCGCAGCCCCGGCACCCGGGCCCCGACGACCTCGCGGAGCCCGACCGCTTCCGGCAGAGCGGCGGCCACCCGGCCCGCCGACCAGGCCGGTTCGGGCCGGCCCGGCAGCGCGGCCACCAGGTCCAGGTCGGCGCCGGGCAGGGCGCAGCCCGTGCGGCGGGAGCCCACCACCTCCAGCACGGCCCCGGGCAGGGCCGCCGTCAGCCGTCGGACGACCTCCTCCGGCGTCGTCCCGGCCCCCAGGGGCTCGGCCCCACCGGCAGCCGGGCCCGGCTCCGGCTCCTGCGGCAGCCACCGCACCTCGCCCGTGCCCAGCGCCACCGTCGCCCTGACCTGCATCGGCTCGTCCCCGCGCCGGGACAGCAGCGCCAGCTCCCCGACCCGGGCCGACAGCTCGGCGCCGGCCAGCCGGGCCGTGCACGCCATGACCGCGCGGTGCGGGTCGGCCGTCCGGCCGAGCGTGAGGTGCGGGGTGTACCCCGGCCGTCCCCCCGCCCGCTCCGCGCACTGCGGGAACCGCCGTACCAGCGCCTGCCGCAGCCGTGCCCACGGCTCCCCGCCGTCGGCCGCCGGGTCCAGCCACACGGTGGCGTCCGTACGGTGCCCAAAGCCGTCCACGCCGGCCAGCCGCACCGGGAACGGCGCCACCTCGGCCGCGGCCCGCGCCAGCAGCGGCACGGCCTGCTCGAACGAGGCCTCGGGGACGAAGCCGAAGAGCAGGTTCACGTGCGGCGGCCAGCGGTCGTACTGCGGGTCGAGGTCGCGCCGGACGTCCTGGAGCGCCGGCCACAGCCCCTCCGGCGGCAGCCAGGCCACCGCCGTACGCGCCGTCACCGGCAGGGCCGGCCCGACCGGGCCGTCGGCCGCGTCCTGCGCCGTGCCCCCGTCGCCGGGCCGGGGCGCGTCCGTGCCCGTCGGCGCGAAGCGGACCTCCGCCTCCACCCCGAAGTGGTCCGAGACGAACAGGCCGTCCGGCGTCGCCGCCCGGTTCCCGCGCAGGGCCGCGCCGGCCACGTGCACCCCGCCCGCGCCGTCCGTGCCGGCCCGCAGCAGGATCCGGTCGAGCCGGGCGGCCCGGCCGGTCAGCGAGGACACCGCGGCCAGCGGATTGGCCCCCGGGTCGAAGGTGGCGGTCGTGTCGGACGGGCCGTGCACGAGCGACCAGGCGTCCAGCAGGCCCAGGGCGGCGGCCGGGCCGGCCGCGCCGCCGCGGCCGTCGTTGAAGTCGCCGAGCAGCACGAGGTTCCCCTCGACCCCCGCCAACCCTTCGGCGATCCGGGCGAGTTCGGCCTCGCGCCGGGACGCGCCGTCCGGCGAGTGATCGCTGGAGAGGTGGGTGGCCGCGACGACCAGCGGCCCGTCGGCCGTGTCCACCGTCACCGCGGTGACCGCCTTGTGGGGGCCCAGCCCATGGGCGCCCGCCTCCCGCACGGGCAGCCGGCTCAGCACCAGCAGCCCGCTCTCGGCCACGTCCCGGCCGCGGGCGTCCGAGGTCACGGTGTACCGCTGCCGTACCCACGGCTCGGCCAGCAGCAGCGCGAGCAGCGCCGGCTCGACCTCCTGAAGGGCGATCACATCCACGTCGGCAGCAGCGAGTTCGGCGAGCAGCAGCGGCCGGCGCCGGGCGGTCGCGATGAGCGGGCCGTCGTAGCGGTCCCACAGCGTGTTCCAGGTCAGCAGCCGCACGCCCGTCCCGCGCGCGCCGCTCGTGCCCGTGGGCGTGCCGGCCGGCGCCGCCCCGGCCCCTTCCTCGGGCGCGGCCGTCCATGCGCCCCGTACCGGGTCCCAGGCGTGCGGGGAGCGGGCGGTGAAGAACGGTGCCCGCAGCAGCCGGGGGCGCCGGACCCGGCCCGCCCGGCTCGTGTCGATCCGGTCCACGCCGGCCGCCCGGTCCCACACCCGTTCCCCGTCCGCCTCGACGAACAGCACCCGGTGCCAGGGGACGTCCCCGCCCGGCACGAACGACGGCAGCGGCACCCGCGCGGGCTCCGCGCCGCGCTGGTGCACACCCAGGACGAACCGGGCCGGGTCGAACCGCGGGTCCCACCGGACCTGGTGGTAGAGCTGCTCGCTGGTGCGCATCACGCCTCCTGTCCCGTACGGGCGCCGCGCCGGCCCACCGGACCGCCCGCGGTGTCCTCGACCGTGCCCGCGGCCCCCACGTACCAGGTGCGGTGCGCCTCCTGGCCGGCGTAGGGCGGCACGAACCGGCGCAGCTGTCCGGCGAGCACCTCCGCCGGTACCGGGTGGGCCCGGGAGCGGTTGCGCCGGACCAGTTCGTCCTCCTCGACCAGGACCACGACCTGGGTGACCAGGGCGTCCCGGCGGGCCGCCACCGAACGGACCAGGGAGCGCTGCGGGCCGGTCAGCGAGGTGGCGTCCCAGACCACCGTGCCGCCCGGTCCGCCGCCCGGTCCACCGGTCGTGCCGCCCCGCCCACCGCTCGCCGCGGCCAGCGCCGCGTCCAGCCGGTCCAGGCCCTCGCGCAGCACGTCCGCGTTGGCGCGCTGGTCGGCCCGTGACCCGCGGGCCGCGCGCAGGTCGTCCAACGCGACCACGGCGTCCGCCGGCAGGGCCCGGCCGAAGGTGCTCTTGCCGCTTCCGGACGGGCCGACCAGCTGGACCAGCTGCGGGAAGCCGCCCTCCCGCAGGCGCCAGGTCGCCGCCACGGCCTCCTCGACGGTCCCGATCCGGCCGCGCGCGTACGCCTCCCGGGCCTCGGCCCAGCACCGGTCGGCCACCTCGGGCGCCGCCCCGGCCAGCGCCGCGCGCAGCCCGTCCCGCAGCGGCGCGAGCGGGTCCGGGCCGAGCAGCCCGGCCTCCTCGGTGTGCAGCAGGGACCAGGCGCACTGCTCGGCCGCCTCCGCGTCCGGGGCCGTCGCCGCCGCGACCGCGTGGAGCACCCCGGGATCGGCCGCGGCCGCCATCCGGACCAGCCCGGCCCGCCGGTCCTCGTCCGGGTACGGCCGGTGCAGCCGGGTGCTCAGCCCCACCAGGTCGGCGACCCGGCGGGCGACCGGCATGCCCAGCGGCCCGGCCGCCAGCCGGGCCGCGAGCGCGGCCCGCCGCCGGTCGTGCAGCAGGGCGGCGAGCACGCCCGCGAGCCGGGTGTCCCCGGACCGGCCGAGCGACCCGAGCCGCCCCGCCGCCTCGGCGACCCGCTCCGCGGCCCGCGGGGTCAGGTCCTGCGCCGGGAGTCCGACGGCCTCCAGCAGCCCGGCCGGATCCGGTTCGGCCCCCGAACGGACCGCCCACAGCGGTGCGGTGGCGCCCAGGCCGTTCTCGACGACGGCCGCGTACATCCAGTGGGTGTCGGTCTGCACGTGCCCGCCGCGTACCCACTTGGCCACGTGCCGGCCGAAGGCCGCCCGGTCGAAGCCGGCCACGGTCCGGACGACGTAGCCCTCCTGCCGGGCGGGGTCCAACGGCAGCTTGCGCAGGGCGCGTTCGTCGAACGTGCCCCGCCACAGCACCCGCGGGGCGGGTATGCCGAGCCGGTCGAGGAAGGCCGTGGTGGCGTCCCAGTCGAGGCAGTGCTCGCCGTCCCACACGGAGAAGCCGTAGAACCAGCTCTCCAGGTCGGTGTAGGCCAGGGAGTGCCGCGCGTACAGGTTCTCGCCGCACACCCGCCGGCCCTCGGGGATCAGGGGGCCGATCCGCCCCTGGAGTCCCTTCACCCAGGCCCGCGACGGATGGTGGCCCGAGTCCAGCGACCGGGCGTGCAGGCCGTCGCGGTACAGCGTGGTGTTCTCGCCGTCCAGCTTCTCGGTGACCACCACCTCACGGCCGGCCAGCCCCGACAGGTCCGCGGCGCGGACGTCGTCCGCCGCCGCGCCCGGCGACCAGGGCAGGTGCGGGGTGCGGGGATAGTGCGTGCGCATGGTGCGGGCTCCAGGAAACGGGGCGGAGGGCCGGCCCGGCTGCGGGCGGCGGTGAGCTGCCCCGTCACCCTAGGTATCCGAAACGCCCGCTTCCACCGAATAACCGGCGTCCTGGACGGCGGTCGGCGTGCCCGCCCCCGGCGCCCGCGCGACCGGCACCCGCCCCGGTGCCCGCGCGACCGGTGCCCGCCCCGGCGCCCGCGCGACCGGTGCCGGGCTCAGGTGCCGGCGCGGCCGGGTCTGCCGTGCGTGGCCAGGCGGAGGAGGTGTTCGACCGGGCCGCGGCCCAGCGGGCGGCCGGCCAGGACGCGCTGCCAGGTCCAGGCCCCGAGCAGCGCCGCCCCCGCGAACACGGCCAGGGCCTTCGTGGAGTGCGCCCCGTACGCGGGACCGGCCAGGACCAGGGCGTGGGCGACGTACGCGCTGAGCGCCATCGCCCCGAGCGCGGCCAGCGGGCGCAGCAGCCGTGCCCCGGCCCCGCGCGCCAGCAGCACGCACAGGCCGATCAGGGCGCAGCCGACACCGGCGTTGCCGAGCGTCTCCAGCGGGGTCTGGCTGTACGGGTCCGCGACCAGCAGCCAGTCCCACGAGGTGCTCGGCACCGCCCCCAACTGCCGCCCCAGCACCGCCCGCAGTGGATCGTCGGCGGCCAGCGCCTCCGGGTGCCGCTCGGCGATCGTGGCCAGCAGCCGTTCCCGGCCGCCCGCCACCTCCACGGCGAACCAGGCGGCGCCGTACGCGGCGGCCGCGACCGCCGTGCCCCATGCGGCCATCCGCCGTGCCACGGCCCGTTCCCGCAGGTCGCACAGCCGGCCGAGGGCCAGGCCGACCAGGACGTACGGGAGGTAGGTGAGCAGCGGGTACGCGCCCGACAGCAGCAGCGCGTCCAGGACGTGCCCCAGCCCCGACCAGCTGGTCAGGTCGGCCGGTTCGGGCACCGCGCCGCGGCCGGAGACCTCGTAGCCGAGCAGCGGTCCTACCAGGAACGACAGCAGCGGCCCGGCCACCGTGCTCGCCGCGGCCACGGCGGTGAGCACGGGCGTGGACAGCCGGGTGAACGGCTCGGCGGCCAGGAAGTACAGGGCGAAGAAGGTCAGGATGACGAGGATGCCCGGCCAGAGCGCGGCCAGGGCCAGCCCGAGGACGCCGAGCACCGCGCTGCGCACGAGCAGCGGCCGCAGCGGCCGCCCCGGCTTCGGCAGCCCCCCGACGGGCTGCCGCTGGGCGAGGGCCAGGGAGAAGCCGGCGAGGAGGGTGAAGACGGCCGGGGCCCGTCCGTCCGCCGCGAGGACCAGGTGGCCGGCGCCCGAGGGCGCCGGGTCGGGGCCCACGTGGACGGCGAACATCCCGAGCACGGCGAGTCCCCGTACGGCGTCCACCCCGACCAGCCGGGCGGTGGTGGTGCGGGCGGGCATCGCGCTCCTCGGGGTCCGGGCGGCGGGTGGCAGGCGGCTCGCGGCCGCCGGGCGGCAGGTGGAATGGACGGACCGGCGATGCCTTCGAGCACCGCCGGTCCGTACCGGGAACGTACCAAGGTCCACGTAATCAGGTAATAAAAAGGTATGGCCCAGGCAAACAACGGGCCTCGCGCGTCCTCAGCGGAAGGTGTGGACCACCTCGATCTCGCCGACGATGTGCGCGTTGAACAGGTCGAGTTCCTCGGCCGGCACCCACAGCTCCAGAATCGTCCGGCCGCCCGCCTGCTGCACCGGGTAGCGGCTCAGGAACGCGCTGTCGACCTCGAACCGGGTCACGTAACCGGAGCCGTCGTGCTTGACGTTCCAGTCCCGGGCGATGCGGATCGCGTAGTCCTCGTTGAGGACGGGGTAGAAGATCGGCTGCTCGGGGAGCCGTGGGGGCCAGGCCCGCCAATTCAGCTGCCGGACCAGGTCGAGTTCCACGGGCCCGGTGGGGCGCCACAAGGTCGTCGTCGGTCGCTGGTTCATGGTCCGGACGCTACCGGTGTGCCGTGCCCGCGTTCACCTCGATTTTTCCTGATCCGGAAGGGTGTTGGGCGATCGGCGGACCGCTCGGGCGGGGTCGGTCGGCACTTCTCGGCCAGGACCTCGCCCGAGCGGTAGCCGGGCGCGCTTCACGCGTGTAGATTCCGAGCACCACGGGGGATGTGGCCAGGTATCAACGGCGATTCCACGCCTTTTCCGGAGGATCAGCGCTCGATGTCGCAGGGACCCAGCACCGCTCAGAACGCACCCGCCCGCCTTGAGGACGTCGAGGGGTGGTTCTGGGCCGTCGACCAGTTGTTGTTCGACTGGATCCTCAGCCGCCAGAACGAGGATCCCGAGCGGCACGGCGACCTGCTGGAGCTCGGCGCCTACATGGGCAAGAGCGCGATCTTCCTCGGGCAGTACCTCCGCGCGGGCGAGACGTTCACCGTCTGCGACCTCTTCGGCGCGCCGGCCCCGGACGACTCCAACGTCGCCGAGACCGCCTCGTCCTACGCGAACCTGACCCGGCGCGCCTTCGAGGGCAACTACCTGGCCTTCCACGACGAGCTGCCCGTGGTCATACAGGCGCCCACGTCGGTCGTGGCCACCGAGGTCAAGGCCGCCTCCTGCCGGTTCGTCCACATCGACGCCTCGCACCTGTACGAGCACGTGCACGGGGACATCGAATCCTCCCGCACCGTCGCCGCCCCCGGGGCCGTGATCGTCTTCGACGACTACCGCTCCGAGCACTGCCCCGGCGTCGCCGCCGCGATCTGGGGCGCGGTCGCCACCGCCGGCCTGCACGTGCTCTGCGTGACCGGCAACAAGCTCTACGCCACCTGGGACGACCCGGCGCCGCTGCGCGAGGCCCTGCTGTCCTGGCTGGCGGGCCGCGAGGACCTGTGGCACGGGGTCGAGGAGGTGGCCGGGGCTCCGCTGGTGCGCATCGGCGGCCAGCACGCCGTCGCCCCCGCCCTGCCGCAGTCCCGCTACGCCGCCCCGGCCCCGGCCGCGAGCGCCGCACCCGCCGCACCCGCCGCGCCCACCGCTCCGGCGCGCCCGGCCCCCTCGGCGCTGCGCAAGCTGGCCAAGGACCTGCTGCCGCCGATCATCGCCCGGGAGATCGCCAAGCAGCGCCGCCGCTGAGCGGCCCCGGCGCCCCCGGCTCCGACGCGGGCCGGGCCGCCGGGCCCGCACCGCGGGGCTCGCCGCGCTCGGCATCCCCTGGACCGTACGCCGCACGGCCGACGTCGCCCACCTGTCGGAACGCACCTCCGCCCGGCGCTTCGCCGAGGCCACCGGCACCGCGCCGCTGCGCCGGCTGCTGGAACAACGGGTGCCGGCCGCACAGCAGTTGCCGGAGGAGACCGACCCTGCCGGTGGAACAGGTCGCGGTCCGCTGCGGGTTCGGCTCGGCCGTCTCCCTGCGGCCCGCGTTCGTCCGCCCGGCCGGGCGTGGCCCCCCCGCGCGTACCGGCGGACGTTTCCGCGGCTGACGGGCGCGGACGGGCGCTGACGGGCGCGGACGGGGCAGCCCGGCCGAACGGCGTTGTCAGTGGTGGGTCCTAGCGTCTTGCCCATGACGCGATCCGTACAGGCTCTGGCCTACGCACGCCCCTCCGCCCTCACCGACTCCACCGGGGGACGGCACCTCGGTCTGGAGACCGCCGGGGGCACCACGCCCCTGGGCGCGGAGGCCCATCCGCAGTTCTTCGCCGGGTTCCTGACCTCGCCCCAGATCGCGGCGCGCGGGCTGCTGGCGGTGGCCGACGTGGCCGCCGCCCGCTACTACCAGCGCACCCGGCCGGCCTCCCTGGACCCCGTGGTGACGGGCAACGGCGACCGCCTGCGGTTCGAGTCGTTCTCCGGCTGCTGCGGGGTCTACGCCCGGCTCGACGTGCTGCAGGAGGGCCTCGACGGCGCCGACACCGGCCACGGCACCACCAACGTCGACGTGAACAACCCGCTGCGCGAGGCCCTTTCCCGGCTCGCCGGTGACGACCCGCTGCACCTGCGGGTGGGCCCCGAGGAGATGGTCGTCAGCACATTCGACGGCCCGGTCGTCGAGAAGAAGGTGCCGCTGCCCGACCGCTGGCTGCGCGGGTTCGCCGAGGCCCAGGTGGTCTCCGCCGGCTTCGACCTGCGGGCCGAGCTGTCGGCGGCCGAGGCCGTCCGGTTCCTGCGCTCCCTGCCGCGGACGGCCACCGCCGGCGCCCGCGGCCCCCTGTGGGTCGTCCCCGCCGGCCGCACCCTGCGCCCCACCACACGGCCCGTCCCCGGGGCGATCTGCCTGCCCGGGCCCGACCGGCTCGTCGCCCTCCAGCGGGTCCTGCGGCACGCCACCGCCCTGCGCGTCCACGGGCCGAACGTGCAGGACGGCGCGGCCACCGCCGCCGCCTGGGAGGTGGTCCTGCCCGGTATGCGGCTCACCCTGACCCTCTCCCCGGACCCGGCCCGCGGCTTCTCCGGCGAGGGCGGCGTCCTGGAGGCCCTGGCCACCGACGAGGCCGCCGCCGACGCCGACCTGATCTCGGTCCTGCTCGCCTGGGAGCCGCGGATCGACCCCGCCGACCTCGCCGAGCAGTCCGGGCTCCCGGTCGCCCGGGTCCGCGCGGCCCTCACCCGCCTCGGCACGGCCGGCCGCGTCGGCTACGACGTCTCCGACGCCGCCTACTTCCACCGCGAACTGCCCTACGACGCCGACCGCGCCGAGCGCCACAACCCCCGCCTGGTCGCCGCCCGCACCCTGCTCGCCGAGGGCGCCGTCCACCTGGCCGGAAGCACCTCGACCGTCGTCTCGGGCGGGCGCCGCTACCAGGTCCGTGAAGCGGCCGGCGGCGTCCTGAGCTGCACCTGCACCTGGTGGGCCGACTACCGGGGCCGCCGCGGCCCCTGCAAGCACGCACTCGCCGTCCGGATGGCGAAGCGGAACCTGATCGCCGCTGGAGGCACCCGATGAGCGCGACCCCTGTCACGCACCCGACCACCGCCCCGACCGGGACCGGGACCGGCACCACGGACGCGGGCCCCGACCTGGAGCCCGTACTCGCCGCGGTCCGCGTGGGCCGCACCGAGGAACTCCCGGCCCTGATCGCGCCGTTGGGCGCGGCGGCCCGCCGCACCCTGCTGGCCGCGCTCAAGGCGCTGCGCGCCGAGTCCCGCCGCTGGGACCGGAACCGCTGGAGAGAGCGGGAGATCATGCGCCCGGCGCTGCTCGTCGCGGGCGCCGGCTGCCACACCGGCGCCGCGGCGGCCGCCACCTGGCTCGCCGGGCGCGACCTGCGCAGCTGGCAGCCCCTGCCCGTCGACCTGCTGCTCGACCTGCTCCGGGACCGCGACCCCGACTGGCTCGCGGACGTCGCCGGGCGGCTGGCCGCCCGCGCCGCCACCGCCGAGGACGACTACCCGTTCATCTCGGAACTCGTGCGGATCTCCGGCGGACCGGTGCCGACGACCGACGCCTTCGTGCACGGCTGGGTCCGCTCGAAGACCTCGGCCAAGAACCTGCACACCGATCCGCACGCCCGGGACCTGGTGCCGCGGCTGTTCGAGACCGCGGAGCCCGCCCCGGTCCTCGCCTGGCGCTCCGACCCCGACGACCCGCACCACTGGCCCTCCGCGCTGGCCGCCCTGGCCGAGTCCGGCGCCGTGGCACGCCGGGTGCTCGTCGACGGCTGCACGGCCCGGCTCCTGCGCGGCGGCCGGCCCAACCAGCTCGCGTTCTACCTCGTCCTGCTCCGGCGGCTGGAGCTGACGGCGGCGGAGGAGCAGGAGCGGGCCGCCGACTGGATCGCCATGGCCGCCGACGGCCCCGGCGCGGTGGCCGGGCACGCCCAGGAGGTCCTCGCCCGGCTCGGCGTCGCGGGCACGCTGACCGTCGGGCAGCTGGCGGAGATGTCCGGGCTGGTGCTGTTCCGGCCGGAGAAGAAGTTCGTGCGCGCCCAGCTCGTCCTGCTGGGCAAGGTGCTGCGGCGCGACCCGCAGGCCCGGCACGAGCTGCTGCCGCTCGTCGCCGGGGTGTTCGGCCACGAGGACACCGCCCTGCAGGAGCGGGCCCTGAAGCTGGTCGCCGCGCACCTGATGCCCGAGGACGAGGCCCTCCGGGAGGAACTGGCCGACCGGGCCACGCTGTTGAGCCCGGTCCACCGGCCGCTGGCCGCCGAGGTGTTCGGCACGGCCACCGCCGGCTCCCCGGACGACGCCGCGCTGCCCTACGAGGAGCTCCTCCCGCCGGTCCCGGTCCGTACCCGGCTCGGCGGCCCGCCGTCGGTCGCGGAGACCGTCGAGCTCGTCGCTGCGGTGCTGAAGGCCCGGACACCCGACCTCACCGAGTACGAACGGGCCGTCGACGGCCTCGTCCGCCATGCCGCCGGGCGGCGCGCGGAGCTCGCACAGGCGCTGGAGCCGGTGGTGGCCGACCGCTGGTGGTACGGCGTGGCGCACGCGGCCCCGGATCAGCTGCTCGGACTGGACGTGGTCGCGGCCGCCGTGCTCGGCCGGGTCCGGGCACAGGACCTGCGCCCCGGCCGGCCGCACCGCCGGCACGGCCACCCCCGGGACTGCGTCCACGAGGCCCTGGGCGCGGTCGTCCTCGACCGGCTGCGCGAGGCCGCGGAGCGGATCGCGAGCGACCCGCTGCCGTTCCTCCTCGCCACCCCCACCTGGGACACCGGAAGCCTGGAGCCCGACGAGCTGATCGCCCGGCTGACCGCGTACCAGGAGGCCGGCATCCGGCCGGCACCCACCGACTTCGCCCAGGCACTGCTGCGGGTCCGCCGCGATCAGGCCGCCGCCCCGGCCGCCGCCGCGCTCGGCACCCGCGAGGGCCGCCGGCTCGCCGACTGGCTCCGTACCGACGGCGAACCGGCCCGGACCGTCCGCGAGGTGCGCGAGCCGAACAGCCGGGCCGTGCAGTGGTGGGAGCGGGCCCGACAGGCGGTGCGGCGGATCGTCGTGGAGACCGGCGAACGCCTGGTGATCCAGCGGGAGTTCCCGGCCGTCTTCCACCCGCTGGGGCGCCCGCACACGGAGGGGTCGCGGTGCTACCACTGGACCGACGAGTCCGCGCTGCGGCGCGGGGTGCTGCCGGAGGACCGGGAGACCCTGGCCGCCTGGGCGATGACCGCCGTGACGGCGGCTGCCACCTCCGAGGAGCGGGGCGCCGGCGAGGAACTGCCGCGCCTGGCCGAACTCGGCGGCCCGGCGGGCCCGGTGCTGCACCTGGCCGTCGCCACCGGCCTCGGCGCCCGGCACACCGAGGACCGCCTGGCCGCGGTCGACGCCCTGCTCGTCCTCGCCGCCCGGCACGAACTCGACGCCGCCCTGCTCGGCCGCGACCTGGCCGAACTGCTGCGCCTGGGCACGGTGAAGCCGAACCGGCTGGCCGACGCCGCCCGCACGGCAGCGGCCACCGGCGCCTACGCCACCACCTGGGCCGTCCTCGCCGAGGCTCTCCCGCCGCTGCTGGCGGACCCCGCGGCGGCCCGCCGCGGCGCGGGCGAGCTCCTGGCGACAGCCGCCGACTGCGTGGAACGCACCGGGGCCACCGGCCCTGTTCCGTCCGGTCTGGCCGACATGGCCGCCCGCGGCGGCACCAGTCGGCTCCTCACCCAGGCGGCCCGGCTGCACACCGCCCTGACGGCGTCCGGGGCCGGTCCCGACGGCCCGGGTCTTGTGCGGTGACGGCCGGGGCGGCACGCTGGCGCGCGAACGGCAGCGCATGCGCAGGGCTGCCGTTCGCGCCCCGCCCCGCTCCTCACCTCAGCTCGCCTCACCCAGGGAAGCGCAGGACGCATGGACCCCTTCCTCACCCTCGTCAGTGGCCTGGCCTGGACGATCGTCTACATCGAGTCCATCAGGGTCGGCCTGGCCCAGCGGACGTACGCCATGCCGGTCGTCGCCCTCGCCCTCAACTTCGCCTGGGAGAGCATCTACTCGGTACGGAGCCTGAGCGAGGGCGTGTCGGTCCAGGGCGTGGTCAACCTCGTCTGGGCGCTGGCGGACGTGGTGATCGTCTACACCTTCCTGCGCTTCGGACGCGCGGAGTTCCCGGCCTTCGTCACCAAGGCCCGGTTCGCCGGGGGCACCGTGGCCGTGTTCGGCACGGCGTACGCGGTCCAGCTGCTGTTCCTGGCCGAGTTCGGCGGGCACGACGCGGTCCGCTACGCCGCGTTCCTGCAGAACCTGCTGATGTCGGGCCTGTTCGTGGCGATGCTGCTGTCCCGTCGGGGGCCGCGGGGGCAGAGCCTGACGATCGCGGTCGCCAAATGGCTGGGCACCCTCGCGCCCACGCTCCTGTTCGGCGTCCTGGAGCACTCGTCGTTCATCCTGGGCCTGGGCATCCTGTGCTCGGTCCTCGACCTCGCGTACCTCGGTCTGCTGGTGGCGGTCCGCTCGCAGGCGCCGTCAGCGGGTGGCGGAGACCGGGACCGGGAGGTTGAAGACGTGCTGCGGTGAGACGATCTTGGTGATGGCCTCGCCGAACAGGGTGCTGGGCTCGATCACCTTGTCGTAGAGGATGTCGGTGTTCAGCATGACGACCACGGTGGCCTGCGGGCCCGGCAGGTAGATCGTCAGGGTCTCGTAGCCGGGCAGGGACCCGTTGTGGCCGATCCAGCCCTGGACGTCGAAGATGCCCAGTCCGTAGCCGGTTCCCGCGATGCCGCTCGGCTCGGTCTTCAGCCGCTGGGCCTGGGTCGCCGGGGTGAGCAGGGTGCCGGTGGCCACGGTCCGGGCCCAGGACCGCAGGTCCGGGAGGTCGGAGATCATGGCGCCGGCCGCCCAGGCCCAGGAGGGGTCCCAGTCGGTGCTGACCGTGACCTTGCCGTCGGCGGATTCGTCGGTGTAGCCCTGCGGGTGCGGCCGCGGGAACTCCGAGCCGGTCGGGAACAGCGTGTGCCGCAGTCCCGCCGGAGCCAGGACGTGGCGCTGGATGTACTGGTCCAGCGGCAGCCCGCCCACCTTCTCCACGACCAGGCCGAGCAGGATCAGATTGGTGTTGCTGTAGAAGAACTTGGTACCCGGCTCGAACATGACCGGGTGCTTGAAGGAGTAGTCCAGCAGCTCCTCCGGCGTGAACCGGTGGTTCGGGTCGGTCTCCAGGACGTGGTCGAACCCCTCGTCCTGGGAGTAGTTGAACAGCCCGCTGCGCATCCCGGCGAGGTCGCGCAGGGTGATCTTGTCGCCGTTCGGCACCCCGGGGACGTACTTCTCGATCGGGTCGTCGAGGCGCAGCTTGCCCTGGTCGACCAGTTCCAGCAGGGCGGTCACGGTGAAGGTCTTGGTCTCGCTGCCGATGCGCACGTTCATGGCGGTGCTCATGCGCTGTCCCGTGGCCTTGTCGGCGACGCCGAAGGCGCGTACGTAGGAGCCCTTGCGCGGTGCCGACACCGAGACGATCACGCCGGGCACGTCGGCCTTCTTCATCACCCCGAGGATCGCCTCGTCCAGCTGCCGCGCCACCGCCGGGGTGAGCCGGGCGAACGCGTCCGCGCCCGGCCGGGCCGACTGCGTCGGCGTGGGCGTCGGTGTCGGGGGCGGTGTCACGGTCGGCGCCGGCCGGGCGGAGGCGAGCCCCGTCAGCGGCGGTACGGCCAGCAGCCCGGCGGCGGTCAACGCCACGCAGGTGCTGCGCAGACGTCGGCGAGAAGGCGTGCGTGAACGCATCACGGCGAGCCCCCTGTCTCACGGGACACCACTTCGGGACCACACTCTGCCCACCAGCGTAGGCACGCCCCGCTGTCCCCGCACGGCGAGCCGCGGCTACCCGGCACGCCGCAGGGCCAGCTCCGCCAGGGCCTCGGGGGCACCGGGCTGCTCCCGGATGCCGGGGAAGGCGTTGACGTCGACGATCAGCGGGGCCCCGCCGCCCGTGTCGATGACGTCGACCCCGTACACGTCGAGGCCGAAGACCTCACCGACCCGGTGCACCAGGTCCGGCCAGCCGGGCGGCAGGTCGCCCACGGCCAGCGGCCGGGTGGACGGCCCGTCGCCGGGGGCGAGTTCGGAACGGCGCAGCGCCGCGAAGAGCCGGTCACCGACGGCCCACAGCTTGTGGTCCCAGCCGTTGTTGGGGGCGAAGTCCTGCACCACGACGGGCTCGTGCGGGTGCGCCCGCGCCAGCGCGTGCAGGGCGGCGGCGTCGTCCACCCGCGCGACGACGTCCTGCTTGCGGTTGTGCCGGCTCTTGACCACCAGGGGGCCGCCCGGCGGCGCGGCGGAGGCGAGGTCGCGCAGCGCGGCGAAGGTGCGGGTCGGGGCGAAGGGCAGCCCGGCCGCCAGGGCGGTGTCCGCCATGGCGGTGCGGTCCTGGCACCGGGCGGTGGCCGAGGCCGAGTTCAGTACGGGGGCGCCGTGCCGCTCGGCGTCCCGGGCGAGGGCGACGGCGCGCGGGGCACCGGACTTGAGCAGGTACACGTCGGCGCGCGGCGCCGGTACGTGCGTCAGCCGGTCCGGGTCCAGCGCCTGGACGACGTGCGCCCGGCTGCCGAGCAGGGCGGCGGTGGCGGCGAGCACCGGATGGTCCGCCCGCGAGGTGATGAGCCCGACCCTCATGCGCGCTCACCCCCACGGCCGGCGTTCCGCCCGCCGGGCACTCCCACCACGGGGTCCCCGTCGTGCGCCCCGGCCCGCGCCCCGGGCACCACGGCCAGCGCGGCCCGGGTCGGCGAGGTCTACGGCCTCGACCTGTACGGCCTCGACGTGCTGCTGGGCCCGGACGGGCCGCGATGGCCCCGATCTCCGCCGACAGCGGTACGTTCCGCTCCGGCACCGTCTTGTCCGGGTGCAGCGGCGAACGGCGTTCGGTGGCGTACATGTCCCCGCCCACGCAGTACACCTTGAGGTCGATGCCCGCGTTGGCCACGTACGGTTGCGCGATGAGCAGCCCCTCCCCGGCCAGCACCGGCAGCATCTCCGGCAACCGGTCCGGCGAGGACACCAGGTGCACGGCCCGTCCCGAACTGCCGTCGGCCGGCTTGACCACCAGCGGGTACTCCGCCTCCGGTATCCCCGCCAGCAGTTCGGGCCGCGCCACGGCGTACGTCGTCGGCACGGGCAGCCCGCAGCTACGGCCGATCGCCGCCGCCAGGGCCTTGTCCCGCACCCCGCGGATCGACCGGGCGTCGTTGACGGTGGTCAGCCCGGCGTGCGCCGCGGCCTCCAGCAACGTCAGGCCGGGCCCGCCGGACACCGTCTTGAGGATCCACGCATCGTGCTCCCCGGCCCTCACCACCTCGGTCATCCGCACCAACGACCCCCCGGGCCGCAGCACGTCGACCCGGTGCCCCCAGGCCATCAACTGCCGGATCACCTCGACCGGCATGCCGTCATGGCGGTACTGCTCCTCCACCAGAAAGCAGAGCCTCATCGACATACCCGTCAACCCCCGCGACCCCGGACCCCCGCCGGTACCGTCCGGCGCGCTGCTACGTCACAGAATGTCATGAAGGGTGATGAACCGATTTTCCGACCCTCCGCGAGCCGCGGATAGCATCACCGATCGTGGAACGTACCGTGCGCCGCGACCGGATGGCGCGGCTGGACCGGGCGCAGGGCGCCGTCGTCGGGGCGGCGGTAGGGGACGCCCTGGGCGCACCCTTCGAGTTCGGCCCGCCCGGCGCCTTCGCCCGCACCGACGGCGCGATGCGCGCGGGCGGCGGCTGGGAGGCCGGCGAGGCCACCGACGACACGCAGATGGCGGTCCTCGTCGCCGAGTCGCTGCTGGAGCGCGGCGGCCTGGACCTGCCCGACCTGTTCGGCCGGTTCCGCCGCTGGGCGGCGGGCGAGCCGAAGGACATCGGCCTGCAGACGGAGGCCGTCCTCACCGGCGGGGATCCGTGGGACCGCGCCGCGGCCCTGCACTTCCAGGTGAACCAGCGCGCCGCGGGCAACGGTTCGCTGATGCGCGCGTCGACCTCCGCCGTGTACTTCGCCGACGCCGGCACGGAGGGGACGATGGACGCGGCCCGGCGGATCGCCGCGCTCACCCACGGGGACGCCGCCGCCTGGCACGGAACGGCCGTGCTGCACGAGCTCGTCCGGGTGGCGCTCACCGGAGCCGATCCGCTGGCGGCCGTCGCCGACACCCTCGCCCTGCTGCCCCCGCCCCACCGCGAGCGCTACGCCACCGTCCTCGACCCCGACTGGCACCCGGAGCGGGCCACGGAGTTCAACGGAGCCGTCTGGCCGTGCCTCGGCTCGGCCGTGTGGGCGCTGCGCAGCACGGGCGGGTTCGAGGCGGCGGTGGCCGCCGCCGTGGACCTGGGCGGGGACACCGACACGGTCGCCTGTGTCACCGGAGCCCTGGCCGGGGCCGTGTACGGCGTACGGGCCGTGCCGGGACGGTGGACCGACCGGCTGCACGTGCCGCTGCCGGGCCACGGGAAGCGGGTGCTGCACGCCGCGGAGCTGGCGGCCCTCGCGGAGCGGCTGCTGAGAGGCGGGGAACGCCGCCGGGTGGAGTGAGGGAATCCGGCAGGGGGGTGATGTGGGGGAC
>NZ_RPRY01000109.1 GCF_003949795.1 Streptomyces sp. WAC06614
TGTGCCTACTGCCCATCTGCCTGCTGCCCAACGGCCACCGACCTGCCCCCTGCGCGCCCCCGCCGCCCGCGCCCCGGCGAATGGGGACCCTGGGGGCGCTCGACAACGCAGGTATCGCCCTGCCCGAACCCCTCGGCCGCATCGACCTGGCGAGCCTCCGAGCCGTGCTCGATCTCCATCTCCGCGCCGCGGGGCAGACCGTCACAAGGCCCCCCGCGAACGCGGTCGCTACGCGTCTTGGCGGCGGAAGGTCGCCGTTGCTGCTGCCGTGGCCCCCATCACCAGGGCGAGGAAGAACGCGCCGCCGAGCAGCGGACCCAGTTGCGTGCTGCTGTCCACGAGCGTAGTGCCCGCACCGGTGAAGCTGGTCATGGCACTCGCCGCGGTGAAGGGCAGCAACATCGCCAGGTGCGCCTCGCCAGTACCAGTTCGACGCATCCGAGCAGGAGGACGAAGGTCACGGCGACGGCGGTACGCGTCACGAGCCCTCGCATGTCCGGGGGCAGGGGCAGCAGCTGACCACCGGACAGCCGCACGCCGCACGCCAGGGCCGTGGTCAGGAGCAGGATCACGTAGGTCCTCCCGACCACCGGCGCGGTATCGCCGCCCTCCTCCGTGGCCCATCCCTGGAACGCGCCGGCCGTCCTGCTCCCGAGGAGATCCAGCAGCATCCCGGTTGCCAGGCCCGTCAGGAAGAGCAGGGCTCCCAGTCCCACGAGTACGGCTGGGCCGCCGGTCCGTGCGGCCGCGCCCGTACCCGCACCCGCGGCCAGCTGGGCCGACACGGCGAGCGAGAGGGCGCAGAGCGCGAGCGGGACGCAGGCCAACACCACGGCGAGGGAACTGGACAGGGTCGCCCGGAAGACGATCAGGAACGCCGCGTCGACGGTGAGCAGGGCGGTGTGGTGGAGGAGGATCCGGCTGGCGCAGTAGGCGAGGAAGATGTCGCGTGCCCGGACGTCGAGTGCTCTGAAGAACCCCTCGTTGGGGCTGCCGCTGACGCTGTGACGGCGTCGGGAGTACATCTCGCGCAGGAGATACGCCCCGCCGACGTACAGGTTGGTGAGCAGGAACCCGCCTACCAGGGCCGGGGCGGGCAGGAGGCTCATGGAGCGCAGGACGCGCGAGGCGAGGAGGGTGACGGCGAACAGGACGGGCAGCAGTACGGCGACGCCGGTGCCGCAGAGGATCTTGAAGAGGGGCAGGGGCATGTTCCAGCCCAGTGAGTTCAGCCGCTCGAAGCACAGGAAGTCGAGGCTGGTGCGCAGAGCGGAACCCGACCGGTGGGGTGTCGGCATGGCAGAGACGTTTCCTGGGCTTGTTCTCCGACGCCTCGGCGCGCAGCACGGTGACAGCCGCGCTCACGAGGACGGACACGGTGGTGGACAGCCCCAGCCGGGACGCGGTACCCAGAGCCGCCGCGTGGCAGGCCGCCGAGGAGGGGAATGCCAGCAGGGCCGGACCCCCGAGCCGTGGCCGACCTGTGGGACCCACCTGACCGGCTGACGCGCTGTCGCCTGCGGTTCCTGTCCTCGGGAAGGTGCGGCTCTCAGTGGCCTTACGAACTCCTTTGCACAGTCCTACCTTTGAGCCATGAAGTCTCAACGTTCTGGCCCGCTGGCGAAAGTCGTGTTACCCGTGAAGGACGGATGGCGGCTGCTCTTCGTCCCCAGCTGGGTCTGCGAGCTTGCGTTCGAATTCGGCGCGAGCATCGTGGTCCCGGCGGTGATCGCCGCCCCCCTGCTGCTGGGCGCTCTGCTGGCCGCCGTGATCTCGGGGAGTCCCGTCGCCTGGGGCGTTCTGTGGGTCTTCCTGGCGCTCACGGTCGTCGGAATGATCCTGCTCATCGTGGTCGTGGTGTGCGTGACGGTGTCCATGACGGTGCGGTGGGTCGAGTTCCGCCCCCGGGGAACACCGACCCAGGTCGTCTTCGCCCGCTTTCTGCGTTCGTCGACCATGGCGATGGCTGATCTGCAGCGAGTCGTCGTCATCGAGCGACTCAGTCTCGGGCAGCGACAGTCGATCAAGGTGATGCTGCATACCCGCGACGAGACGGTGGAGTGCGAACCGGCGACCTTCGCACCGCTCTCTCGGGTCGATGCACAGGCGCTGACCACCTGGTTGACCGAGCACCTCGCCCCGGCCCAGGTGGCGGTGGAGCGTCGGACGGACGTCAAGCGAGACTTCGTGTGTCCGGACGAGTGGTGGACCCCGTCCCGCACCGCCGAGCAGTGGCGGGTACCCATCGGCGAGGTCCACGGCATAGCCGCCCGGCGCCGCGTCGAGAGCTATGGGTACACGCCCCGGGCCTCCGCGATGTACAGCCCTGGCACTACGGTCACCGTCTACGACCCGGGCCGTGCCTACGAGGTCGCCGAAGAACTCCGCGCGGAACGAGCCGCCCGCCAGGCCGCCGGCGGCACGGCAGCTCCCGGCCCGGGCGAGAACGACGCCACGGGTTCCCACTGACCCGGTCGGGCCGATCCTGACCGGGCTCAACGACGCACTCCTGGATCTGGAGCTCGGCGGCCAGGTGACGCCGGCCTGCCCAGGTGGCTCAGGCGGGTCGGGCCGGGGCGGGCCGAGTCCGACCGGCCCGACGCAGGGGGACGTGCGTGAGAGCCACCGTCGTCGCGTGGACCAGTGGCCAAGGCTCCTGCCGGACGGGGGGGGCGCCACAGGAGGCCATGCGTGCGGAACGGGCCTGGAAACGGTTGGGGAGCCAGTGACCGAGGGGCGGGCGGCCGCCGCCCCGAGGCCGTGCGGCCCGCGCTGCAGGCCCGATCGGCGCCGGCGCGGCGGCGGACCGGCTGACGCAGGCCTTGGGGGAGCCGCTCCCGAGGTGCCGACCGCAGGTGACCGCGTCCGCGGTGGGCCACCTGGCCCGAGCGGGCCTCCTGGTCCGCCTCGGCGGGGACGCCGAGTTCCCCGACGTCCACCCGGACCAGGTGGCCACCCTAGCCCGCCGCCGGGACCTGCCCGTCCTCCTCCACCAGCACGTCCTCGCCCTCCTCCACCAGCACGTCCCCCTGGGCCCGGACCAGGCCGCCCGGCGCCTAGGGGTGCGAAGGACCGATCGGGACCAGGTGGACAGGCTCGGTTTCGTCTCCCCGGTGGCCACGGCGGCCCCGGCAGCCCCGGCAGCCCCGGCGGCCCCGGCGGCCATCGATCACAAGCACCACGTCGGCCTCACCACCATCCCGCTCCACTCCGCGGCCGACGTCGCACTGCTCCCGGCCATGCGGCCATGGATCAGCTCTGCGGTGTGCAGTTCAGCGCGGGTACGAGCCGCCGGAGCAGCGGTGGCAGGCCCGCCCACCGGCGTCTTCGGGTGAACGGATGCCCTGCCGAAGTGCCCCGTTGTCTGCCCGGGGCGGCATTCGCTCCGGTGACGCCCCGCGCAATAGTGAGGCACGTTCCGCCGGAGCGCTGAGGAAACGCACATCGCCGAACCGTGTCCTGGCCTTCGACCTGCATATGGCCCGGGCGATGTCGCTCCGGCTCCTTCCGCGACCCGGCGCTCTCTTCCACTCACTGCCCCGTTCTTCTTTCGCTTGTGGAGTTGATGTTCCATGCCCTCGCCCTCAGCAAGTCACCGGTTTCGTCGTGGTGTGCGGGCCGGTGCTGCGGTGGCCGCGGCCGGTGCCGTGCTGGGCACCTCGCCGGCCCTGGCGGCGCCGAATCCGGACGTTCCGCCCCCGGCGGTGGAGCTCCTGCAGGACGGAGGCTTCGAGAAGGCCGCCTGCCCGGCCCCTCCGGGGTGGAAGAGGATGCCGGAGACGACTACCGGCTGGAAGACGACCGACAAGTCGAAGGACATCGAGCTCTGGTGCGGGACCGAGGGCGTCAAACCCCAGGAGGGCAAGAACCTGGCCGAACTCTCGGACGGCCCGAACGCTCTGTCCACCATCATCGAGGCGGACACCCTCTCGCAGGACCTCAAGGTCGAGCCGGGCACGAAACTGCACGTGAAGCTGTGGCACGCACCGCGCGGGCTCATCGACGACTGGTACCAGTACAAGAAGGACGTGCGCCCCCAGGTGTTCGTGACTCCGAAGAAGGGCTCCGCGGTGTCGATCCCCCTGACCGACACCAAGGAGACAGCGCTCCTCAGCAGCGAGAAGGGGGCGTCCTGGCACCGGTACGCGGGCACCTACACCGTCCCGCGGGACGTGAAGTCCCTGCGCTTCGAGCTGCGCCCGGACCGGATCGGGAACCTGTACGACGGCGTGAGCGTGCGGGTGGAGCCACCGGCTCCCACGCTCGCCACCGATGCGGAGAACTTCGACGCCGGAGCGGAAGCCCCCTACACCTCCGTGGTCCAGGTCCCCGAGGGCACCGGGTTCACCGACGGCGTGTTCTCGGCCCGGCTGCCCGCCGGCACCGCGCTCGTCCAGGGCTCGGTGAAGGTGAACGGCGGTGCTCCCTCGGCCGCGCCGGTCGTCAAGGACGGCGTGTTCTCGGTGCCGGTGGGCAGTGCCACGAAGGACGTGAAGGTCGCCTACGAGGTCGCGGTCCCGAAGGGCCACGAGGGCCCTCTCGAACTGCGGCCGTCGCTCGACTACCAGGTCTCCGGGATCGGGGCCCTGCGTGTCGAGGGGCCCGCGCACGTGTCGAAGCCGGCCGTGAGCGACGTGACGGTCGGAGGCGGGGCCGACGGCAAGGACGGCTACCGGGTCAAGGTGTTCAACAAGGGCCCCGACACCGCGCGGACCATCACACTGCGGGCCACGGACGCCCAGGGCAGGACGGTGGAGATCCCTGGAACCCCGCCCGCCCGTCTGGCGAGCGGCGCCGGGTGGGAGACGAGGATCCCGTCCGTCTCCCCGAAGCTGAGCCTGGCCGTGCAGACGACGACCGTCGACAGGGATCCGTCCAACAACACCGTCGAGCTGAAGCGCCCCGCCGGTGATCCGGGCAAACCGGCGGAGGCCGACCTGGCGGTCACACTGACCGCCGACGCCGCCCAGCCCAAGCCGGGAAGCACCCTGACCTACACCGTGACCCTCACCAACGAGGGGAGCGCCACCGCCGAGGCGGTCCGGCTGACCGCAGTACTTCCCGAGGGCTTCAAAGCGAAGGCTCCCCAGGGCGCGGTCGACGGGAAGACCGGACTGTCCTGGAACGAGAGCAATCTGGCCGCCGGTTCCACTCGCACCATCACCCTGAAGGGGCAGGTGCCGGACGGCCTGGACAAGATCCGTGCGTCGGTCGCCGCCACCACCCAGACCCTGGAGTCCGACACCGGTGACAACCAGGCCGAACTCTCGCTGGACGTGAACACAGGGGCGGGCGGCGACGGCACGGGCTCCGGCGGAGGCGGCCTCGCCGACACCGGGGCCGGTGGCCTTGCCCTGATGGGCCTGGGCGGCGTCGGAGCCGTCGGCGCGGGCGCGTGGGCGCTGACCGTGGCCCGCCGCCGCACCGGCAGTGGGACCGGCGTCTGATCGTTCGACGGTATGAGGCGTTGCGCGTGGTGGATGCCGGTCTGCCGCCATCCGGCGGCACGGCGCCCGTCCGCACCACTCGGCTTCCGCGATCCTTCGTGGTCGTGGAGACCGGGCGGTTCGGCGAGGGGCCCGGCTCACGAGAGCCGTCCGCCCGGCGGTCGGCCGAACGGACCGCGAGGGCCTGATACCGCTGGTGCGTAGGCGTAAGAAGCCGTTGCTCTGTCGATCGTGATGTGTGCGAGTTCGACTAGTGGTGCCGCTCGCGCCCACGGCGCGGTCACGTCCCGGTCCGCACCGTAGGGAGCCGTCAGGACGGATGAAGCGTCTTTCCACCCGCCATTCCCCTGATCGGTCCGCTCCGCGAGTCGCTGCCGTGGGCAGAGTGGTGTGGACGCACACGGCCTTTGCGTGAAAACGCTCGGCCGTGTCTTCGGTGCGGGAATACGAGCTGCTCGGGGTCGCTTCGACCGTACCCGACGCTCGCATGAGCGGCTGATCTCCCGTACCGGATCTGAACATCAGAACGAACCGTTTCCGACGACAGGCATGACGTGCACTTTAAGAAAAAAACCGGAGCGATCGTCGCCGCGGCCTCCATTGCGGGCCTCCTCGCCGCTTCGGCACCTGCGGATGCCGCCGACGAGAGGCCCACACGTGGAATCCGCATAAAGAACAGTACCGGTGTCGCCTTGACGGTCGTATCCTCTGGTGGAGGTGCTGCTATGTGGGCAACCGGGCAAGGACCGGACGACACACCCGAATTGCTTCCGGGGCAGACAACGAACTGGGAAGCCCTTTTGTACGGGCAGGGTGATGGAACGGTGATCCTTGAAGACTGGACGCATGCCCTCCATCTCCAGGTGCGGGTCATCGTGGGAATGATAAACCAGAGCCTTCTCTGTGACGGCAGCACCCAGCCGCGGGGAGAAGATTTCCGTTGCAAGGGCGAAGGCTGGTACACGGACGGAACGCTGGAATTGGTGAAAATGTAGCGTGCGCTTCCTGAGGGCGGTGGCGCAATGGGGCTCATCCCCGGCCGGGCCCGGACTGCCTTCGGCGCCGTCTTGTCGAGCGCGGTCCGCGGTCGGTAGCGCCTACGCGTGGACGCCGCCGCCCTCATCGTCGCAGCCCCCCAGCCCCGGCGACCTACAGGCCGCCGGGGCTGCGGGCCGCAACGGCGCATCGCGGCGTCGAAGGCCGAGCACACCGCCCTGCCACCGGCGGTACCTTCACGGATGCTGCTGTTCCACCGCTGGTCCGGCTCGCGGCCGTGGCTGATCGCGACCACGTACAGACGGTCGGCTGCCATCGTGGAGGTGTCCGCACCGCGCGAAGCGGACCGGGCCGCCACCGAACAGCCGCTCATGCTCCTCGCGCCCTGTGATGCGGATCCCCAGCAGTTCGCCGCGGTGCCCGGCGAGCTCCCGGTCGTCGTTGGTGCGGTACCCGACGTCCGCGGAGCCGGTGGGGGCAAGGCCAGGCTCCAGCACGACCCCGGCCGCGCCGACCCCGGCCGCGCCGATCCCGGCGCGCCGATGAAGGTACGGCGAGCAGGGGTGGATGTCGTTGTCGTGGTAGCGGCGGGAGCCTGCTCCGTGGGACGTGTGGTGCGGCGTGGCCGGCGGCGGCGCGCCGTCAGTCCGGTTCCGGCCGCGGCAGAAAGGCGGATCCCTCGGCCAGGATTTCCAGCGCGTGGGCACTCAGATCGAGCGGAGCTCGCGCGTTCCGGTCGGCCGGACCGGGGGAGCCGTCCGCGGAGAGCTGTTCGAGCAGCGTGGCGGACAGGCCCTCCACCAGATTCCTCCCCCGTGGAGTCGGCCCCCGTGCCCGGTCGCCCGCGTACAGCAACTCCTTCCTCCACAAGGACCGGAATCGGGCGTGCAACGCGGGCGGTGAGACGCCCATGACCCCGGCGAGGTGGCGCGCGTCGGCCGTCTTGCTGTAGGAGAGCAGGCACAGCAGCCAGATCTCCTCGAGGGAGATCCCGTAGCGCCGCCCCAGTTCCCCGGCCTTGCGCCGCACGGACCCCAGCCCGCCCCGGGCGAGGACTTCCAGGGCCTCGCGTACGTGGTCGTCACCGGCGGGGAGGGAAGGGATCACATTGCTGTCCTTGCGCACACCGGTGGCCGTCATGGTCCGTCGCAGGGGAACGGCCGGGACGACGCAGGCGAACGCCAGCACGAGCAGGGACACGGCCAGCCCGGTGAGGAACACCTCGTCCATGGCCGCTCCGTAACCGCCGAGGTAGGCCCGTCGGCCGGCCGGGGTCAGGGTGTCCAGGTCGATCGGCCGGCCCATGCGGATGCGCTCGGCCTCCGCGGCCGTGAACCGGCTTCCCTCGGCGTCCCGGACCAGGTGGTCGACGAGCCTCCGGTTGAGGACCGCTCCGAACAGCGCGGCGCCGAAGATGCTGCCCAGGTTGCGGAAGAAGACCACGGCCGAGGTCACGACGCCCACGTCCTCGTACGCACACGCGCTCTGCGCCGCGATCAGGGCGATCGGCGAGACGAGCCCGAACGCCACTCCCAGCACCACCAGCGCCGCGCCGTAGGCCAGGGCCGAGGCGTCCTGGGACAACGCGACGAACAGCAGCAGCCCCGCGACGAGGAGCACGGCTCCGATGACCGGGAAGTGACGGTAGCGGCCGGTCCGTGTGACGGCACGGCCGATGGCGCTGTAGGTGAGCAGCCAGGCGAGCGACATCGGGAGCAGCATCATGCCCGAGACGGTCGGTGACGTCTCGCGTACCACCTGGAAGAACAGGGGAAGGTAGTTCACGATGCCGGACTCGACCACCCAGAAGAAGAGCGTCAAAGGAGCCACGGTGCGGAACACGCGCTCGCGCAGCACCCGGCCGGGCAGCAGGGGTTCGGGGTGGCCGCGTTCGACCCGCACCAGCAGCACGGCGAGGACCACGACCGCGGCGAGGAGCAGGAGCATCGGCGGTGAGGACCAGGCGAAGACGACCCCGCCCCAGGTGACCAGGAGGGTGGTCCCGGACGCACAGGCGGCGATCAGCAGACTGCCCCAGTAGTCGATCCGGGGGTGCCCGGTCGGCTGCCCGGGACGCAGGAAGAAGGCGAGCAGCCCGATGACCGCCAGCCCGAACGGCAGGTTCAGGTAGAACGTCCAGCGCCACGAGGCGTGTTCCACCAGCAGCCCGCCCAGGAAGGGCCCCAGCACGTACGCCACGGCAGCGACTCCCGCGACGTAGGCCTGGTAACGGCCGCGCTCGCGGGGGCCGACGATGCCGGTCAGGACGGCGGGCGCGATGACCCACATCCCACCGGCCCCGACACCCTGCACGGCGCGGAAGCAGATCAGTTCGGGCAGCCCTTGCGCGCGCGAGCACAGCACCGAACCGACGAGGAAGAGGACGAGCCCCGCCTGCAGGAGGGGTTTGCGGCCGAGCAGGTCGCCGAGCTTGCCCCAGATCAGGGCGGAGCCGGTGACGGCGAGCAGATAGGACGTCACCACCCAGGACAGGTGCTGGAGGTCCCCCAGGTCGGCGGCGATGGTCGGCAGCGCCGTGGCCAGGATCGTGGAGTCCATCGAGCCGACGAAGGTGATCAGCACCAGCGCGGTCAGCACCAGCCGGTCCCCGGTGCCGAGCCGGACGCGCTCAGACGAGGGCACGCGCGCCCCGGAGTCCCTCATCCGTAGCTCTCCGTCCCCGGTCGTGCGCAACGACTGAAGGACCATCCCAGGGCCCGCCCCGGCCACCCGTACGCCACCCCGCTCACCGGGCTGCCCAACACTCTCGCGGCGCAACGGACGGCGCTGTTGTCGGATCCCGGACGTCCGACCGGCAAAAGGCGGCCGCCCCGCGAAGGCACGCGGGGTGACGGGCAGGCAGGCGCTTCACCGCCCGGGGGCGGCATTTTCGGTCGGCCGATCGCTTTTGGGGCTGAGGGGGAGTGGGGGACTCCATACCTCGGGTGTTCAAGATCAAACAATTTACCTGGGCTGGTAAAGGCAAACGATCATGATTGGTCGAGCGTGGTCGAGTGCCGTCCGACCCGCCGCCCGCCTGGGTCCTCACCCGCCGCCAGACCATCGGCGCGCCCGTGCGGGCCGCCCGAGACCGTTCACCGGATCGCATATGCCCTCAGTGACCCGAGCCTCACCATGTTGCTTCGCATCGCGCGAGCGGCCGACGTGCCACTTGCCGACCTCGTCCGGGAGTAGCCCCGGCCGACAGGGGGGACGCGCCGGCCGGGGCTGTGCCGGATCAGGCTGGCGAGTGCTCCCGGTCCTGCGCGCCGCCACCGCGGCACGAGAGGCAGGGCTCGCTGTAGACCACGCGGCGCTCACCGTCGACCAGGACGACCCTGCGGACACCGCGGCAGGACGCGCAACCGCTGACCGGCAGGGTACGGCCAGGCTGTACGAACCGGCCCCGCCGGCGGAGCTGCGTCAGGTGGTCGATCAGGTCGCCGTACTCGCGGTTCTCCCACGCGTTGGTCATAGCCCACCAGCCTAGCGAGACGATCTAGTTGGGGTGGTCGACTCGGCAACCCGTCCCGCAGTTCCCGTCACCGCACTGGTTGTCGTGCTGGCACGTTGCGGCTACCGGGAGCCCGTCCAGGGGGCCGGTCCACAGCTCGGGGTCGATGTCGAACCCGGCCGCGCGGATCCGCTCCATCGTGTGATCCAGGGCGCCGGGCGTGTACCGGGACGGGTCGGGGAGCTCCGGAACGTGGTGGACGAAGCGGCCGAGCTCCGTGCACAGGCGTGCGTACACCGTGGTGTGCAGGATGAGCGCGTGCCAGCCCTCGTCGACCGTGCGGGACGGCCGCATGTTGCCCGGGAACTGCGCGGCGGCAGCGACGAACTTCAGGCCCTCTTCTGTGATGCGCTCGGCGTCTCGGTGCGACAGGTCCGGGTTGTTGCTGGCGACCGTCGCAGCTACGCCCTCGAGCTCGTCTTCGGTGAGCAGCGCGCGGGCGTTCCTGGTGACGTGCCCCGTGGTGGTGGTAGTCATGCGGTAGTGCCTCCATCTCGGTTGGAGGGTGCGGGAACCCGTCCGGGCCGTGGTCCTGGCAGATGCGCGGCCCGGACGGGGGCTTATCGGGATGCGGGCCCCTGAACGGCGCCGTCGCCCGAGGCCTCGGCCGCCCGGCGGGCCTCATGGGCGCGGGCCTCGCCGAGCAGCGGGCTGGTTGAGGCGGTCACCGCAGAGGCCCCTGGAGCAGCAGCGCCGTGAACGCGCGCTCGGAGTCGAGGTGCCAGCGTTCCGAACGGGCCCAATCGTCCCGCAGGCGCTCGATCACGGCCTCCGGGAGGCCGCACTCGCCCTTCTCGGGCGGCTGCCGCTCGTTGACCGGCAGCACGACGTACGCGGTGCCCGTACGGGGGCGCAGCCATCGGCGGGCGGCCGACCAGAACGCGGTGTCGAGGTACTGGAGCGTGACCCGGCAGGCGAGGACGTCCACGCTGCCGTTCGTCACGCCGGCCGGGGCGCGGCCGCCGAGGAAGTCGTGCACAGCGAAGGACACCCGCGGGTCGCGCCACGACCACCGTGCGGCCTGGATTCCGACCTCCGACCAGTCGTAGCCGGTGGTCACCAGGCCGAGTGCCGCGAGCGAGGCGGAGAAGCTCCCGCGCCCGCACCCCACCTCCACGGCCCGCAGCCCCGGTCGTGGCCGGAACCGCCGCGCCAGCATCTCCACCTCACCGAGGCTCACCGCCGGCATGCACTCCTGGGGGACGCGGTAGAAGCGGTCCCAGTACCGCCTGCGCCCCTCCGCCTGCTCCACTGTCTGCGGAACCCTGCCGGAAGGCGTGCCCCCGACGGGCGTGCCGCCCACCATGGTCGACGTCACTGGGCGCGCCGAATGCAGTTGAGCGGGACGTCGAACTCGCGGTGGTCGCCGCCGCGGATGTACGCGGTGAGGTCACCGTTCTCCTCGACGAGGACGGCCCGGAGCTCGCCCTCGCGCAGCGACCGGGTGTCCACGACCTGTTGGCCGATGAGTCGGTGGCTCTGGTGGCGGAATGCCGAGCCTGTCTCCCGGGCGTTCATGCCGGTGCTCCCTACCGTCGTCAGCGGGTGGTGGGACCACCCTGACGCCCCAGGGAGGGCAGAACACTCACAGTTTTGTGAGTGCTCCGCCGTGCTACATGCCGATCCAGCGAGCCATCCCACCGAGGCTGTCCGGCGCCCGGCGCGACAAGTGGACCAGGCCGCGGATCGTCGCGCGCGTGCCCGGCAGATGCCGGGTCTGCTCCGGGGCCACCTTCCGGGCCTCAGCCAGATACCGCAGGGACGTTTTCGGCGAGCCCGCTTCCATCTCCACGTAGGCACGGTCCACCAGGTAGCGGGCTCGCCGCGAGGTCAACGTCGACGCCGGGAGCTTCAGCGCGCGTGCCTGCCTGAGGGCGGTGTCGTAGTCGCCCATCGCGATCGACGTGCCGAGCTCGTGGAGCCGGACGTTCGTACGCCCGAAGGAAAGCCAGTGCACCTCGCCAGCCTCCCCGCCCACACGGTCCGCCAGCTCGCGCGCGGCGGCGAGGTGCGCCTCGACACCGGCGCCATCGCGCTGCTTGGCCGCCACGGTGGCCATGCCGAGGTGCAGCTGACCCGTCACGGCGAGGGCTTCGCGGCTGGTCTGGCCGGTCAGCAGAGCCTGCCCGGACCGGATGAGCTGAAGGCTCGTCGCGCCCCGCCACAGGGTGCCGCGCTTGTACCGCTGTACCGCCTCCATGCACGGATCGGAGGCCCGACTGGCCGCCCACCCCATTCGGTCGAGCGCCACACGCGCGAGATCCGGGTGGTCGAATTTGAGTGCCACGTCGTGCGCGGTCCGGTACGCGGACGCGAGGGCCCGCCAGGTCTCCGTAGACGGGGTGGTCCACACCGTGTGGGTCAGCTCCACGATCAAGAAGGGCAGGGCCTTGGCCGCTGCGCGCAGATGGGTGGCGCGCACCTGCCGGCACAGTGTCTCCGCCGCGGCCACCAGTTCCGGCACAGGCCGGATCGCGGGGAGGTCGGGGTTCGGGCCGAGGTCGTACCGGTCGAGGGCCTCCCGGATCGGCGCGACCAACGCGAGGAGGCGGTCGGGGGGCAGGGATGTCATGGCGGACGGTCCCGTCAGATCGGACGACTCCACGCGCAGCGCCTGCGCCACAGCCGCCACGAACCCCGGAGTCGCGTGGCGTGCGCCGCACTCGACTTGGCTCAGATAGCTCAGGCTGTACGGGATCCGGTCGGCCAGCTGCCGCTGCGTGAGGTGCTTCAGGCGTCGTTGCTCGCGGATCCGGGAACCGGTGTGGTCATCGTCGGGTAGAGGCATACTGGTCTTCGTCCAAGACTCGTCATCTGGACGGTACCGCTGTCGCCCCCGAGTCCGCCCGGACCGGGGGCGATTGCATAGGGTCGGGCCCCATGACGAAGCGCACCCTGTACCTGTTCGGCTCAGCCGCCCCGCCCGTCTTCGACATCGCCCGCGTGATCGAGGAGGCCCAGGCACGTGGCTGGGACGTCTGCCTCGGCCTCACCCCGGCCGCCGCGGAGTGGCTGGCGGACGGACTCGACGGCCTCGCGGCGCTCACCGGCCACCCGGTCCGCAGCCGATACAAGCGGCCGGGCGAGCCGGACGTGTGGCCGACGGCTGACGCGATCCTAGTGGCGCCGGCCACCTTCAACACGGTGAACGCGTGGGCCCTCGGGCTGACAGACCGGTTCGTCGTGGGCGTCGTCGCAGAGGGCATCGGCAAAAACATCCCGATCGCGGCGATGCCCTGCGTGAATGCCGCGTACGTTCGCCACCGGGCGTTCGAGCGGTCCGTCCAGGAGCTGCGGGAGATGGGCGTGACCGTGCTGTACGGCGAGGGCGGGTTCGTGCCCAACCAGCCGGGCCGACGCGAGCCGTACCCGTGGGACAGGGCGCTCGACGCGGTGGACGGTCTCGCCCCGGCGGCCGAGTAGCTGAACGCACGAAAGCGCCCCCTCCCCAGCCCGTAGGACGGAGAGGGGGCGATGTCGTCAGGAGACGCCGTACCACTGCGACGCCCAGCCCGTGTTGATGATGCTGGTGGACTGCTGGGTGAGGTCCAGAGAGGCAGGCAGGGACGTCTGGCCGCTCAGCACGTTCGAGTAGCGCAGCCGCGGCGCGGACAGGTTGGCGTTCACCGTGACCCCGCGCCGGTGGCCTTGAACGTCAGCTGATTCGTTGTCCAGCTGCCGTTCAGCAGCATCGCAATGAACCACTCTCCCGGCGCCGCAGTGAACGGCGAGGCGAGAGGCACCGACTTCCAAGTGGCTCCGGCCATGAGGTCGCTGGAGATGTCCGCCGTGACCCCCCGTAGGACACCGGCGGAGTCGTACACGCCCAGGTAGCAGTTCGCGAGAGTGGCGGCGGCGTCGACACCTGCGAGACCGAACCAGATCCGCTACCAGGTGATCGACTTCCGCATCCGGATCTTCACCAGCGTCACCCGGCCCCCGACACCGGCGGCGGACTGCGCGGTGACATGACCGGCGTCGTTCGGGTCCCCGGTCCACGCCAGCAGACCCTGATCCGACGGCAACGCGTAGGGGTAGTCCAGGTTGATCCCAGATGCTGACGGGCCACCTCCGGAAACCTTGACGACCTCCAGCAGCGAGCCGGCCCGCAGGACCACCGGCGAGGCGTTGCTCGTCTGCTGCGCCCACCGCAGCCGCAGCAGGCCCGGGGTCGCCCCGGTCGTCACGATGCCGCGCGGGGTCGCGATGATCCCGGCCAGGGACGCGGACGACGCCATGACGCCGATGTCCGAGGCCGAGCCGTACTGGCGGGCGGCCACCTTCAGCTGCGCGGACCCGTCCGGCACCGTCGTGCCCAACGTGCCCGCGTACGGCGCCCACCCGCCCGTCGCCCCTGAGGGCACCGTGTACGTGATCGTGACGTCCGCCGCCTCGGGCCCGTCGAACAGCAGCGTGCTGTTGAACCGGTAGACGCTGTTCGCCTCCAGCGACGTGAACAGGTGACCGTCGTCCGACACCGTCGTCACGCTCGTGCGGGACTCGTCCGCGCTCTTGACGACGGTCTGTGTGAGCGCCGACAGGGCGGCCACGGAACTCCTGCGCGGCTGCCATATGCGCCTTCGCGTCCGAGAAGGCAGCCAGCCGGTCATCGACGAGGTGCCGCACGCGGCCCGGATCAAGAACAGAGGCGGGGAGCGGGGCGGCTGTCTCTGCCACCGGATCCTCCACAACGATCGAACGGGGCGGGCGCCCACCCACGCCGCGCCAGGGGCCAGGGTGGCGTGCGAGCAGAAGATCGACGGCCACCGGGCGCTGCTGTTCACCCCCTCGGGCCCGGCCGGCCGGGTGCTGCTGCAGACCCGCCGGGGGGCGCTGGTCCAGGACCGGTGGCCGGACCTGGTGGCCGCCGCCGAGCAGCAACTGCCCGACGGCCTGGTCCTCGACGGCGAACTGGTCGTCTGGGACTTCGCTGTCGGCGCGCTGTCGTTCACCGCGTTGCAGCGCCGGGCCGGTGCCCGCACCCGCAGCGACCCGGCCCTGGCCGCACGCTGGCCGGCCTACTACGTCGCCTTCCAAGTCCGCAGCTCGACGGCGAGGAGCTGCTGCGCCGGCCCTACGTCGAGCGCCGCGCCCTTCTGGGGGCGCTGTTCATCGACCATGCCCCGACGGCTCCGTGGACGCTCATGCCGATGACGACCGACCTGGCCACAGTGCGGGGTCATCCACTTGTTCACGGGTGTCGTGAGCACAAACGTGACGGCGAAGCCGCCCAGCAGTGACGACCAGAACAGCATGTCGGAGAGGTGGGCGTCCATCGCTCCGGGGACCAGGGCGATGATGCCGTTGTCGACGAGCTCCATCACCGCGGTCGAGACGGTGTCGGCGGCGAGCGCGACCTTGACCGCGCTCCTGAAGTCAAGGCCGGCGCGGCGGAGCGCGAGCAGGGTGAAGGAGTAGCCGAAGACGAACGCGAGCGCGATGGCCAGGACCATGGTCGGTACGTTGCCCCACAGCAGGGCGGTGCCGATAACTATGCCGAGGATCTCGCCGATCGCGCAGCCGGTCAGGCAGTTGCAGCGTCGCCTTCGCCGCCGTCGGCCAGGACGCCCCCGCCGCGTGACCGGCGTGACCCTGGTGGCCGTGGTCACCCGGGTGGCCCGCGTGGGCGGCGTGGTCGTGCGCGGTTCCGGTGTGAGCGGTGTGGTCCAGTGGTGTGGTCCGGCGGCTCCGGCGGCTCCGGCGGCTCCGGCGGCTCCGGCGGGACGGTGCAGGACGGTCCAGGTACGGCCGACGTCGGTGGACTGGTGGACGGCATCGGTGCTGTCGGCGGCCAGCAGATGCGGGGCGGTCACAGCGGTGAGCACGGTCGGCTCGCCCCCCGGCGGGCAGGCGGCCGTTCTCGGTGCACTGCTGCCCGTCAGTGCTGCTGATGACGCGGCCGTCCGCAGCCAGCGCGACGAGACGGCCGGGCTCCGGCTCGTCGGCCGCAGCTGGGACAAGCGGGCCCAACTGCCGGTGCTCGACCTTGCCGCCCACGCCCAGAGCCCCGAGACCGTGTGGGTGGCCACCGGCAAGGGGCTTGAGCGCAGTCAGGGCGGCGGACCGCCGTCGCTGCTGGCCCACACCTTCCCGCTCTGGCTGTCGAACCCGTACAGGGTGCTACCGGCCTGCTGCAGGGCGCGGACATCGGCCCCGCCTTCGGCGGAGAGGGTGCTCCAGGTGCCGCCGGCGTTCGGCGACGCCAGGTCCTGTGCACTGTCCAGACGGTCGCGGACGCGTCGATACAGCCTCTGCCGTGCAGGGCTATATCCAGCGCATTCCCGGGTCCGGCGCTCTCGGACGAGCGCATCTCCCCGTGGGCGACCGCTGTCGTCCTCGATGTGGTGGTGATCCACGGTCGGCCCCCTGCGGTCACCGACGGGGCAGTCTTTCGAGCAACCGCTCGTGCACCACTAGGGGAGACCCTTGCCGTTCACGGTATGCGGCTATTTCCGGCCGGATCGACTGTTTGCCCCTCACGTTACGTGAGGTCTTACGGTCGCGGCCATGACGATAATTGTTCACGACACGCACTCTTCCCTCCGCGACGTATTCCGAGAGCCTCTCCAGGACAGGGCTGCCGCGCTCAAGGACGTCCTCAGTCCCATGCAGGAAGCCATGACCGTGATGGGCGGCATGGACGTGGTCCAGTTCCCTCACATGGGCGGCGGTTTCCGCACGGACCGGGAGGATCCCCGCTACCTTCCGGCGCTGGAACAGATGCGCGTCGCTGACGTATGGGGGCAAGTCGAGAACCGCCTGGCCGCGGCCAGCGAACGGCTTCTGTCCGCGGTGCCGGGAATCAAGCACGCCGAGACCATCCACGTGGTCGTGATGCTCGGAGATCCTGACGACGAGCACCTGACCGTCCGCAACTCCGGCTACCTCGGCATGGGCGGCATCCCCGGCCTCATCCACCTGACCATGTGGCCGACCGAGACCAGCCTCACCAAGATCGGCCACACCGCCGCACACGAGCTCCACCACAACGTGCGCTACGCCAACGTGCTCTGGAACCCCATGACCGTCACGGTCGGCGAACACATCGTGGCCGAAGGGCTGGCCGAGGCCTTCGTCCGGGAACTGGCCGGAGACGACGCCATGGGTCCCTGGACCAAGCAGCTGGTCGGCCCCGAGCTGGACCGAGTGTACGAGAAGGTCACCGCCGGTATCGACGTGGCAGGCATGCAGTACCTCACCCCCTACGTCCACGGCGACGCCACCGCCCGGCGCATGGGTCAGCAGCCCGTCGGCCTGCCCGACTTCGCCGGCTACGCCGCAGGTCTGCGGATCGTCGACGCACATCTGGCCGCCTCCGGGCTCACGGCAGCGCAGAGCACCGGACTGCCCGCCCGCGAGATCCTCACCAACGCAGGCATCGCCACCCCTGCGTGATCGCCAGATTGCAGGCAGGCACTCAGCGCGAGGCGCCTGCTTGCGGTACTACTACGACACGCTGGACTTGACAGAGAAGTGGTCGCGGACCAGCATCGCGCGGTAGTCCACGTGCTCCCGGGCACGGACCACGCGCCCGTTGGGGACCCAGTCGGTGCTCTCGCCGGCGTAGTCGGCGTCCATCTTGAAGTACGAGGTGAACGTCAGCGGCGCGGTCCCCGCGGGCCCGCTCGATCGCACGGTTGCGGGCCCGGCCCGCTCCGCCCCGCTCGGGTGCCCCGCTCCGGCAGGAAGCGCTCGTCCTGCCGGGCGAACTCCGCGAGCAGCTCCATGGAGCTGTCGGTGGACTGGTCGTCGGTGACCAGCAGCTCCAGGTCACTGTGGGTCTGGGTGAGCACGGATCGGACGGCCGCACCGAGGGCACCGCAACCGCGATGCAGATGGTCATCGCTGGTCAGGGCTCAGGGCGCCCCCTGGCCGTACGCACCGAGGAGGTCGGCCACCGCATCGTCGGCTACGACATCGACCTGGACCGTGTGCGCCGGCTCAGCCCTGGACGCCGGCATGGCGGTGGTTGAGCCGGCGTCCGTGTTCTTTCCCGAGTTGCAGGCTTGGTGGCGGCCGCCGCCGACGATCCGCTCGTACGGGATGGATCTGCTGCGGTGGCGGCGGTTTCCTGGATGTTGTCCGGGTGGAGCGGACGCCGCGAGGTCCACAGGTGGATCACGCCGGAGAACAACGGGACTCTCTTCCCTTCCCCAGATATCAGTGGAGGAACCCCTCATAATGCCGCTGCTGGAGCTGGCTCTCGATCTGCTTCACGGTTTCCAGACCCACACCCACGATGATCAGGATGCTCGTCCCGCCGAACGGGAAATTTTGATTCGCTCCGAAGCCGGCCAACGCCATCGTCGGGACAAGAGCGATGAGACCCAGGTACAGCGACCCCGGCCAGGTGATCCGGTTGAGCACGTAGCTCAGGTACTCGGCAGTAGGACGGCCCGCCCGGATACCCGGGATGAAGCCACCATAATTCTTCATGTTGTCGGCCACTTCCTCCGGGTTGAACGAAATCGCCACGTAGAAGAACGCGAAGAAGACGATCAGGAGGAAGTAGGCGGCGATGTAGTAGGGGTGGTCACCCTTGACGAAGTGCTTCTGGATCCAGGTGGCCCAGCCCGCGGTCGATCCGCTGAACTGCACGACCAGCGCCGGGATGTAGAGCAGCGACGACGCGAAGATGACCGGGATGACACCGGCCTGGTTCACCTTCAGCGGGATGTACGTGGAGGTCCCGCCGTAGGCGCGGCGGCCGATCATGCGCTTCGCGTACTGGACCGGAATCCGACGCTGCGCCTGCTCGACGAAGACCACCAAGGCCACCATGGCAAGGCCGACCAGGATGACCACCCCGAACTCGACCCAGCCGTCGAGAATCTTGCCCTGAACCTTGATCCGCCACAGCGCAGGAATGAAGCCGGCGGCAATCGAGACGAACATCAGGATCGACATGCCGTTGCCGATACCCCTGTCGGTGATGAGCTCACCGAGCCACATCACGACACAGGTGCCCGCGGTCATCGTGATGACCATGACGACGGTGGTGAAGATCGAGCGGTCCGGCACGATCTGGCTGGCGACCGTGCAGCCCTGGAACAGCGCACCCGAGCGGGCGGTGGCGACGAGACCGGTGCCCTGGAGGATGGCGAGCGCGACCGTCAGATAACGCGTGTACTGCGTGATCTTCGCCGTGCCGGCCTGCCCCTCCTTCTTGAGGTTCTCCAGCTTGGGGATGACCACGGTCAGCAGCTGGAAGATGATGCTCGCCGTGATGTACGGCATGATGCCGAGCGCGAAGATCGTGATCTGCAGCAGCGCACCACCGCTGAACATGTTGACCAGCCCGAACAAGCCATTGCTGCTGCCCGCCTGGTCGACACAGACCGGGACGTTCTTGTAGCTCACGCCGGGGACAGGAATGTGCGATCCGAGCCGGTACAGCACGATGACGCCGAGCGTGAAGAGCAGCTTCTTGCGCAGGTCGGGCGTCTTGAACGCCCGGGCGAACGCGGTGAGCACGGTGCCTCCTGCAACCCCCGCGCTACTGCGCCAGAGGTACCGGTCTGAGGATCGACGAATACACAAATGGAAAGATGCAGGCCACCTTGCCGGCGACTTGACCCACTCGGAACGGCCAATCCGAAAACAGAGCGCCAGAGGCATGTTTCGGAGGGCTCGGCAATCCCGGACATGAAGCCGCACGGCCCCCCGACTTCGTAGCCTGGGTGACCATTGGGCAGTGTCCAGCGGATTCTTAGGGGTAGTAGTGCATCTAAGTCACTTCGATGGAGGCATAGCGTCAACTACGCTCCCTCATCCAGCGCGGCCGTCTCCAGATCCGATCGGATGACAAGGAGGACGATCCGCAGGTCCACCGAAGAGCGAAGTCGGTCCATGGATGATGCGCTAGCCAGCTCGCAGGGTGCGGGGGCGCCTCACGAGTTCCGTGTCAGCTGTTCGGCCCGGGTCCCGAGGCAGTCGTCCGCGACGCGGAGGCAGGGGTGGAGCGGTGCGGGGGCGGTGCTGCGCACCGTAACGCCTGGTGGGCGTACGAGATGCTCGAAGACTGGGGAAGCGGGACGAAGACGACCACCCCGACGACCTCGCCTACCTGGAGCACCTGATCCGGGAGAGCGGCGTCCTTGCGGGCGGCGGTGAGGCGTCAGAGAGCGGCGTGCTGACGGAGGAGGATCTGCGCCGGCTCCTGGTCGTCGCCATCCGGTCTCGCGGGACGTTCTTGCAGCCCAGGAACCCCTGGTGGCGCCCTCACACTGGCCATGACGGCTCCCGCGGTGCGGTCGTCGACTCGGTACGACCCTTCCTTGCTGAAACTGGTGGTGCGGCCCCGGGGTTCTGGTGGATTGTCTCAGCTTGTTCTTTAACCTCTTCGGCAGCTCAGCCGGCGGATCCGATCAGAGCTTCAGCGGTCCGTAGGTGCCGTTCTCGAAGGTGAAGACGGTCGGCTCGGTGTCGTACTGTGCTCGTCCGGGTCGAGCCCAGTCGAGCGCTCAGTGGTCAGGCCGAGGTGCCATCGCAGAGTGTTCAGGACCGTGTCGGGGTGTCGTCTTGGAGAAAGCGCGTGAAGACGACTTCGAAATGGAGGCTCACAAGGCTGCATTTTGCTCGGCCCAGCCGACAGGCCCGGAACCGTTGCCCTGCGGTCTGGTGCGATCGCGGTCGGCCAGGGTCTCCGGGCGTCGGACGGTCTTGCCCACGTCCTCGCGGAAGGCGGGCTGTCTGTTCTTCGAGTCGAGCGGCCGGCCAGGTCCCGACCGTGATGGTTTCGGCGCACGGGCCGGGCAGGGCAAGGCCGGGCGGAGGTTCTGCGCCCGGCAGGTGACCAAACGCAGATCGTGGCCATGGCAAACATTCATGCGTCCACCGGGGCCATCCGCGTCCGCGACAACTATCACGTCACCGCCACCGGCTACGCCGTCGTGACCGCCTCAGGGTCAGCCCACGTCACCGCTTACGACTTCGCATACGTGGATGCCACGGATACAACGCAAGTAGCCGTCTGCGGCGAAGCTCGGGTGGACGCCAGCGATTCGGCAACCGTTGTAGCCTACGAAAATGCGTACGTAACGGCACAAGGCAACTCGCACGTCCAGGCCTCCGGAAACACACACGTGCGGTCAACAGGGCTCTCAGGCCCGGGCATACTCAAAGGCTCGGCTCGTGCCCACGAAGGCCAACTCCCGCCGGCCTTCGCCTCCCATTAGGCCTACTCGTCCCGCGCGATTCGCTCTCACCTGCGTCGGCGCGGAATCCGCGCGGTGATCCCTCAGCCCGCCGACCAGGCCGCCAGCCGCAAACGGCGCGGCCGTCACGGCGGTCGCCCGCCGGCCTTCGACCGCGAGGGCTACAAGCAGCGCAACACCGTCGAGCGGTGCATCAACAAGCTCAAGCAGGGGCGCGGCCTGGCCACCCGATACGACAAGACCGGCACCATCTACCTCGCCGGACTCCACCTCGCCGCCATCTTCATCTGGTCAGCGAGGTGATCCGAAGGAAACGGCCTACCTCGGCGCCCCTTGGACGGACGATGCGGCTTGCCCGTCCCGCCGGGCCGTTCGCGGCCCGTGCGCCGACTGTGGGCGAGGGCGCTGTATGCCTGCGTTCCTCGGAGGCTTCGTACGGTGGTCTGAATGGCCGCGGGAGGGGGTCCTCCCCACCCTGCACAACGGGGCGGGGTGGGGAGGACCCCCTCCCGCGGCCATTCAGACCACCGTACGA
>NZ_RPRY01000110.1 GCF_003949795.1 Streptomyces sp. WAC06614
GGTCCATCGGGGACGGGTCGACCGCCGACACCGGGGCGCAGCCCCGGCAGCCGGCCGAGCCGGAGCGGATGGAGGCGGGGCAGACGCCGCCGCAGTTCGTGGTGTTCAGCTGGGACGGGGCGGGGGAGGTCGGCAACGGGCTGTTCCCGCGGTTCCTGAAGCTCGCCAAGGACCACGGCGCGGCCATGACCTTCTTCCTGTCCGGGATCTATCTGCTGCCCGAGAGCAAGAAGGGGCTGTACCGCCCGCCGAACAATCCGGTCGGGGCCTCCGACATCGGCTACCTCAAGGACGAGAACGTCCGCGCCACCCTGACGTACGTGCGGCAGGCCTGGCTCGACGGGCACGAGATAGGCACCCACTTCAACGGGCACTTCTGTGCGGGCTCCGGATCCGTCGGCAAGTGGTCGCCGGCCGACTGGAGGAGCGAGGCGGACCAGGCCGTGTCCTTCGTCACGAGCTGGCGGACCCACACCGGTTTCACCGACGTCGAGCCGCTGCCCTTCGACTACCGCAAGGAGCTGGTCGGCGGTCGCACGCCCTGTCTGCTCGGGCAGGAGCAGCTGTTGCCCACCGCGCGGGAGCTGGGGTGGCGCTACGACGCCAGCTCGCCCGGGGGGCGGCAGGTGTGGCCGGTGAAGAAGGGGGGCCTGTGGGACCTGCCCCTCCAGGGCATCCCCTTCCCCGGGCACACGTTCGAGGTCCTGTCGATGGACTACAACATCCTCGCCAACCAGTCCAGGAACACCACCCAGGGCGTCCCCGCCAACTACCCGGGCTGGCGCAGCCAGGCCACCGCCGCCTACCTCGGGGGGTTCCGGCGGGCCTACGAGAGCAACCGCGCGCCCCTGTTCATCGGCAACCACTTCGAGCAGTGGAACGGCGGGATATACATGGACGCCGTCGAGGAGGCCCTCAAAGGAATGTCCGGTAAGCCGGATGTGCGGCTTGTGTCCTTCCGGCAGTTCGTGGACTGGCTCGACGCCCAGGACCCCGCCGTCCTCGCCAGGCTCCGCACCCTCGCCCCGGGCCAGGCCCCGTCCGGAGGGTGGCGCACCTTCCTCACCAGCACCTGAGCGGAAGCGGAAGCGTGGCCGTGGGGGGTGCGAAAGATCGTTGAAACGCTCATGCGAAACTTTTCACATGAGCCTTAGCAGCGCCCCCCGCCGCCGCTCGACCAGTGGCCGCGCGATCCTGCTGACCGCGGTGACCCTCGCCGGCGCCCTGACCCTGACGGCGTGCGGCGACTCCGGCAGCGGCAGCAAGTCCGCCAAGAGCTCGGGCGGCGGCTACGTCACCGGCGCGGGCGGCATCTCCACCGTGGCCCGGGCCGAGCGCGTCGAGGCGCCCAAGCTGGACGGTGAGACCGTCGACGGCGGGACGCTCGACACGACCACCCTCAAGGGCAAGGTCGTGGTGCTCAACGTGTGGGGTTCCTGGTGCCCGCCGTGCCGCGCCGAGGCCCCGTACTTCGCCAAGGTCTCCAAGGAGCTGGCCGACGCCGGCAAGGACGTGGCGTTCGTCGGGATCAACACCCGCGACAACAGCAAGCAGTCCGCCACCTCCTTCGAGCAGAACTTCGGGATCACCTACCCGAGCCTGTACGACCCGGACGGCAAGCTGATGCTCCGCTTCCCCAAGGGCACCCTGAACGCGCAGTCCATCCCCTCCACGATCGTGCTCGACAAGCAGGGCCGGATCGCCGCCCGCACGCTGGTCGCCGTCAACGAGGAGCAGCTGCGCAAGATGATCGACCCGCTCCTCGCGGAGCAGTGACGGCCGTGTCCTACCTCGCCGCCGAAGTGACCGGCGTCAACGAGACCGTGCTCGGCGGGGCCCTGCTGCTGGCCCTGCCCATCGCCGTGCTCGCCGGGCTCGTCTCCTTCTTCTCGCCCTGCGTGCTGCCGCTCGTCCCCGGCTACCTCTCCTACGTCACCGGGGTCAGCGGCGCCGACCTGGCCGAGGCCCGGCGCGGGCGGATGCTCGCCGGGGCCGGGCTGTTCGTGCTCGGCTTCACCGCCGTGTTCGTCTCCGGCGGGGCCCTGTTCGGCTACTTCGGCGAGACCCTCCAGGAGAACCGGCGGATCATCTCCCAGGTCCTGGGCGGCCTGGTGATCGTGCTCGGGCTGTTCTTCATGGGGCTGATCCCCGGGCTGACCATGCGCGAGTTCCGCTTCCACAAGCGGCCCACGGCCGGGCTGGTCGGCGCGCCGGTGCTCGGCGTGCTGTTCGGCGTCGGCTGGACCCCCTGCATGGGACCCACCCTGGCCGCCGTCTCCACGCTGTCCCTCAACGAGGCCAGCGCGGGCCGCGGCGCGTTGCTGACCACCGCCTACTGCCTGGGCCTGGGCCTGCCGTTCATCCTCGCGGCCATCGCCTTCCGCAAGGCGCTGGGTGCGTTCGGATGGGTGAAGAAGCACTACGCGTGGGTGATGCGGGTCGGCGGCGGCATGCTCATCGTGACCGGACTGCTGCTCGTCACAGGAACGTGGGACAGCATCGTCCAGGAGATGCAGGGCTGGACCCAGGGCTTCACGGTGGGGATCTGAGGACACAGGACATATGAGTACGACGGACAAGACGACCCCCGCCGACGCCTCCGGGGCCGCGCCCGACGCCGCAGAGGCCGCCCGCGACGACGCCGCGGCCGCGGCGGCCGGCGCCCAGCTGTCGACCGCGCCCGCCGAGGACACCGGCGGCCCGGTCGGCATCGGCGTGCTCGGCTGGCTGCGCTGGTTCTGGCGGCAGCTGACCTCCATGCGGGTCGCGCTGATCCTGCTGTTCCTGCTGTCGCTGGGCGCCATCCCCGGCTCCCTGATCCCGCAGACCCACATCGACCCCATGAAGGTCGAGAAGTGGAAGCAGGCCCACGCGTTCTGGGTGCCGCTGGCGGAGAAGCTCCAGCTCTTCGAGGTCTACGGCTCGGTGTGGTTCTCCGCGATCTACATCCTGCTCTTCGTCTCCCTCATCGGCTGCATCGTCCCGCGCACCTGGCAGTTCGTCGGCCAGCTCACCGGCCGCCCGCCCGGCGCGCCCAAGCGGCTCGACCGGATGCCCGCCTACACCACCTGGCGCACCGAGGCCGCCCCCGACGAGGTGCTGGCCCACGCCCGTACCCTGCTCGGCCGGCGCCGCTTCCGTACCGAGGCCGCGGCCGGCGGTTCGTCCGTCGCCGCCGAGAAGGGCTATCTGCGCGAGGCCGGGAACCTGGTCTTCCACCTGGCCCTGATCGCGATCCTGGTGGCCTTCGCCTGGGGCAAGCTCTACAAGTACGAGGGCGGCAAGCTCGTCCTGCGCGGCAAGGGCTTCTCGAACACGCTCACCCAGTACGACGACTTCAAGCCGGGCTCGCTCTTCGACTCCGACGCGCTGCCGCCGTTCAGCTTCACCCTGGACCGCTTCGACGCCTCCTTCGAGCCGACCGGCCCGCAGCGCGGCACCGCCCGCACCTTCAAGGCCTACGTCACCTACAGCAAGGGCGCCCACGGCACCCCGACCCAGGCCGAGATCGAGGTCAACAAGCCGCTGGAGATCGACGGCTCCAAGGTCTTCCTGCTCGGCCACGGCTACGCCCCGGTGGTCTCGGTGACCGACCCCACCGGCAAGGTGGTCTTCCGGGACGCCGTGCCGATGCTCCCGCAGGACGCGAACCTGACCTCCGCCGGCGCGGTCAAGGTCACCGACGGCTACGTGAACAAGGACGGGGCCAAGGAGCAGCTCGGCTTCTCCGCACTGTTCGTGCCCACCTTCGCCGGCGAGGGCTCGGGCACGATGTTCTCCCAGTTCCCGGAGCTGGCCAATCCGCGGCTCGCGCTCAACGCCTGGCACGGCAGCCTCGGCGTCGACTCCGGCCTGCCGCAGAACGTCTACCAGCTCACCACGTCCAAGATGCAGCAGTTCAAGGACGACTCCGGGCAGCCGTTCAAGCAGCGGCTGGCCCTCGGCGAGGAGATGGTCCTGCCGAACGGCGCGGGCACCGTGAAGTTCGAGGGCATCGAGCGGTGGGCGACGTTCCAGATCTCCGAGCAGCCGGGCAACGGCCTCGCCCTCGGTGGCGCCGTCGGCGCCGTCGTGGGCCTGGCCGGGTCCCTGTTCATCCAGCGCCGCCGCATCTGGGTCCGCGCGGTGGCCGGCCCCGACGGGGTGACCGTCGTGGAGATGGCGGGCCTCGGACGCAGCGAGTCCGCCAAGCTCCCCGAGGAGCTGGCCGACCTCGCGGCCACCTTGAACGAGCAGGCGCCGACCGCGCCCGAGCCCGAGCCTGAGAACGACTCCGAGAAGTCCCGAGAAGGAGAGCGCGGATGACGACGCTCGCTGTGGCAGCCAACGAGAGCCTGGCTGAGATCAGCAATTACCTGATCTATTCGTCGATGGCGGTCTACACGCTCGCCTTCTTCGCGCACATCGCCGAGTGGGTCTTCGGCAGCCGCAGCAAGGTCGGCCGTACGGCCGCCGCGCTGACGGCCGCCACCGGCGCGAAGGCCGCCGCCGGCAAGGCCCCGGCCGTGCAGGTGCGCGGCCAGGGCGGGACGACCGCCGTGCTGGACAAGCCGAAGGTGGTCAGCCGGGCCGCGGCCGGCGCCCGGGACGTGCCGGACGGCCCCGGCGCGGCCGGCGGCAGCGAGAAGGGCGACCTGTACGGGCGGATCGCGGTCTCGCTGACCGTGCTCGGCTTCCTGGTCGAGTTCGCCGGTGTGGCGGCCCGCGCCCTGTCGGTGGAGCGGGCCCCCTGGGGCAACATGTACGAGTTCTCGATCACCTTCTCGACGATGGCGGTCGGCGTGTACCTGGCGCTGCTCGCGCTCGGCAAGAACGTCCGCTGGCTCGGCCTGGTGCTGGTGACCACCGTCCTGCTGGACCTGGGCATCGCCACCAAGTGGCTCTACACCGACAGCGACCAGCTCGTCCCGGCGCTGGACTCGTACTGGCTGTGGATCCACGTCTCCACCGCCATCTTCTGCGGCGCCACGTTCTACATCGGGGCCGCCGGCACCGCCCTGTACCTGTTCCGCGACTCCTACGAGGCCAAGCTCGCGGGCGGCGGCAAGCCGGGCACCTTCGCCACCTCGGTGCTGGAGCGGCTGCCCGCCGCCGCCACGCTGGACAAGTTCGCGTACCGGATCAACGCGGCCGTCTTCCCGCTGTGGACGTTCACGATCATCGCGGGCGCGATCTGGGCGGGCGACGCCTGGGGCCGCTACTGGGACTGGGACCCCAAGGAGGTCTGGTCCTTCGTGACGTGGGTGGCGTACGCCTGCTACCTGCACGCCCGGGCTACCGCCGGCTGGAAGGGCCGCAAGGCCGCCTACCTGGCGCTGTTCGCCTTCGCCTGCTGGATCTGGAACTACTACGGCGTGAACATCCTGCTCAACGGCAAGCACAGCTACGGCGGCGTGTAGGGCCCGCTCGCGGCGCACCCCGGCCCGCCGAGGTGCGCCCCCGCCCGGACGGCGCGACGCTGGTGCCATGCCTACACCGCGGGGCACCAGCGAGCGCCGGGACGGCGACCGCTACCAGCTGCACTTCGAGCCGCACCTGCCGTACGCCTACGAGACGGTCTGGCCGGCCCTGACCACCCCGGAAGGGCTGCGGGGCTGGCTCGCCGAGGCGGAGGTGGAACGGCACCTGGGCGGGGCGGTGACGCTGCGCTGGATCGACGAGCCGGCCACGGCCACGGGCCGGGTCACGGCGTGGGACGTCGAGCGGATCGCCGAGTACACCGTCGACGACGACGACCGGATCCGCTTCCACCTGGACCGCCTCGGTACGGACTCCACCCTGGTCCGCTTCACCGACGACCGGCACGGCTCCGAGCGCGACTGCGCCCACTGCCTGGAGATCTGGCAGGCCCGCTTCGCCCGCCTGGAAGCCACCCTGGCCGCCTCCTCGACACCCTGACCCGTCCGGCCGGGCCGACCGACCGGGCGCCGCTCGGGCCGGTCAGGCGCCGCCCTTGGTGTCGCCCTTGCCGTCGCCCTTGTCCTGGTCCTGGTCCTTGTCCTCGTCGCGCTGGTCGAGGGAGCGCAGGAACTCCGGGTTGTCGTCCGGGGCCACCCACGGGGTGCGGCGCGCCCGGCCGCCGGCGGTCGGGAAACCGCCGCCGGTCAGGGAGCGCTGCTTGCCGGCGAACAGCCACACCACCGGGCCGACGATGGAGAAGAGCAGGATGATGATCACCCAGACCACCTTGGGGAGGTGCTTGACCTCCTCCTCCGGGGTGTTCAGGCAGTCGATGAAGGCGTAGATGGTCAGCGCGATGACCAACAGGAACGGCAGATAGCGCAGCACGGTGTGGGCCTGACCCCCAGAAGCGGTGGCTGCCGGGGCCCCCGTCGGGCCCCGGTGACGCCTCCAGGGTAGTTGGTGGCGGATACTTGCCCCTATGGCTTACGACGATCTCCGCTCGCTGCTCCGGGCTCTGGAGCGGGAGGGCGACCTCAAGCGCATCAAGGCCGAAGTCGACCCGTACCTGGAGATCGGGGAGATCGTCGACAGAGTGAACAAGGCGGGCGGCCCGGCCCTGCTGTTCGAGAACGTCAAGGGCTCGGACATGCCGCTGGCGATGAACGTCTTCGGCACCGACCGCCGCCTGCTGAAGGCGCTGGGCCTGAAGTCGTACGGCGAGATCAGCGACAAGATCGGCGGCCTGCTCAAGCCGGAGCTGCCGCAGGGCTTCGTCGGGGTCCGCGAGGCCTTCGGCAAGCTCGGCTCGATGGTGCACGTCCCGCCGAAGAAGGTGAAGGGCGACTCCGCGCCCGTCCAGGAGGTCGTGCTCACCGGCGACGACGTGGACCTGGACCGGCTGCCGGCGCTGTTCACCTGGCCCAAGGACGGCGGGTCCTTCTTCAACCTCGGGCTGACCCACACCAAGCACCCCGAGACGGGCGTGCGCAACCTCGGCCTGTACCGGCTCCAGCGCCACGACAAGCGCACCATCGGCATGCACTGGCAGATCCACAAGGACAGCCGCAACCACTACGCGGTGGCCGCCGCGCGCGGCGAGCGGCTGCCGGTCGCGATCGCCTTCGGCTGCCCGCCGGCCGTCACCTACGCCTCCACGGCGCCGCTGCCGGGCGACATCGACGAGTACCTGTTCGCCGGGTTCGTGGCGGGCAAGCGGATCGAGATGGTCGACTGCAAGACCGTCCCGCTCCAGGTCCCCGCCCACGCCGAGGTGGTCATCGAGGGCTGGCTGGAGCCCGGGGAGATGCTCCCCGAGGGCCCGTTCGGCGACCACACCGGCTTCTACACCCCGCAGGAGCCGTTCCCGGCGCTGACGATCGACTGCGTGACGATGCGCAGGCGCCCGCTGCTCCAGTCGATCGTGGTCGGCCGCCCGCCGACGGAGGACGGCCCGCTGGGCCGGGCGACGGAACGCTTCTTCCTGCCGCTGCTGAAGATCATCGTCCCGGACATCGTGGACTACCACCTGCCGGAGTCGGGCGGCTTCCACAACTGCGCGATCGTCTCGATCGACAAGAAGTACCCCAAGCACGCGCAGAAGGTCATGCACGCCATCTGGGGCGCGCACATGATGTCGCTGACCAAGCTGATCGTGGTGGTGGACAAGGACTGCGACGTCCACGACCTGCACGAGGTCGCCTGGCGCGCGCTGGGCAACACCGACTACTCCCGCGACCTGACCGTGGTCGAGGGGCCGGTGGACCATCTGGACCACGCGTCGTACCAGCAGTTCTGGGGCGGCAAGGCGGGCATCGACGCCACGAAGAAGCTGCCGGAGGAGGGCTACACCCGCGACGGCGGCTGGCCCGACATGGTCGAGTCCGACCCGGCGACGGCGGCGCTGGTGGACCGGCGCTGGAAGGAGTACGGGCTGTGACGCTTCCCATGGGCGGTCCCGCCCTCTTCATCGGCACCGACGAGGCCTACGTGGCCCTGGTGCGACCCGAGCTGGACCCGGCCGACCCCGGGGTGCGCGCGGCCGCCGAGCAGGCCGGGGTCGCCCCGGAGGAGTTCGTCGGGCCCGGCGGCGTCTGGGCGGTCCTGCTGGAGCAGGACGGCGAGGGCGACGGGTTCGAGCTGCCGGGGGTCCGGGACACCGAGCCGGCGGCGTTCGCCGAGCAGTTGCGGGCCGAGCTCGCCGGGCGCGGCGGCGCACCCGCTGCCTTCACGGTGGACGGCGGCAGCGTGCTGCGGCTGGACGCCCGCCCGGCGGGGGCGGACGCGTACGCGTTCACGGCGTACCTGACCCCGCCGGAGGCCGAGGCCCCGGCGGGCGCGGAGTCGGGGACCGAGGGCGACGCCCCGGCCGCCCTGACGGTGCGGACGGGCCCGGTGCCCGCCGCCGAACTGCTGGCGGACCTGGACGCGTTTCTGGAGACCCTCGGATGATGACGACGGCGGACGGCGTACTGGGCGGGCCCGGCCCGGCGGCGCCGGAATCGGCCGGCAAGGTCAAGGCCTTCCTGCGCCTGGTCATGATCGAGCACTCGGTCTTCGCGCTGCCCTTCGCGTACATCGCCGCGCTGACGGCGATGTACGCGACGGACCGGACGGTGCACTGGGCGGAACTGCTCCTGGTGACTGTCTGCATGGTGGGCCTGCGCACCTTCGCCATGGCGGCGAACCGGATCATCGACCGGGAGATCGACGCGCGCAACCCGCGCACGGCCGGCCGGGAGCTGGTCACCGGCGCGGTCTCGGTCCGTACGGCCTGGACCGGCGCGGGCGTGGCCCTGGCCGTGTTCCTCGGCTCCGCCGCCCTGCTGAACCCCCTCTGCCTGGCCCTGGCCCCGGTGGCGGTCGTGCCGATGGTGGTCTACCCGTACGGCAAGCGGTTCACGAACTTCCCGCACGCCATCCTGGGCCTGGCCCAGGCCATGGGCCCGGTCGGCGCCTGGCTGGCGGTGACCGGCAGCTGGTCGTGGGACGCGGTGATCCTGGGGCTGGCCGTGGGCGTCTGGATCGGCGGCTTCGACCTGATCTTCGCCTGCCAGGACGTGGCGGCCGACCGCGCCGAGGGCGTGAAGTCCGTCCCGGCCCGCTTCGGCGTCCCGGCGGCCCTGTGGGGCGCCCGCGCCTGTCACGCCGTCACCATGGCCCTGCTGGTCTGGTACGCCCTGGCCACGGACGCCGGCGCCCTGTTCTGGGCGGGCCTCGCGATCGTCGCGGTGGCCTTCGTCTACGAACACACCATCGTCCGCCCGCACGACCTGTCCCGCCTGAACCGCGCCTTCTTCACGGTGAACGGTTTCATCGGCATCGCCCTGTTCGTGTGCGCCCTGGCGGACCTGATCCTGCGCGGCCTGACGGCGTAGGCCCCGGGCGCCGCCGGCGCCGGTCACTCCTGGGCGCGGCCCTCTCCCGCCATGAACCGCCAGACCAGGGCGTGGCCGAGGACGATCAGGACGATGAGCATGAGGGCCTCGGCCTGGATCGGGCGCAGGCCCGTACCGCGGACGGCTTCGGGGACGGAGCCGACCACGGCGATCAGGGCGTAGAGCAGTGCGGCGCCCGCCTGCTGCATCCGGACGAAGCGGTCGCCGCGGGCCCGGGCCAGCAGCCGTACGGTGCACACGCAGCCGACCAGCGCGAGGACCACGAAGGCCGCCCGCCAGATCTGCGGTTGGCCGGTGCCGCCGACCTGGGCGAACAGGCCCATCAGGGCGGGCAGCAGGAAGGACAGGTAGACCCCGCCCACCACCCGGCGCAGGGCGGGATCGGCCATCCAGTCCGCATGGCTCTGGACCACGTTCCACCACAGACCGACCAGGGTGAAGCAGGTGGCGGAGAAGAGGGCGTAGAAGGTGCTGACGTCCATGGCAGTCGAGGGTGGCAGCGATCGCGGCCGGGACGGCGGCCCCACGCCCGTGCGGTGGGCCGGGCACGCCGGTCCGGCCCAGGGTCGGCCCCCTTGGCGCGTGCTCGCCCGGTGTGGCCGGATAGTCTCGGAGGTATGACTGACGGCAAGCGCACCCCGTGGGTGGTCGGGGTGTCCGGGGCGTCCGGGACGCCGTACGCGGCTTCGGTGCTCCGTGGGTTGCTGGCGGCCGGGGAGAGTGTCGATCTGGTGGTCAGCCGGGCCTCGCGGCTCACCCTGTTGGACGAGACCGGCATCGCCTTCCGGGACGCGCACTGGCGGGACGACCTCGGGGAGTGGCTGGCGCGGGGGGCCGACGGGAAGCCCGGGACCTTCGCGCGGCCGGACCTCGGCGACGTCCGGTACTGGGGCGCGGGGGACCTGGCGGCCGGGCCCAGCAGCGGTTCGTACCCCGTCAAGGGGATGCTGATCGTGCCGGCGTCCACGGCGTGCGTGGCCGGTGTGGCGCTCGGGCTGTCGAAGGACCTGCTCCAGCGGGCGGCGAGCGTCATGCTCAAGGAGCGGCGCCGGCTGGTGGTCGCGGTGCGGGAGACCCCGCTGAACGGGCAGACGCTGAAGCATCTGGTGACGCTGGACGAGGCGGGCGCCGTGGTGCTGCCCGCCTCGCCGGCGTTCTACGCGGGTGCGACGCACATCCAGGACCTCGTGGACTTCGTCGCCGGGCGGGTGCTGGACGCGGCAGGGGTGCCGCACCGGCTGTACCGCCGTTGGGAGGGGGAGCTGGGCGGCTCACGCCCTCGGGAGAGTTAGCCGACCGTGCTGATCGGCCTGCGTCGGCTACTAGCGCTTCTTGCCGGTCAGCGGCTTGCGCGCCTTGTCGAGGCGCTTGGCGGCGGCGGGCTGGTGGGCACGGGATCGGTTGGCCAGCTCCTGCAGCTGCCGCATGTGGGCGTAGGCCATCTCGATCGTGTACACGGTGAACCACTCCTGAAGATCGTCATTGATCTGTTGAAAGATTCACAGGGTGTTGACCCTGTGCGCCTTCGATTCTATACGTAAACTTGCAGGATCGCCGAATAATGGAAGGCTCCAGGTATATGGACGCGGTGGACAGGCAGCTCATCCAGGCTTTGAGGGAGAACGGACGTGCCTCCTACGCGGAGCTCGGCCGGCTCGTGGGACTCTCGGGCCCCAGCGTCACCGACCGGATCAACCGGCTGGAATCGGCCGGTGTCATCACCGGCTACCGCGCGACGGTCGACTCGGCCTCGCTCGGCCTCGGGGTCACCGCGCTGATCGGGATCTCGCTCTCCGACGCCGCCGACCACGAGGACGTGGCCCGCCGGCTGCGCGACCTCGCCGAGATCGAGGACTGCTGGTTCATCGCCGGCGACGACTCCTACATGCTCAAGGTCCGCGCCAGCGACGTCGACGGCCTGGAGAAGATCATCCGCAAGCTGTCCGGGACCAAGGGCGTCTCCCGTACCCGGACCACGATCGTGCTCTCCACGAAGTGGGAGAACCGGGTCGGGGAACTTCCCGAAGAGCGCTGAGAGTACGGTGGGCAGGGTCGACGGGACATCTAGAGGAGGCGACCGGTACATGGACGCGGGGCTCAAGCGCGAGCTGGAGGAGAAGGTCCGCTCCGGTGAGCGGCTGACCCGTGAGGACGGCATCGCCCTCTACGAGTCGGACGACCTGGCCTGGCTGGGCGGCCTCGCCCACGAGGTGCGCACGCGCAAGAACGGCGACGTCGTGCACTTCAACGTCAACCGCCACCTCAACATGACCAACGTGTGCACCGCCTCGTGCGCGTACTGCTCGTTCCAGCGCAAGCCGGGCGAGAAGGACGCGTACACGATGCGCATCGAGGAAGCCGTCCGGCTGGCCAAGGCCATGGAGAACGAGCACCTCACCGAGCTGCACGTGGTCAACGGCCTGCACCCCAACCTGCCGTGGCGCTACTACCCGCGCTCGCTGCGGGAGCTGAAGAAGGCGCTGCCGGACGTCTCGCTGAAGGCCTTCACCGCCACCGAGATCCACCACTTCGAGACGATCTCGGGGCTGTCGGCCTCGGAGATCCTCGACGAGCTGATCGACGCCGGTCTGGAGTCGCTGACCGGCGGCGGTGCGGAGATCTTCGACTGGGAGGTCCGCCAGCACATCGTCGACCACAAGACCCACTGGGAGGACTGGTCGCGCATCCACCGCCTCGCGCACGAGAAGGGTCTGAAGACCCCGTGCACGATGCTCTACGGGCACATCGAGGAGCCGCGCCACCGCGTGGACCACGTGCTGCGGCTGCGCGAGCTCCAGGACGAGACCGGCGGCTTCCAGGTCTTCATCCCGCTGCGGTACCAGCACGACTTCGTGGACATGAAGGACGGCAAGGTCCGCAACACCCTCCAGGCGCGGACGACGATGGCGACGGGCGCCGAGGCGCTGAAGACCTTCGCGGTCTCCCGCCTGCTGTTCGACAACGTCCCGCACGTGAAGGTGTTCTGGGTGATGCACGGTGTGCAGACCGCCCAGCTCGCGCTCCAGCACGGCGCGGACGACATGGACGGCTCGGTCGTCGAGTACAAGATCACCCACGACGCCGACAACTACGGCACCCCGAACAAGCTCACCCGGGACGACCTCCTGGAGCTGATCCGGGAGGCGGGCTTCCGCCCGGTCGAGCGCAACACCCGCTACGAGGTCATCCGCGAGTACCCGGGCCCGGACCCGGAGCTGCGCGAGGCCCCGCAGCCGATGCGTTTCTGACGCCCCGGAACCGCCGGTTCTGGATGCCGAGGCCCTGGTCCCCGACGGGACCGGGGCCTCGTCGTTTTTCGTTGCCACCGGACGGTCGTAATAGATACTCTCGCTGCATGACCCTTACCTTCACGCTGGACCCGGCCGTCGACCCCGTCCTCCACGAGGGCATCCTCGACCTGTGGACGGACGTCTCCAACGCGGGCGGCGCCGTCGGCTTCGTCCCGCCGGTCGAGCGGGACGACGTACGGCCCCAGCTGATCAAGCAGCTCGCCCAGGTCGCCGACGGCACCACCCGGCTGCTCGTCGGTCACGACGACGAGGGGCGGGTCGCCGCGACCGCCTTCCTCACGCTCAACACCCACCGCCTCATGACCCACTGGCTGTGGGCCTACACGGTGATGGTCCACCCCCGCCACCAGGGCAAGGGCTACGGCCGCGACCTGATGGCCGCCGCCGCGGACGCCGCCCGCACCTTCGACGGCATCGAGGCGATCCGGCTGAACTGCCGCGGCGGCCTCGGCCTCGAACACTTCTACGCCTCCTGCGGCTACAAGGAGGTCGGCCGCGTCCCCGCCGCCATCCGCGTGGCTCCCGGCGACGACCGCGACGACATCTTCATGCTGCTGCCGCTGCACTGACCCGGGCCGGGGCCACCCCCGCCGCGCCCGACGGCGGGGGCGGCGTGCTTCACTGGAGGCGCATCACCGGACGTACCGACAGAGAAGGGGTCACCGTGTCCCAGAAGCCGAGCGCCACGATCCGCTACACCGCGATGCGGCTGGGCATCTTCGTCGGCTGCTTCCTCGCCGTCTGGGGGCTGGTGCGGCTGCGTCTCGTGCCGGCCGGGCTCGGCGACGCCAACCTCGCGTGGGTCGTGCTGCTGGCCCTGGTGCTGTCCGCGCCGCTGTCCTTCGTGCTGCTGCGCAAGCAGCGCGAGGAGATGTCCGCGCAGATCGCGGGCAAGGTCGAGCAGGCCAGGACGCGGCTCGCCGAGAACCGCGGCCAGGAGGACGCGGCCGACGACGCCGCGCGTGCCGCCCACTCCTGACGCCCGCTGCCGACGCGGTCGCCGTCTGGTTCGTCACACTTCCCGGGGCCCCGGGACAGGACTCCCCGTCCTGTCCCGGGGCTTCGGCGTTTCCGGCCCTGGCGCTACCCAAAGATCTCCTTTGAGGATCTCAAAGGATCGGTGTTAACGTACTCCGCATGTTGACTGTTGAAGCGCTTCTGACTGCCCCGGGCGCCCTGCTCGTGGCGCGCCTCCATGTCGACCTCTGCCGCCGTGTGTCCGCGGCCTGTTGCTGTCCGTAACAGCTTCGCGCGTTCAGCAGCGGTCCGGGCCGGGCACATTCCTGGCTGCCGCACCGCACCACCCCGCAGAAACGTCCCTGCTTCCCCCGTGCCCCCGTGCGCCGTTCCCGGAGTGTGTCCGTGTCCACATCCACGTCCGCCGAGACCCCCAAGGCCTCGTTCAAGTTCCCCTTCTGGGCGCAGATCGTCACCGGTCTCGTGCTCGGTGTGCTCCTCGGCTGGCTGGCCCGCAGCCAGGACATCAGCTGGCTGCACACCACCCTGGAGAAGGTCGGCGACATCTTCGTCCAGCTGCTGAAGCTGGCCGTCGCCCCGCTCGTCTTCTTCGCGATCCTGGTGTCCATCACCAACCTGCGCAAGGTCAACAACGCCGCCCGGCTGGCCTCCCGCACCCTGCTGTGGTTCATGATCACCTCGCTGATCGCGGTGACCATCGGCCTCGGCCTCGGCCTGCTGACCGACCCCGGCGCCGGCACCGGCCTGACCCCGGCCGACGGCAAGCTGCCCAAGCGCCAGGGCTCCTGGATCGACTTCCTGACCGGCATCGTGCCCCACGACGTCATCACGCCGTTCACCGAGCTGAACGTGCTGCAGATCGTCTTCATGGCCGCCGTCGCCGGTATCGCCGCCCTCCAGCTCGGTGACAAGGCCCAGCCGCTGCTGACCCTGTCCCAGTCCGTCCTGGAGCTGCTGCAGAAGGCCCTGTGGTGGGTCATCCGGCTCGCCCCGCTGGGCACCGTCGGCCTCATCGGCACCGCCATCGGCACCTACGGCTGGGACCTGCTCGGCAAGTACGCGACCTTCACCGCCGACGTCTACATCGGCTGCGCCCTGGTCCTGTTCGGCGTCTACCCGGTGCTCCTCGCCACCGTCGCCAAGGTCAACCCGCTGCAGTTCTTCAAGGGCGCCTGGCCCGCCATCCAGCTCGCCTTCGTCTCCCGCTCCTCGGTCGGCACCATGCCGGTCACCCAGAAGGTCACCGAGCGCCTCGGCGTCCCGAAGGAGTACGCGTCCTTCGCCGTGCCGTTCGGCGCGACCACCAAGATGGACGGCTGCGCCGCGATCTACCCGGCGCTCGCCGCGATCTTCATCGCCCAGATCTTCGACGTCCAGCTGGGCATCAAGGACTACCTGCTGATCGCCTTCGTCTCCGTCGTCGGCTCCGCCGCCACCGCCGGTCTGACGGGCGCCACGGTCATGCTGACCCTGACCCTGTCCACGCTGGGCCTGCCGCTGGAGGGCGTCGGCCTGCTGATGGCGATCGACCCGATCCTGGACATGATGCGCACCGCCACCAACGTCGCCGGCCAGTCCCTGGTCCCGGTCCTGGTCGCGGCCCGCGAGGGCATCCTCGACAAGGTTGCCTACGCCTCCGCGTCGGCCTCCCCGCTGGACGAGTCCGAGCCCCGCGGCACCGAGACCGAGGTGGCCGTCCCGGTCGCCGCCTGACCCGACGCCGTACCCGCCGCCCCGCGCGGCGCCGTCCGTACGGACTCCACCGCGGCCCCCGTCCCCACCCGGGACGGGGGCCGCGGCCGTGCGCACGCGGTGCGGCCCGCCTCCGTTCGACACCCCAGGGGGTGCGGGGGAGCATGGGAAGGAGCGGGCGCCGCCCTCGTCCGCCCGGTTGTCGCCGGCGAGGCGCGGCCCGACGAGGGAGTTGAGCCATGCATCCACGCACCCACCGCACCCCCCGGACCCCCGGTACCCCCCGCGGCCGCCGTGCCCGACGGGCCGTCATCGCCTCGTGCCTGGTGTCCTCGGTCGCCCTGGGCGGCGCCGTCCTGCTGACGGGCCCCGCCACCGCGGCGGTCCCCGGCGCCAGTTGCACCGTGACGCCCTCGGCGAACGGCACCTCCGTCACCATCACCGGAGAGGGCTTCACCGCCCCGCGCAACCTGAACGACGGGGAGACCACAGAGCCGCTCAACATCGATGCGAACGGGAACTTCAAGGTCACGCGCTTCCAGAAGAACGTGGACTACACCGTCCTCGCGGTCGAGGAGGACCAGCCGTTCGTCTTCGTCAACTGCAAGCGGGTCGGCAGCCAGCAGCCCGACCAGAACCAACAGCCCCCGCAGAACCGGCGCGGTGACTACCGGCAGGGCTACCGGGACGGGTTCGCGGCGGGCAAGGCGTTCGCCCGGCAGGAGTGCGCCACCGAGGCGCAGCCGGACAAGAGCCGGCCCCACTCGGACGCCTACTGGAACGGCTGGAAGCAGGGCGCCCACCGCGCCTTCGTGACCTCGTGCACCGACTGACGGCCGCGGCCGTCGCGGCCGTCTAGTGGAGGGTCCAGGCCCGGACGAAGGCGATCGCGCCGAGGACCAGGGGCGGGGCGAACCACCAGGGGCCCATCGCCCGCCGTACCGACGGGATCGCCGTGACGGCCAGTCCCAGCAGGCTCAGGGCGATCGCGCAGATGCAGGCCATGGTGATGCCCGCGTAGCCCTGGTCGTCCCACTCGCCCTGGGGGGCGAAGGCGACGGCCGAGTACACGCAGAACGCGTTCAGCAGGTGGACGAGGGTCAACGGCACGCCCAGGACCCACCGCAGGCATCCCCGGTCCTCGGGCAGGTCGATGCTGTCGTGGTCGTACGTCATCGCAGGGAGTCCTTCACCTGGCCGAGGTTGCTGCCGAACCGCTCACCGTACTGCTGGGCCTTGGTCGTCTCCCAGTAGGGTCCGCCGTTGTAGCGGGCGGCGAGCTCCTTCATCTGTGCCTCCGTCATCTGCTCCGCCGGTACGTCGGCGAAGCCGCTCTCGGCCTTGAGCTGCGCGAGGTAGCCGGCCGCGATGAAGGCGTTCTGCTTCGGGTCCTGGAGGGCGTCCTCGATCAGGTTGCGCTGGCCCTCGGTCAGGTGCTGCGGGTCGTAGCCGAGCACCTCGGCGCCGCGCCGCAGCTGGATCGCGATCGGGCCGAAGGAGGTCTCGTCCGGCCGGCCGCCCGCGCGGTCGGGGAGGTTCTCCGGGATGATCGGGCTCAGCGGTGAATCGGCCTGCTGGCGCACGGTGTCGGTGATGTCGTCCCAGAAGCCCTGCTGTCCGGCGATCTCCTGCCAGGCGATGCCGGCGACCACCTCGACGGGCAGCCCGGCGTGCGCGGCGGCCGCCTTGAGGACCTCCTTGTTGTGGGAGATCCACGAGGCCTTCTCGCGGTCCGAGGACGGCGGGTCCCAGTACTGGTCGTCCGCCTCCGGCAGGCCCGCCACCCGCATCTGGATGTCCCGCAGCGCCGGCGAGACCGGCTCCCTGCCGAGGGGGCCGTCCATGTCCCGCTTCGGGCCGCTGCCCGGCAGGTGGGTCAGCGGGTTCTGCCGCGCCTCCGCGCCCTCGCGGCGCAGGTCGGCCATGGCCGCGTAGAGGTCCACCTTCGAGGAGTCGCCCTTGAGCCTGAACTCGGGCAGCAGCTGGTAGGCCTGGCCGAGCAGGTGCAGGCAGGTGGCGCGGGCCTCCGACTCCGTGGTCCTCGCCCGGTCGAAGCTGCCGCCGCAGCTGTCGTGCAGGCTGTCGGCCCGGTCGCGGATGTCGTCCACGTCCATGGTCAGCTCGGCGAAGAAGTCCAGGACGCCGGTGGTCGCCCGCATGTCCTCCCACTGCCGCATCGGCTCGGCCTGCTGCGCGGTGCGGGTGATGGCGGTGCCCTTGGTGTGGATGAGGTCGGCGAGCTGCTGCTCGGTGCGCCTGCCCGCCGAGTAGTGCGACCTGGCGGTGGTCAGCGCCTGGGAGTAGGCGTGCAGGGCGCTCGCCGCCTTGCCGAAGCCCTCGGCCATCTGCTCGGCCAGCTTGCGCGCCTCGGCGAGCCGGGAGGTGTACGCGCCGCTGTGCTCGCTGTGCCACTCGGTGCCGGTCTCGGCGCGCCGGGCCGGGGTGCCGATCTCGGTGAGCAGGTCGCGCAGCCGCTTGAACTCCTGCGCGTTGCGCTCGACCAGGGCCGGGTTGCACTCGGCGAGGAACTCCACGTCCTTGCGGTAGCTCAGGCCGTCGCCGCTCATTTGTCCTCCGGCTTCACGTAACTGCCGTACTCCAGCAGCTCGTCCAGGAACGTCCGGGCGTTGTCGTCGTCGACCCGGGCGAAGTCGGTGCCGGCCGACTTCAGCTTCGTGGCCAGCGCCGCGAACAGGGCCACGGTGTCCAGGTACTGGTCGTGGGCGAACCGGGCGAAGGCCTGGGTCTTCGCGCCCACCTCGGTGTGGGCGCGCGGGGCCCGGGCCATGGTGGCCGCGTCGCCGTCGGGGCGGCCCTCGTGGAGCAGGGCGGCGATCTCGATGAGGAGGTTGGCGTTGCCGTTGATGGACGCCGTGTGGGCGACGAGGCTGCCCCTGTCCCCCGAAGGGGAGCCGGAGCCGGCCGAGTCGAGGCGCATGGCCGGCTCCTGCTGGAGCCGGGCGTGGGCGGCGGCCTTGAAGCCCGCCCAGTCCGCGTCGAAGGACATGTGCAGTTCCGTGTTCCTGTTTCTCCGGTCGGCGGCGGTGATCGACAACGTAACTTCTGCCGCCGACAAGGATGTTCACGCAGGTCACAGCCGTACGGTTCCGTGCGCACCGTGCACGGGCGGTGTGCAGGGGCTGTGCAGGGGGGTGGTCAGGGCGCACGGCCGGCCTTAAATTACCGGCGGTAACCAGGCCGATCGCCCAGCCGCACGCACGTGACGAGCCACCCCGCACAGCCGAGGAGTTGCCCGTGGAGCCCGCCCGTACCCCGTCCGCCGCCGCCCCGCAGGGGGCCGCCGCACCCGGCCCGGTCCCGCCCCGTACCACGGTCGTCGACGGTGTCGTCCGCGAGGCCGAGGTGCCCCCGCTCGTCGCACCGCCGCTCCAGGGATCCCTGGGCGACATCCCGTTCGACAACGCCCGCGAGGCGCCCGACGCGGTCGTCCTCGGCCGCAAGCAGCGCGACGGGAGCTGGCGGGACGTCACCGCGGCCGAGTTCGCCGCCGAGGTGCTCGCGGTGGCCAAGGGCCTGATGGCCGAGGGGCTGCGGCCCGGCGACCGGCTGGCCATCATGGCCCGGACGACGTACGAGTGGACCCTGCTGGACTTCGCGGCCTGGGCCGCCGCCCTGGTCACCGTGCCCCTCTACCCGACCTCCTCCGCCGTCCAGGCCCGCTGGATCCTGCACGACTCCGGCGCGGTGGCCTGTGCCGTCGAGGACACCGCGCAGGCCCGGCTGATCAGCGGCGAACGGGCCGCACTGCCCGGGCTCACGCATTTGTGGGAGTTCGACACCGGGGCCGTCGCCCGTCTGGTCAAGGCCGGCGAGCACATTCCGGACGCGCTCGTGCACGAACGCCGCGCCCTGTGCTCGCCCGACACCATCGCCACCCTCGTCTACACCTCCGGCACCACCGGCCGGCCCAAGGGCTGCGTGCTGACCCACGGCAACTTCTTCGCCGAGGTGGACAACGCCGTCGAGCTGCTGCACCCGGTGTTCCGGGCCGCCACCGACGAGCCCGCCGCCACGCTCCTGTTCCTGCCGCTGTCCCACGTCTTCGGCCGGATGGTCGCCATCGGCTGCCTGCGCGCCCGGGTGCGGCTGGGCCACGCGCCCAGCATCGCGGGCGAGGACCTCCTCGCGGACCTGGCCGGGTTCCGGCCGACCTTCCTGCTGGCCATCCCGTACGTCCTGGAGAAGGTCTACAACACCGCCCGCGCCACCGCCGAAAGGATGGGGCGCGCCTCCTCCTTCGACCGGGCGGCCCGGATCGCCCGGAGCGTCGGCGCCACCGCGCAGGGCAAGCTGCCCGGCCTCGGGCTGCGCGCCGCCCGCGCCCTGTACGACCCGCTGGTCTACCGCCGTATCCGGACCGCCCTCGGCGGCCGGGTCCGCTATGTGATCAGCGGCGGCTCCCCGCTGGGCGAGCGCCTGGCCGCCTTCTACACCGGCGCCGGCATCGAGGTCTTCGAGGGGTACGGCCTCACCGAGACCAGCGGCGCCAGCACGGTCACCCCGCCGCAGCGGCCCCGCCTGGGCACGGTCGGCTGGCCGCTGCCGGGCACCGCGGTGCGGATCGCCGACGACGGGGAGGTGCTGCTGCGCGGCCGGCACGTCTTCGCCGGCTACTGGAACACCCCCGACGCCGTCCGGCCCGGCCAGTGGTTGGCCACGGGCGACCTCGGCGCGCTCGACGCCGAGGGCTACCTCACCATCACCGGCCGCAAGAAGGACGTGATCATCACCTCGGGCGGCAAGAACGTGGCCCCGGCCCCGCTGGAGGACTGGCTGCGCGCCCACCCGCTGGTCGGCCAGTGCCTGGTCCTCGGCGACAACCGGCCCTACATCACCGCGCTGATCACCCTGGAGCCGGAGGGCCTCGCGCACTGGCGGCGGATGCGCAAGAAGGAGGGCGTGCCGCTGCGGGAGCTGGTCCGCGACGAGGAGCTGCTGCTCGACATCCAGCGGGCGGTGGACGAGGCCAACGAGCTCGTCTCGCGCGCCGAGTCCATCCGCCGCTTCACCGTCCTGCCGCACGACTTCACCGAGGCCCGCGGCCACCTGACCCCCTCGCTGAAGCTGCGCCGGGCCGCGATCGTCCGCGACCACGAGCGGGAGATCGAGGACCTGTACCGCAAGTGAGCCACCGGCGGGTCAGGGTGGGGCGGGGCGGGGTGCGGCAGGGCGGGGCGGGCCCCCGCCCTGCCGCGCCGGCCGCGGTCAGCAGGTGCCGTGGGCGGCCCGGCCGGCGAACCGGTCGGCCAGCCACTCCTGGGCGGCGTACGCCTCGGTGATCACCCCGCTGACGTGCTCACCGACCCAGATCGTCGACCACTGCACGTCCGCGCCGCGCGCGCACCAGTCCGCGCGCAGGGACCGCCCGACCGCGTACGGGATCAGCTCGTCGCCGAGGGCGTGGTACTGGTACACCGGGGCGGCGGGCGCGGTCCGGCCCAGCTTCGACTGGTTCAGCCGGGCCTGCCACTCGGGCCGCTCCAACGGGTCGGTGGTGGTCAGGTCGGAGATCCTCTTGAACGAGCCCACGGTGGCGTCGACGGCGACGCAGTTCTGCCGGAAGAAGTCGACCAGGGCCTTGCCCTGCGGGTTGAGGTAGGAGTCGAGCTTCAGTTCCGGGAAGGCCGCGTCCTGCCCGGCCGCCGCCATGAACACCAGGCCCGAGCCGTAGGAGCCGTCGTTGAAGGCGGCCACCCGCTGGAGGTCGGCCGGGACCCCGCCGGTGGCGGTGCCCTTGACCTTGAGCTCGGGCGCGTAGGAGCCCTGGAGCTCGGCGGCCCAGCTGGAGGCCTGGCCGCCCTGCGAGTAGCCCATGATGCCCACCGGGCCGTCCGTGGACAGCCCGGCCTCCGGCAGCCGCTGCGCGGCCCGGGCGGCGTCGAGCACGGCGTGGCCGGCGGACGGGCCGACGGTGTACGTGTGCGTGCCGGGGGTCCCGAGCCCTTCGTAGTCGGTGACCACGACGGCCCAGCCGCGCCAGGTGAGCTGCTGGATCAGATTGGCCTCCAGGCCGGTCCCGTGGGGGAAGTTGGCGCTCGGCGCGCACGCGTCGCCGAGCCCGACGGTCCCCACGGCGTACGTGATCAGCGGCCGGGGGCCGGTGCGGCCGTCCTGGGGGACGATCACGGTGCCGGAGACGACGTTCGGCGCGCCGTCGGCGGTGGTCGACCGGTAGTGGATCTTCCAGGCCTTGGTGGCGGTGGGCTGCCCGGGCAGCCCACCGCCACCAAGGCCTGGAAGATCCACTACCGGTCGACC
>NZ_RPRY01000111.1 GCF_003949795.1 Streptomyces sp. WAC06614
GCCTGCCTCCCCGCAACACCCCCGCAAGGAGCCGACCATGACGTCCACGGTGCCCACCACCGCCGTCCCGCACAGCGACGGCCAGCCGCCGATCACCATGTTCGGCCCGGACTTCCCGTACGCCTACGACGACTTCCTCGCGCACCCCGCGGGCCTGGGCCAGATACCCGCGACCGAGCACGGCACCGAGGTCGCCGTCATCGGTGGTGGCCTGTCCGGCATCATCTCCGCGTACGAGCTGATGAAGATGGGCCTCAAGCCCGTCGTCTACGAGGCGGACCAGATCGGCGGCCGGCTGCGCACCGTCGGCTTCGAGGGCCAGGGCACCGAGGGTCTGACCGCCGAGATGGGCGCGATGCGCTTCCCGCCCTCCTCCACGGCCCTGCAGCACTACATCGACCTGGTCGGCCTGACCACCGAGCCGTTCCCGAACCCGCTCGCCGAGGCCACCCCCTCCACCGTGGTCGACCTCAAGGGCGAGACGCACTACGCGGAGACCATCGACGACCTGCCGCAGATCTACCGCGACGTCGCCGCCGCCTGGAACGCCTGCCTCGAAGAGGGCGCCGACTTCTCCGACATGAACCAGGCCATGCGCGAGCGCGACGTCCCGCGCATCCGCGAGATCTGGGCCAAGCTCGTCGAGAAGCTCGACAACCAGACCTTCTACGGCTTCCTCTGCGAGTCGGAGGCCTTCAAGTCCTTCCGCAAGCGCGAGATCTTCGGCCAGGTCGGCTTCGGCACCGGCGGCTGGGACACCGACTTCCCGAACTCCATCCTGGAGATCCTCCGCGTCGTCTACACCGAGGCGGACGACCACCACCGCGGCATCGTCGGCGGCTCCCAGCAGCTGCCGCTGCGCCTGTGGGAGCGCGAGCCCGAGAAGATCCTGCACTGGGCGCAGGGCACGTCCCTGTCCTCGCTGCACGACGGCACCCCGCGCCCGGCCGTGACCCGCCTGCACCGCACCGCCGGCAACCGCATCACGGTCACCGACGCCTCCGGCGACATCCGCACCTACCGCGCCGCGATCTTCACCGCCCAGTCCTGGATGCTGCTGTCCAAGATCGAGTGCGACGACACGCTCTTCCCGATCGACCACTGGACGGCGATGGAGCGGACCCACTACATGGAGTCCTCCAAGCTCTTCGTCCCGGTCGACCGCCCGTTCTGGCTGGACAAGGACGAGGAGACCGGCCGTGACGTCATGTCGATGACGCTGACCGACCGGATGACCCGCGGCACCTACCTGCTGGACAACGGCCCGGACCAGCCGGCCGTCATCTGCCTGTCGTACACCTGGTGCGACGACAGCCTGAAGTGGCTGCCGCTGTCCGCGAACGAGCGGATGGAGGTCATGCTGAAGTCGCTCGGCGAGATCTACCCCAAGGTCGACATCCGCCGGCACATCATCGGCAACCCGGTCACCGTCTCCTGGGAGAACGAGCCCTACTTCATGGGCGCGTTCAAGGCCAACCTGCCGGGCCACTACCGCTACCAGCGCCGTCTGTACACCCACTTCATGCAGGACCGCCTGCCCGAGGACAAGCGGGGCATCTTCCTCGCGGGTGACGACATCTCCTGGACCGCCGGCTGGGCCGAGGGCGCCGTGCAGACCGCGCTGAACGCGGTCTGGGGCGTGATGCACCACCTCGGCGGCGCCACCGACCCGACCAACCCGGGTCCGGGCGACGTCTTCGACGAGATCGCCCCGGTCGAGCTGCCGGAGGACTGACCCCGGCGCCGGAGGACTGACCCCGGCGCCGGAGGACCGCGCCGGAGCACCGACCTCCGCCGCTCCTCCCTCAGGCCACGGGCCGCCCCGCGCAACTCCCCCGAGCGCGGCGGCGGCCCGTTTCCATGCCACGGGCCGTACGCCACCGGCCGTACGCGGCTCACGCCGCCCGCACCAGCCCCGTCGGGGTCAGCAGGCAGCGGCTGATCAGGCCGACGCCCGCGTCCAGGGACTCGGTGAATTCCTGCGCGAGCTCGGGAAGTTCGCGCAGCGTCCACAGCATGCGGGCCCCGGCCCAGGCGCCGTCGCGGGCCCGTTCCAGGCTCCAGGAGCCCACCAGGTGGGTCAGCGGGTCGGCGATCTGGAGCAGGTCCGGGCCCGGCATCAGGTCCTCGCGGATGTGCTCCTCCAGGGCGACCAGGGTCTCGCCGACCCGGTCGAAGTCGCCCTCCAGGGCGCCGGGCGCACAGTCCAGGGAGCGGCAGGCCGCCACCACCGCCAGCGCCAGGTCGTGCCCGATGTGCGCGTTGATCCCGGCCAGGGCGTGCTGGAGCGGGTGCACCCCGGGATGCCGGCGGTACTGGAACAACGGACGCCAGCAGGCCGGCGGCCGATGCCCCTCGGCCGCCGCGTCCACGGCGTCCAGATAGCGTTCGGCGAACCGTACGCCCAGCACCGCCGCCCGGTGCGGAACGGGGAACTCCCCGCGCCCGATGCTGCGGTGCAGCGCCTCGGTCACCGTCAGGTAGACCCGGTTGAAGACCGCCACTCCGTCGTGCGCGGGCAGCCGCTCGTCCAGGTCGCGCATCCGCGCGAGCACCGCTTCCATGACAGGCAGGTTCTCAAGGACCGGCGCCGCGCGGCGGAACTTGGCCGTGCGCTTCCCCGGTTCGGGCGAAACCCGCTCAGGAACGCGTGTCCCGCCCGGCCTGCGGCGGCGCCTGCGGCCCGGCCTCGTCGTCGTAGGAGGAGGTGCCCGCGTCCAGCAGCGGTTCCTGCTGCTTGAGGTGGGCGGGGGCGAAGAAGCGCAGGGCGTGGTAGCCGGTGATCACCACGATGGTGCCCAGGGCGATGCCGCCGAGCTGGAAGTTGTCGGTGATCTTCAGACTGACGCCGCCCACGCCGATGATGATGCCCGCCGCGGCCGGCACCAGGTTGAGCGGATTGCGCAGGTCCACCCGGGCGTTGAGCCAGATCTGGGCGCCGAGCAGGCCGATCATGCCGTAGAGGATGACGGTGATCCCGCCGAGCACCCCGCCGGGGATCGCGGCGACCACGGCGCCGAACTTCGGGCACAGGCCGAACAGCAGCGCGAAGCAGGCCGCCGCCCAGTACGCGGCGGTCGAGTAGACCCGGGTGGCCGCCATCACGCCGATGTTCTCGGAGTAGGTGGTGTTCGGCGGGCCGCCGACGGCCGTGGAGAGCATGGAGGCCGCGCCGTCCGCCGCGATCGCCGTGCCGAGCTTGTCGTCGAGCGGGTCACCGGTCATCTCGCCGACGGCCTTGACGTGGCCGGCGTTCTCCGCGATCAGCGCGATCACCACCGGCAGGGCCAGCAGGATCGCCGACCACTCGAACGACGGCGCGTGGAAGGAGGGCAGGCCGATCCAGTCCGCCTTCGCGACCCCGGACAGGTCCAGCCGCCAGTGGTCGACGGCCTCGGCGCCGCCCGCGGGGGAGTGGATCTGCCCGAAGACCCGGTCCAGGACCCAGGAGAGCGCGTAGCCGAAGAGCAGGCCGAGGAAGATCGCGATCCGGGACCAGAAGCCGCGCAGGCACACCACGGCGAAGCCGGTGAACAGCATCACCAGCAGGGCCGTCCACTGGTCCTGGGGCCAGTACGTCGCGGCGGTGACCGGGGCCAGGTTGAAGCCGATCAGCATGACCACCGCGCCGGTGACCACCGGGGGCATCGCCGCGTGGATGATCCGGGCGCCGAAGCGCTGCACGGCCAGGCCCGCGAGGAACAGGGCCGCGCCGACGACGAAGACGGCTCCGGTGACGGTGGCGCTGTCGCCGCCACCGGCCCGGATCGCGGCCGCCACACCGACGAAGGAGAGGGAGCAGCCGAGGTAGGAGGGAATCCGGCCGCGGGTGGCGAGCAGGAAGATCATGGTCGCGATGCCGGACATCATGATGGCCAGGTTCGGGTCCAGCCCCATGAGCACCGGGGCCACGAAACTGGCGCCGAACATGGCGACCACGTGCTGGGCGCCGAGCCCGGCGGTGCGCGGCCAGCTCAGCCGCTCGTCCGGCCGGACCACCGCGCCGGGGGCGGGGGTCCGCCCGTCTGCGTGCAGGGTCCAGCGCACGCCGAGGTCCAGGCCCATGTTCTCCTCCGTTGTGCCGGCCGGGTGGGGGGAGGAACGTTCCGGCCGTGCAGCACGGCGAACGGTCCCTGGACGGCACCCCTTCCAGGACGCACGGCCAGCGTCATATTACGGCCGGACAGCTGCCGTTTCGTCCCGGTCGGCGGCCGTGGCCGCGGCTCCGGCGCGCCGCGGGCCCAGCACCGAGGCCCCGACGATCAGGGTGGCCGCCAGCAGGGTGACCAGCCCGAACGAGACCACCAACGAGGTCGCGTCGGCCACCGCCCCGATCGCGGAGGGGGCGATCAGCCCCGAGGTGTACGTGATCGTCGCGACGCCGGCGATGGCCTGGGCGGGCGCGGGTCCGCTGCGGCCCGCCGCGGCGAAGGCCAGCGGCACCACGACCGCCACACCGAGCCCGATCAGGCCGAAACCGACCAGCGCGGCCACCGGCTGCTGCCACAGCACCACCAGCAGCCCGCCGGCCGTGGCCAGCACCCCGCCCGCCCGGACCGTGCGCACGGCCCCGAACCGGTCCACCACCCGGTCGCCCACCAGCCGCGCCGCGGCCATGGTCAGCGCGAAGGCGGTGGTGGAGGCGGCGGCCGCGCCGGCCCCGGTGCCCAGGACGTCGCGCAGGTAGACCCCGGACCAGTCCAGGCTGGCGCCCTCGGCGAAGACGGCGGCGAAACCCACCAGCCCGATCAGCAGCGCGGCCCGCGGCGGCCGGGCGAAGTGCGGCGGCGCCGGGGCGTCGTCGGCGCTGCGCAGGTCCAGCACCCCGCCCACGGCGACCAGCCCGACGGCGGTCAGCGCGAGCGCGGCCAGCAGGTGGTGCAGCCGGGCGTCGGCCCCGGCCTGCGCGGCGAGGGTGCCGGCGGCCGAGCCGACCAGGGCGCCCACGCTCCACATGCCGTGCAGCGAGGACATGATCGAGCGGCCCATCCGGTTCTCGGTCTCCACGCCGAGGGCGTTCATCGCGACGTCGGACATGCCGGCGGTCGCGCCGTAGACGAAGAGCGCGGCGCAGAGCGCGACCAGGTTCGGGGCGAGGCTCGGCAGGACCAGCGACAGCGTCCACAGCGCCAGCAGGCCGCGCAGCGCGGTGCGCGCGCCGAACCGGTGGTTGATCCGCCCGGCCAGCGGCATCGTCAGGGCGGCGCCGACGGCGGGGCAGGCGAGAGCCAGGCCGAGGGAGCCCGCGTCCAGCCCGGCGTGCTCCTGGATCCACGGGATCCGGGTGGCGAAGCTGCCGGTCACGGCGCCGTGCGTGCAGAAGACGGCGGCGATCGCGAAGCGGGCGCGGCGCAGCCGCCGCGGGGTGAGGGCGGGTTCCGCGGTCATGGCCCGTAAACTATCAGGGACCCTGCCTGACAGATAGCGGTCGCACGAGCGGACTGCCTAGGATGACCCCGTGATCCCCAGCTCCCGGACGACCCCCGCGCCCCCGGCCTCGCCGAGCACCGCCCGGGCGATGAACGACCGGCTGGCCCTCACCTTCCTGCAGGACGAGGGCCCCCTGACGGCCGCCCAGCTCAAGGCGCTGACCGGCCTGTCCCGGCCGACCGTCGCGGACCTCGTCGAGCGGCTCGCCCGGGCGGGGATGATCGAGGTGGTGGGCGAGTCGGGCGCACAGCGGCGCGGCCCCAACGCCCGGCTCTACGGGATCGTCGCCCGCCGCGCCTTCCTGGCGGCGCTCGACGTACGCACCGACAGCGCGACCGCGGTGGTCACCGACCTGCTCGGCAACGCCCTGTGCCGTACCCCGCTCCCGGTGGACGCGCCCGCGGCGGCCGTCGCCGAACTGCGGCGGGCGGCCCGTGCGGTGGGCGCCGAGGACCTGCACACCGTCGCGGTCGGCGCGCCCGGGCTGGTCTCCCCGGGGAGCGGAGAACTGCGCGACACCACCGGCCTGCCCGCCTGGCACCGGGACCTGGTCGCGGAGCTCCAGCGGGAGCTGCCCGCCCGGGTCCTGGTCGAGAACGAGACCAATCTCGCGGCCGTCGCCGAGCAGCGCCTGGGGGCGGCCCGGGACCTGGACTCGTTCGTCCTGCTCTGGCTCGGCGCCGGGGTGGGTGCGGCGGTGGTCCTGGACGGCCGGCTGCGTCGCGGCGCCTCGGGCGGCGCCGGAGAGATCGGCTTCCTGCCGGTCCCCGGCACCGTGGGCCTGCCCTCGGCCACCGACTGCGGCGGCGGCTTCCACTCCCTGGTCGGCCGGGACGCGGTCGGCGCCCTCGCGGCGGCGCACGGGTTCACCGGCCCGGTGGAGGAGGCGGTGGCCGGCGCCGCCGGCGAACCGTTCCTGGACGCCCTCGCCGGACGCCTCGCCCTGGGCGCGGCGGCCGTCGCGGCGGTCCTCGACCCCGGCTGCGTGGTCCTGGCCGGTGCTCTCGGCCTGGCCGGCGGCCCGGCCCTGGCCCCCCGGGTGGCCGCCCGCCTGGCCGGCCTCACCCCGGTCCCGACGGAGGTCCGCGCGACCGCCCTGGGCGACGACGCCGTCCTGGAGGGCGCCCGCCTGGCCGCCCGGGACGCGGCCCAGGACGCGCTGTTCGCCACGGGGTGACCGGGGCCCGGTGGCGGGGTGCCACCGGGCCCGTCCGGCCGTGCCGGTCGGTGCGCGCTGCCGGGGGAGGTCAGCAGGCGCCCTGGTCCTTCCAGACGCCCCACTCGCCGGTGGTGCCGGGCTCCTCGTTCTGGGTCCACCACTGCGCCTTCCAGGTGTGGCCCTTGTGGGAGACCAGCGAGCCGCCGGTGTACACCTGGCCGGCCACGTAGGCCGGGCTGGTGCAGGTGCCGCCCGGAGGAGTGGTCGGCGGGGTGGTCGGGGGCGTGGTCGGCGGCGTGGTCGGCGGGGTCGTGGGCGGCGTCGTGCCGCCCGGCTCGCCGACCGTGGTGCCGCGCGACAGGTCCCCGGCGAGGGCGTACGTCGTACCGGAGAGGTTCACCGTCCAGTTGGAGAAGGTGGACACCGGCAGGTAGTAGTTGAACGCCAGGTCGACCGAGGCGCCCGGGGCCAGCGACTGCCAGGCCGGCAGCTTCAGCGACACCCGCTGGAAGTCGCCCTTCAGCCCGCCGACGTTGTTCCCCGTGTGACCGCTGCTGATCACCTTGGCGCCGAAGCCCGACTGGTCGGAGGCGTTGGCCGGGGCCGAGGTGCCGTAGTCGAACTGGAACTCCGTGCCGCCCGGCAGGGTCGCCTTGGTGCGGTTGGTGATCCTGATCTTCGGGGTGAGCGGGTAGTTCGAGTCGCCCAGCTTGAAGTCGGTGACCTGCACGTCGATGTCCAGGGCCTGCGACGGCAGCGCCGCGCCCGCCTTCTTCGCCCCGTACGGGGCGGCCGACTTGAACTTCTCGTACATGGTGGTGGTCAGGGTCGAGCCGGGCTCGTACTGCCCCTTGGCCGCGTTGAAGGCGTAGTCGCCCGCCAGCTCCCAGACCATCGTGCCGCCGATGCCCTTGCCGACCACGTAGTCCGCCTTGGCGGCCACCGACTGCTCGTCCTCGGTGGACAGGAAGACCTTCTTCTGGGCGTTCCACAGCCACGGCGCGACCAGCGTGGCGTCGTACTTGCGGACGTAGGTGCCGGTCAGCGTGGTGTTCGCGGGGAAGCCGTACTTCGTGACGTAGTCGCCGACGACGCCCTTCTCCAGGTTCTTCGCGTGCCACATCGGGTTGGAGCCGGCCGGGGACTCGACGCCGTTGGTGTCCTTGTCGTGCCACAGGTTGTCGATGCCGACCGCGCCGTCACCGCACTTGGTCAGCCCCGAACCGGCCGGGCAACTGGTGGCCGCGGCCTTGCCCCACAGGCCGTCGGTACCGCCCTGCACGTTCTTGAACCCGCGGGTGTAGTACGGCAGGCCGATGTTGATCCGGCCCGCCGGCATGGAGCCGCGGAAGTAGTGGTACGCCCAGTCGGTGTTGAGGTAGCCGATGCCGCCGTACTGGGAGGTGGAGTAGACGCCGGCGGCGGCCAGTTCGCCGTCCTTGCCGTCGTCGAAGAGGGAGGCGTTGGGCCCGACGAACTCGTTCCAGGCGCCGTGCAGGTCGTAGGACATGATGTTGACGTAGTCCAGGTACTTCTGGACCTGGAACGTCTCCATGCCGCGCAGCAGGTAGCCGGAGGAGGGGGCGGCGACGGACAGCAGGTAGTGCTTGCCGTCGGTGGCGCCCGCCCGGTCGAGCTTCTCGCGCAGGGTCTTCATCAGGGCGGCGTAGCCCTGGACCAGGCCGGCCCGGCGGCCGTTGGCGAGCTGCCAGTCCAACGGGTTGCCGGCGTCCTTCATGGTCGTCGGGTACTCGTAGTCGATGTCGACGCCGTTGAAGCCGTACTGGCGGACGAAGGCGACCGCGGAGTCGGCGAAGGTGTCGATGCCGGCCTGGTTGACCGAGCCGTCGGCGTGGGTGGCCATCGAGTAGAAGCCGCCGGAGGCGACCCGGTTGCCGTCGTCGCCGAAGTAGCCGCCGGTCTCGGCCCAGCCGCCCACGGAGACCAGGGTCTTGACGTTCGGGTACTGCTTCTTGAACTTCGTCAGCAGGTTGAAGTGCCCCTTGTAGGGGAGGGCCGGGTCCATCTCGGCGCCGGCGACGCCCGGCCAGGTCATCCCGGTGGCGGCGTTGCCGGGGCCGTCGGCGCCCACGGAGATCTTGTTGTCGCTGCCGACGTGCGCGAAGGCGTAGTTCAGATGGGTGACCTTGGACCAGGGGATGTCACTGGCGAGGTAGGCGGGGGTGCCGTCCTTGCCGGTGCGCCAGCCGGTGAAGTAGCCGATGACGCGGCGCTGGTGGTCGGCGCCCATCTTCTCGCGGCCCTCGGAGTCGTAGACCGAGCAGTACGGGACGTCGACACCGGGGGTGCGGTAGAGGCCGTCGGGACGACAGCTCTCGTGGTCGGCGGCATGCGAGACGCCGCTGGAGAGCCCGCCCAGCAGCAGGCCCGCAATGGCGGCGCCGGATGCCAGGAGCATCGCTCTCGTACGGGTGGGGGACAGCATCGTGCCTCCTGGGGAGGGGAGGATGGCGGACACAACGTGCGGAAAAATGGCGCTCATTGGCCCGTGACGTGCGCACATCTGGCGGGCTGTCTCCCGGGGAGGATGAAGAAGAAGTTAAGAGGACTAGACCAACCCGTCAATAGGTCTGGACCAAAGTCGGGACGCGTCTCGCATCCGGCTCGACTTCTGACGTATGTGACTCAGGTCACATACGTCACTCGCTTGGGTGTACATCGGCCGTGGCACACTGGACGGTGAGTACCAGTAGCAGCGCACTCCGGGGTCGGTGCAATTCCGAACCGGCGGTTACAGTCCGCGACCCGACCGCAGCCAGCGGCCGGTTGACCAGGTGAAATTCCTGGACCGACGGTTAAAGTCCGGATGGGAGGCAGTGCGCGGCGGGCAGTGACCGGTACGCCGCCGCCGGCGGTTCGTCGTCCGTGCACCACGCACACCGACGGATCCGCTCCATCGGCCTCGGCGTTCCCGTATCCGCTGTCCGCTCTCTCTGTCGTATCCCGACAGGCCCCGGAGTCCGTGCCCGAAGAGGCAGGAGGACCCGGTGGCGACATCCGCCCACGCGAACGCCGCGACGCACGACGAGCATGCCGTGCGCGCCATGCGCCGTGCCGTCGCGCTCGCGGCCCGCGGACTCGGCTCCACCAGCCCCAACCCCGTCGTCGGCTGCGTCCTCACCGACGCCGCCGGCACCGTGGTCGGCGAGGGCTGGCACCAGCGCGCCGGCGGCCCGCACGCCGAGGTCCACGCCCTGCGCGCGGCCGGCGAGGCCGCCCGCGGCGCCACCGCGTACGTCACCCTGGAGCCCTGCAACCACACCGGACGCACCGGCCCCTGCGCCCAGGCCCTGATCGTGGCCGGCGTCGCCCGGGTCGTCTACGCCGTCGCCGACCCGAACCCGCAGGCCACCGGCGGTGCCGCCACCCTGCGCGCGGCCGGCGTCGAGGTCACCGGCGGGCTGCTGGAGGCCGAGGCGGAGGCCGGCAACATCGCCTGGCTGACCTCCGTACGCCGCGGCCGCCCGCACGTGACCTGGAAGTACGCCGCCACCCTCGACGGCCGCAGCGCCGCCGCCGACGGCTCCAGCCGCTGGATCACCTCCGCCGAGTCCCGCGCCGACGTCCACCGGCTGCGCGCCGAGTCCGACGCCGTCCTCGTCGGAGCCGGCACCCTGCGCACCGACGACCCGCACCTCGCCGTACGCGGCCACGACGACGTCACCCAGCCGCTGCGGGTCGCCCTCGACCCCCGCGCCACCGTCCTGCCGACCGCCCGGATCCTCGACGACGCCGCGCCCACCCTGATCGTGGTCGCCGAGGACGCCGACACCCGGCACCTGCCGGCCGGTGCCGACCTGCTCCGGCTGCCCCTGCACGACGGCCGGATCGGCGTCCACGACCTGCTCACCCGGCTGTACGCGCGCGGCGTGCGCTCCGTGCTCCTGGAAGGCGGCCCCACCCTGGCCGGTGCCTTCTTCGAGGCCGGCGCCGTCGACCGCGTCGTCGGCTACCTCGCCCCGGCCGTCCTCGGCGCCGGCCCCGCCGCCCTCGCCGACGCGGGCGTCACGAACATCTCCCAGGCCGTGCGCCTGGACCTCACGGAGGCCACCCGACTGGGCCCCGACCTCCGGATCACCGCCGTCCCCACCACCGTCCCCAAGGAGCACTGACGTGTTCACCGGAATCGTCGAAGAACTGGGCGAGGTCACCGCCGTCGAGCAGCTGCCCGAGGCCTCCCGCTTCCGCCTGCGCGGCCCGCTCGTCACCGAGGGCGCCAAGCACGGCGACTCCATCGCCGTCAACGGCGTCTGCCTGACGGTCGTGGAGACCGCGGACGGCGAGTTCACCGCCGACGTGATGCAGGAGACCCTCAAGCGCTCCAGCCTCGGCGCCCTCGACAAGGGCGCCCGGGTCAACCTGGAGCGCCCGATGGCCCTCGGCGGCCGGCTCGGCGGCCACCTGGTGCAGGGACACGTGGACGGCACCGGCGAGATCCTCTCCCGCACCCCCTCCGAGCACTGGGAGATCGTCAAGGTCTCGCTGCCGGCGGCGCTCTCCCGCTACGTGGTCGAGAAGGGCTCCATCACGGTCGACGGCGTCAGCCTCACCGTGGTCGAGGCCGCCGCCGACCACTTCACCATCAGCCTCATCCCCACCACCCTCGCCCTGACCACGCTCGGCATCAAGCAGCCCGGCGACCCGGTCAACCTGGAGGTGGACGTCCTCGCCAAGTACGTCGAGCGGCTGCTGGCCGCGGGCGTCGACCCGCTCCAGCCGAAGGAGAACCACCGGTGAGCGCCCTGACCTGGCTGAACGCCGAAGCCTTCGCCGTCTTCGACCAGAAGGTCATCTGGTCCGACATGATCGGCAACACTCTGGGCCTGGCCGCCCTCGCCCTCGGCTGGCGCCGCTCGCTGTGGACCTGGCCCGCCCAGCTGCTGTCCGGCCTGATCCTGGTCGCCGCGTACGCCTCCGCCCACCTCGCCGGCGGTGTCGGCAAGCAGCTCCTGGTCATCGGCGTCGCCGCCTGGGGCTGGACGCAGTGGCGGCGCGGCCGGCAGCAGGCGCAGGACGGCTCCATCGCCGTGCGCACCGCGAGCTGGAAGGAGCGCGGGCTGCTGCTGGGCGGCGCGGCCCTGGGCACCCTCGCCGTCGGCGTGCTGTTCTCCGCCTTCCCGAACCTGTCCTGGAGCCCCTGGGCCGACGCCTACATCTTCGTCGGCACCCTCGTCGCGATGGTCGCCCAGGCCCGCGGCCTGGTGGAGTTCTGGTTCGCCTGGCTCCTGGTCGACCTGGTCGGCGTCCCCCTCGCCTTCACCAGCGGCCTGGCCTTCTCCGGCCTCGTCTACGTCGTCTACTTCGCCCTCGTCCTGTGGGGCGCCTACGACTGGTACCAGCGCTCGCGCACCCCCGCCACCCCCTCGGCCCTCGAAGGAGCAACGGCATGACCACCGACGAGTTCTTCGCGCTCGACCCCGTCGAGCAGGCCATCCGGGACATCGCCGCCGGCCGGCCCGTCGTGGTCGTCGACGACGAGGACCGGGAGAACGAGGGTGACCTCGTCATCGCGGCCGAGATGGCCACCCCCGAGATCATCGCGTTCATGATGAGCGAGTGCCGCGGCCTGATCTGCGCCCCCATGGAGGGCGAGGAGCTCGACCGTCTGGAGCTCCCGCAGATGGTCGACCACAACACCGAGTCGATGAAGACCGCCTTCACCGTCTCCGTCGACGCGAGCGCCGCCCACGGCGTGACCACCGGCATCTCCGCCGCCGACCGCGCCACCACCCTGCGGCTGCTCGCCGACGGGGTCAGCGGCCCCGGCGACTTCGTCCGCCCCGGCCACGTCTTCCCGCTGCGCGCCAAGCCCGGCGGTGTGCTGGTCCGCAACGGCCACACCGAGGCCGCCGTCGACCTCGCCCGCCTCGCGGGCCTGCGCCCGGCCGGCGCCATCGTGGAGATCGCCGGCGAGGACGGCGTCATGCTGCGCCTGCCGGAGCTGATCCCGTTCGCCCGCAAGCACGGCCTGACGATCATCTCCATCGAGGACCTGATCGCCTACCGCCGCTCCGCCGAGCCCACCGTCCGCCGCGAGGCCGAGGTCAGCCTGCCGACCGCGTTCGGCGAGTTCACCGCGTACGGCTACCGCTCCACCGCGGACGGCGTCGAGCACGTGGCCCTGGTCCACGGCGAGATCGGCGACGGCCAGGAGGTGCTCGTCCGGATGCACTCCGAGTGCCTGACCGGCGACATCTTCCACTCCCTGCGCTGCGACTGCGGCCCACAGCTGCACGCGTCCATGGAGCGGATCAAGGAGGCCGGCCGGGGCGTCGTCGTCTACCTGCGCGGTCACGAGGGACGCGGCATCGGCCTGCTGTCCAAGCTGCGCGCCTACGAGCTCCAGGAGCGCGGCCGCGACACCCTCGACGCGAACCTGGAACTCGGCCTGCCCGCCGACGCCCGCGACTACGGGGCCGGTGCCCAGATGCTCGCCGACCTCGGCGTCCGCAGCGTCCGGCTGCTGACCAACAACCCGGACAAGGCCGCCGCCCTGATCCGGCACGGCATCGTGGTCGCCGAGCGCGAGCCGATGCCCGTCGAGGCGGGCGAGCACAACCTGCACTACCTGCGCACCAAGCGCGACCGCATGGGGCACGACCTGCCCTGGCTGGACGCCACCGCCGTCGCGGCGTGCGGCAACCAGTAGCACCAGCACACCGGCATCACCTGCACCACACCGACACCACGAACGAGCAAACGCAAGAGCACGAGGAGAGCTGTGAGCGGCAAGGGCGCACCCGAACTGAGCGTGAAGAACTGCGGCGACCTCCGGGTCGCGGTCGTCGCCGCGCAGTGGCACGAGAAGGTCATGGACGGACTCGTCGACGGCGCCCTGCGCGCCCTGCACGAGCTGGGCATCGACGAGCCCACCCTGCTGCGCGTCCCCGGGAGCTTCGAACTCCCGGTGGTCGCGAAGGTGCTCGCCGGCCGCGGCTACGACGCCGTCGTCGCCCTCGGCGTCGTCATCCGCGGTGGCACCCCCCACTTCGACTACGTGTGCCAGGGCGTCACCCAGGGCCTGGTACAGGTGTCCGTCGAGACCGGCGTCCCCGTCGGCTTCGGCGTGCTGACCTGCGACAACGACGAGCAGGCGCTGGACCGGGCCGGGCTCGAGGGTTCGCGCGAGGACAAGGGCCACGAGGCGGTCACCGCCGCCGTCGCCACCGCCATGACCCTGCGGACGGTCAGCGAGCCCTGGCGGTAGTCCACGGAGTGAACCCTGGCGACGGGGTGGCCGGGCGAACCCGTACCCTAAGGGCATCATGGCGAACAAAACCTTCGAAGAGCTCTTCACCGAGCTCCAGCACAAGGCCGCCACCGGCGACCCCAGCACCTCCCGCACCGCCGAGCTGGTGGGCAAGGGCGTCCATGCCATCGGCAAGAAGGTCGTCGAGGAGGCCGCCGAGGTCTGGATGGCCGCCGAGTACGAGGGCAAGGAAGCCGCCGCCGAGGAGATCTCGCAGCTGCTGTACCACGTCCAGGTGATGATGGTCGCGCGCGGGATCTCGCTCGACGAGGTCTACAAGCACCTCTGACCGGCGCCCGCCCGGGCCCCCGGCACCGACGCCGGCCCGCCCGCCCCACTCCCAGCCCGCTCCGCACAGCGCACCACCCCTATCGCGAACAAAGGAACCGACCTCATGCTGCGCATCGCCGTCCCCAACAAGGGTTCACTCTCCGGACCTGCGGCGGAGATGCTCCATGAGGCCGGCTACCGCCAGCGCAAGGAGTCCAAGGAACTCGTCACCGTCGACGTCGAGAACGACGTGGAGTTCTTCTACCTGCGCCCCAAGGACATCGCGATCTACGTCGCCTCCGGCAAGCTCGACATCGGCATCACCGGCCGTGACCTGCTGCTGGACTCCGGCGCCAACGCCGAGGAGATCCTCGCGCTGAACTTCGGGCGCTCCACCTTCCGCTACGCCACCCGGCCCGGCACCGCGAAGGGCCCCGAGGACTTCCACGGCATGACGATCGCCACCTCCTACGAGGGCATCGTCGCCAAGCACCTCGCCGAGCAGGGCATCGACGCCTCCGTCGTGCACCTCGACGGCGCGGTCGAGACCGCCATCCAGCTCGGCGTCGCCCAGGTGATCGCCGACGTGGTGGAGACCGGCACCAGCCTGCGCAACGCCGGCCTGGAGATCATCGGCGAGCCCATCCTGAAGTCCGAGGCCGTGGTGATCCGCCGGCACGGCGCCGGCACCCCGGACGCCCGCGCCCAGCAGTTCCTGCGCCGCCTCCAGGGCGTCCTGGTCGCCCGCAGCTACGTGATGATGGACTACGACATCCGGGTCGAGCAGCTGGAGAACGCCGTGGCGCTCACCCCCGGCCTGGAGTCCCCGACCGTCTCCCCGCTGCACCACGAGGGCTGGGTCGCGGTCCGTGCCATGGTCCCCGCCAAGGAGGCCCAGCGGATCATGGACGACCTGTACGACATCGGCGCCCGGGCCATCCTGACCACCTCGATCCACGCCTGCCGCCTGTGATGGCCGCCGACTCCCCGGCCCGGCCGGCCCTGCCGGTCACCTTCCGGCCGACCCGCACCCGCGTCGTCCTGCTCGGCGTCGGCGCCGTCATGTTCGCCACCATCACCGCCATCGGGCTGGTGCTGGACCGGCTCGGTCCCGGCGAGCGGATCAGCTTCGTCTTCACGGCCGTCCTGATGTCCTCCGTCCTGGTGCTGCTCAGCCGGCCCAAGGTGGTGGCCGACGAGGACGGCGTCACCGTGGTGAACCTCACCACCAAGCGCCGTCTGGCCTGGGCGGAGATCCTGCGCGTCAACCTCCGCCCGGGCGACCCCTGGGTCTTCCTCGACCTCAGCGACGGCACCAGCCTGCCGGCCCTGGGCATCCAGCCCGGCATCGCCAAGGCGCAGGCCGTCAGCGACGCCCGTGCCCTGCGCGCCCTCGCCGAGGAACGCGGCTCCGGCGCGCACGACAACTGAAGCGTGCCATTGCGGCGACGATCTCAGTGACTACCCTGGTGGCGGGGCGCACCCGTGCGCCCCGCCGTGAGCCCCGTGACCGCGGGGCCGTCAGGGCACCTTCGACCAGAGGAGTGACTCCCTCCAGCAATGGACGGACCGTCCGGTAGTACCCGCGCCGCCCTCGTCCCCGAGGCGGCGGCATGACCATCCCGCTACTCCTGCTCGCAGCGGCCTTCGCGCTCATCCTGGCCAACGGTTTCTTCGTGGCGGCCGAGTTCGGCCTCGTCACCGTCGAGAAGCCCGACGCCGAACGGGCCGCCGCCGAGGGCGACCGCCGTGCCCGCACGGTCGTCAAGGCCCTGCGCGAGCTGTCGTTCCAGCTCTCGGGCACCCAGCTCGGCATCACCCTCACCTCGCTCGTGGTCGGCATGCTCGCCGAACCCGCCCTCGCCGGGCTGCTCTCCGCGCCGCTGCGCGCCACCGGGCTGCCGGCCGGCGTGGTCTCCGGCATAGCCGTGGCCGTGGGCATGCTGCTCGCCTCCGCCGTCCAGATGGTCGTCGGCGAACTGGTCCCGAAGAACTGGGCGGTCTCCCGGCCGCTCCAGGTGGCCCGGTTCGTGGCCGGCCCGCAGGACCTGTTCTCCCGCGCCTTCCGGCCGGTCATCGCAGGCCTCAACGCCGTCGCCAACCGCCTGGTCCGGGCGCTGGGCGTGGAGCCCACCGACGAGCTGGCCTCCGCCCGCACCCCCGGCGAACTGGTCTCCCTGGTCCGCCATTCGGCCCAGGCCGGCGCCCTGGAGCAGGACACCGCCGACCTGTTCGTCCGGACCCTGTCGCTGGGCGAACTCACCGCCCAGCACGTGATGACCCCGCGGGTGAAGGTCAGCGCCCTGCAGTCCACCGCCACCGCGGCGGACGTGCTGAACCTGACCCGGGCCACGGGCCTGTCCCGGTTCCCGGTGTACCGCGAACGCATCGACGAGATCACCGGGGTCGTCCACCTCAAGGACGCCCTCGCCGTGCCCGAGCACGAGCGGGCCCGCACCACCGTCGGCGCGATCTGCGACGCCCCGCTGCTGGTGCCCGGCACCCTCCCGGTCCAGCCCCTGCTGGAACGGTTGCGCAGCGAGCAGCCCATGGCCGTGGTCGTCGACGAGTACGGCGGCACGGCCGGCGTGGTGACCCTGGAGGACATCGTCGAGGAACTCGTCGGCGAGGTCCGCGACGAGCACGACCTCGCCGAGGACGCCCGCCCCGAGCTGGCCCCCGTACCCGCCGAGGACGGCCGGCCGTCCTGGGAGGCCGACGGGAGTTGCCGGGTGCAGACCCTGCGCCGGATAGGCCTGGAGGTCCCCGAAGGCCCGTACGAGACCGTCGCCGGCCTCGTCGCGGACCTGCTGGGCCGGATCCCCTCGCCCGGGGACCGGGCCGAGCTGCCCGGCTGGAAGCTCTCCGTCCGCCAGGTCGGCCGCAACCGCGCGGAGCGCGTGCGGCTGGTCCGCACGGTGCCCGCACCGGCCCTCGGCGGGATCGGGCAGCCCACCCGCGGCCCGCAGGACCGGGCCGCCGCGCCCGCCCGCCCCGGTGGTCCGGTCGTCGCCGTGCCCGCCGCCGTACGCGGGGCCGGGCAGCAGCCCGAGCGACCCGCCCAGCTGGAAGGGGCCGGCCGGTGAACGCCCTGCAGCTGCTCTTCGCGCTCGTCCTGGTGCTGGCCAACGGCTTCTTCGTGGCCGCCGAGTTCGCCCTCGTCTCGGTGCGGCGCAGCCAGATCGAGCCCCTCGCGGCCGGCTCCAAGCGGGCCCGCCAGGTGCTCCACGGGCTGGAGAACCTGCCGCGGATGATGGCCGCCGCCCAGTTCGGCATCACCGTCTGCTCGCTCACCCTCGGCGCGGTCGCCGAGCCGACCGTGGCCCGGCTGCTGGAACCCGTCTTCCACGCCGTCCACGTCCCGCAGGGCCTGATCCACCCGCTCGGCTACGCCATCGCGCTCGCCGCCGTGGTCTTCCTGCACCTGGTGATCGGCGAGATGGTGCCGAAGAACCTGGCGATGTCCGACCCGGAGCGCGCCGCGCTGTGGTTCAGCCCGGGCCTGGTCGCCTTCGCCCGGCTCTGCGGCCCGGTCACCACCGCGCTCGGCGCCTGCGCGCACTTCGTGCTCCGGCTGTTCAAGGTCGAGCCGAAGGACGAGGTGGAGGCCGTCTACACCAGCGCCCAGCTCGGCCGTCTGGTGGAGGACTCCCGGCAGGCGGGCCTGCTGGAGCCGGGCGAGCAGGAGCGCCTGGAGGACGCGCTGGAGCTGGGCAGCCGCCCGGTCACCGACGTGCTCCTGGCCCGGGACCGGCTGGTCACGGTCGCCCCGACGGTCACCCCGCGCCAGATCGAGCAGTTCACGGTGCGCACCGGCTACTCCCGCTTCCCGGTCCGGGCCGAGGGCGGGGCCTTCATGGGCTACGTCCACGTCAAGGACGTCCTGGACCTGGAGGAGCGGGAGCGGGCCGTGCCGCAGCGGGTCTGGCGCCGGATGCCGACCCTGTGCTCCACCCTCCCGCTGGACGACGCGCTCAGCGTGATGCGCCGGGACGCCACCCACCTGGCCCAGGTCGCCGACCCGGCCGGGCGGGTGCTCGGCCTGGTCGCCCTGGAGGACGTCCTGGAGATGCTGGTGGGCGAGGTCCGCGACCCCGCCCACCGGACCGCCGCACCGGCGACCCGGGCAGCCCTGGCCCGCTGATCCCCGGCCCGGACCGGTTGCCCCGGCCCGCTGAGCCCCGGCCGCCCCCGCATCACATCGGGGGCGGCTCCGGCCGCCCCCGGTCCTGCGGGCCCCGGCCCGACAGCACCTCGCCGTAGGCCTGCATCAGGTCCGGCAGCCGCAGCGTCGCCAGGTCCTCCCGGGACGGGGTGGCCGGGTACCCGGCCAGCCGCAGGTCCCGGTAGGCGCAGCTCTTCTCGTACAGCGTCCGCAGGAACCGGCCGTTGCCCAGCTCGTCGATCCAGCCCTGCTCCACCACGTGCCCGCTGATGCTGCGCAGCTCCTCCAGCGCCTCCTCGTCCCACCGGTCCCCGTTGGCCTCGGCCAGCACCCCGCCGATCGACGTCAGCTCCGCCGGCCGGTAGCTGGGGAAGTCCACCCGGGTGGTGAACCGGGAGGACAGGCCCGGGTTCGCGGCCAGCAGCCGGTCCATCCCGGCCGGATAGCCCGCCAGGATCACCACCAGGTGGTCCCGGTTGTCCTCGGCCCGCTTCAGCAGCACCTGGAGCGCCTCGTCGCCGTACGCATCACCCTTGCTGTAGCCGGAGTTGGACAGGCTGTAGGCCTCGTCCACGAACAGCACCCCGCCGATCGCCGAGTCGATCAGCTCGTTGGCCTTCACGGCGGTCTGCCCGAGGAACTCGCCCACCAGGTCGGCCCGCTGGGCCTCCACCAGATGGTCCCCGCCGAGCAGCCCGAGCGCGTAGAAGACCCGGCCCAGGATCCGGGCCACGGTGGTCTTCCCGGTGCCGGAAGGGCCCGAGAAGACGAAGTGGCGTTTCGGCGGCTGCACCGGCAGCCCCTGCCCGGCCCGCAGCCGGGCCATGTGCAGCTGCGCCGACAGGGCCTTGACCTGCCGTTTGACCGGCTCCAGCCCGACCATCCGCTCCAGCTCCGCCAGCGCCTGCGCCAGCAGCGCCGGGTCCGAGGGGCCGGCGGGCAGCCCGGTCGGTGCCCCCGGCGGCGGCACCACGGCCCGCCGGCGCGTCCCCTCGGGCCGCCCCGCACCCGGCGGCGGCCCCTGCGGCGGCACCCCGAGCACCCCGCCGCCGAGCAGCCCGCCCCCGGGCCCTGCGCCACCGGGTCCGGGCCCGCCGAGCCGCGGTTCCCCCGGCGGTTCGGGCGCGAGCACCGGGTCCGGGTCGCCCAGGGCCACGGCCGCGAAGTCCCCGCCGACGGGGGAGAGGTCGTAGCCGTCGAGCCCGTCGGCCTCGGCGATGGCCGTCAGCCGGGCGGCGGTGTCCATGAACGCCGGGTCCACCCGGTGCACCGCCCGGTACAGCGGCAGGGCGGCGGCGCTGCGCCCGGTGCCCTCGTGCGCCCGGGCCAGCCAGTAGCGCAGCTCCTTGCGCTGCGGCTGCTCGCTGCGGCAGCGCATCAGCGCGGTCGCCAGCAGCGGTTCGGCCTGCCCGTACATCTCCAGCCGCACCCGGGCCATGCCGCCGAACAGCCCCGCCTCGATGCCCAGCAGCGGATCGTCGACCAACGGCTCGGTGTGCCGGACCAGTTGCTCCCAGTCCTTGACCAGATAGGCCCGGCAGGCGTGCAGGAAGCGGACCTGCGGATCGGTGTCCACCGGCGGCAGCCCGGCCAACGCCTGGTCCAGCTCGGGCACGTGCCGGCCGTCCAGCCAGTGCGAGGCGTGGGCCAGCAGCAGGTCGCGGCGGGTCTCCAGCACCGGCTGCACCCACCAGCCCAGCCAGTACCAGGAGTTCAGGGTGCGCCGGTGCCGGGTGCGCTGCTCGCCGAACCGGTCCCGGTGCGCGTACATGCGCAGCAGGGCGTTGGTGGTGTCCACCCGTAACGCGTGCAGGCCCAGCCAGGCGTCGGCCATCGCGGGATCGAGTCGTACGGCCGCCCGGAACTCCTCCTCGGCCTGCGGATAGGCGCCCATCGTGCAGGCGTCCACTCCGCGCAGCCAGGCGAGTTCGGCCGGGGCGTGCGGGCTGCCCTGCGTGCCGAAATCCATCACGTCCCCCACAAGCCTGCCCCCGTGGTGCGCTGCAACCCCTGCCCCAGGGGCAAGAGTTGTTGCATGCGCCGATGAAATCTGGGTGGCATCGTACCTGCGGTACGCGGCGCTACGTAGGGTGCGACGGGCACCTGCCGGGGCGGGTCCCGGACCCCGGGGGTGACGCAGGGTGATCACCGAGGGGGTTCCGCGGGTGGCCCGGGGCGGTCCGGGGGCCGGTTCCGGGCAGAACGAAGCCCCCGATCACGGGGGAACAATCGGGGGCTTCGTGTCCGCCGCGGCCATGAAAGACCGCGCATTGAGAACGTAAGGCCGGTGCGGGTACCAGGTCAAGCGCCCCCGGGGGGCCGTCCGCACGCCGAGGTCCGGGGCGGCTCAGGCCCGGGGCAGCCCCTCACGGTGCGTGACGGAAGCGGGCGTTCCTGCGGGCGCAGGACTCCCGGAAGTCCACTCGTATCCCGTACAGCTCTGCCGTACCAGGGTGTCGGCGTAGGGGCGCGAAGGGTCGTCCGCGAAGTGCGCGCGCTCGGCGCGCTCCCATCCGTCCCAGAAGGCGGCAAGTTCGCTCCCGTCCCGCCGCCGGCCCCGGCTCCACGCCAGTGCGCGCGGCGTCTCCATCCACAGCAGGTGCGCCAGGTGCGGGCGCAGCTCCCGGCGGCCCGCGCCGACGCCCTCCACCAGCAGCACCGCGGCCGGCTCCAGCACCCGCTCGGGCCCGAACCGGCGCGCGGCCCAGTCGTACGGCGCCCAGTGCGCGGCCCGGCCCGCGGCCAGCGGCTCCAGCACCTGCCGGCGCAGCCGCCCGGTCCAGTCGAACAGTTCCGTGTGCGTGGCGATGTCGTCCAGGTGCAGCACCGGGGCCCCGCCCAGCGCCCCGGCCAGCCGCTCCGCGAAGGTGCTCTTGCCCGAGCCGGCGTGCCCGTCGATCCCGATCAGCCGCACCGGGCCCAGCGAGGGCGCCAGCGCGGTCAGGCGTGCGGCGAGGCCACCCAGGTCGGCCGCACCGCCGGGCGCATCGCCGGGGCCTGCGGGGCCGGCGGGGGCACCGAGGCCGGCGGCCCCGCAGGCCCCGGCGA
>NZ_RPRY01000010.1 GCF_003949795.1 Streptomyces sp. WAC06614
CCGCCGACCCTCCCCCGGCTCCCGCCGGGGCACCTCCCGGCGGGAGCCGGGGGAGGTCGGCGGGGGCGGCCCGCGCCGGACCGCCCCTCGGCCCACTGTGCGCCGCCGGGGCCCGCGCGCGGGTCAGGCGCGCGGACCCCGGCGTACGGCGTCAGCCCTCCGGCGGCCGGAAGCGGTCGAGGTCGGGCCGGCGCAGGGGCTCGTCCCGGTTCAGCACGCGCGCCTCGGTGCGGTGGCCGCGCGCGATGTAGTCGCGCAGCACGGCCTCGACGGCGTCCTGGGGCGTACCGATGCCGGCGAGCACCATCACTTCCACCACGAGCTCCGCGTCCAGACTGACCGATACCTTGGCCACCGCTTCCCCCTGACGTCCGACGTCACTGTGCGGCGACCCTACCGGTGGCGGCGGGGGCCGGTCAGGCGGTCTCGTTCGGGCGGAGGGTCCACACGACGGTCATCTCGCCGGTGACGGCCTCGTCGGCGCGCTGGATGGCGATGGTGACGGGGAACTCCGGGCGGCCGCCCGCGTCGAGTTCCGCGACCACGTCGGCGGCCGGGCGGCCGAGGGTGGCGGTGGCGGTGACGACGCCCTTGGCGAGCTTCTTGTACGCGATCTCGGCCTTGACGGCGAGGGGGACGGCGCGCGAGAGCTGGTCGCCGAAGGCGGCCAGGACGATCGCGCCGCTGGCGGACTCGGCCAGGGTGAACATGGCGCCGGCGTGCGGGCCGCCCACGTGGTTGTGGTAGTCGGGCTGGTCGGGCAGCCGGACGACCGCGCGCTCCGGGGTGGTCTCCAGGAATTCGAGGTTCAGGGTGCGGGCCATGGGCACCGTCCGGGCGAGCAGTTCGCCCACGTTCATCTGATCTGCGCTCATGGCACGCGATGTTACCCACGAGTAGAACGGCTTGACCAGACCTGACGACCGGGGCGGCCGTGGCCCGGCCATCCGGCTCCCACTATCGTTACCGGCCATGTGGCCAGGACAGCAGCAACCGCCCGGGGGCGAGCAGAACCCCCAGAACCCGTACCAGCAGCAGCCGGGACAGCCGAACCCGTACCAGCAGCCGGCCTACGGACAGCAGCAGCCCGGCTACGGGTACCCCCAGCCGGGCGACGGACAGCAGCCGCCGACCGTACAGGCCTGGGGCCAGCCGCCCACCGTGCCGCCGCAGGCGCCGCAGCCCTCGGGCGGCGGCTCCATGTCCACCAGGACCGTGGCCATCGTCGCCGTCGCTGCCGTCGTGGTCGCCGCGGCGGTCACCGGTGCGATCGTGCTGACCCAGGACGACGAGGAGCCCCAGGCCAACGACAAGCCGCCGGCCTCCGCGTCCTCCCCGGCCGCCCCGGTCTCCTCTCCCCCGGCCGCGCCGACCGACAACCCGCGGGCCGGCGGCCAGCTCCAGCCGGTGATCCCGGGCTGGAAGGTGGTCTTCAACCCGAACTACGGCGTCGCCTTCGACGTGCCGCAGGAGTTCGCCGTCCAGCCCGCCACCCTCTCCACCGGGTACGAGGACGCCTCCAAGAACGACGGCTCCCCGCTGACCGTGATGTCCGCACCGGCCTTCTTCAAGGAGGACTGGTGCAAGGTCGACTCCGACAAGAACGGCAAGGAGGAGTCGTACGCGCTCGGCACCACGGGCGTGAAGGGCGCCAACGGCGCCACCGACACCGCCTCGGCCGCCCGGAGCAACGCCGGCACCTGGCTGTACGCCGCCTACGCGCAGAAGCAGCCCAAGGAGAAGATCCAGTTCACCCAGGCCCAGGAGTTCACCACCTCCTCGGGCCTCAAGGGCCACTTCGTCACCGCCACGGTGAACGGGCTGCCCAAGGAGCACAAGTGCTCCACCACCGACGGCAAGTCGGTCTCGTTCGCCTTCAAGAACGCCAAGGGCGACTTCGCCACCTGGGTGCTCTTCGGCCCCACGGGCGTCAGCGACGAGATCAAGCCGGACGTCTACCAGAAGATCATGAGCTCGATCCGGCTCAGCACCGGCTGACCGTCACCGTCCGCACGTCCGCGCCGCCGGGCCGGGAAAGCATTTGGCCGACCGGGCCGGCGGCGGGGATAGTCCCTGGGTGACCCGCAACTACAAGCTACTGACGGCAGCGGCCGTGGTGACCAACCTCGGCAGCCACGGCGCGCTCATCGCCTCCGCCTTCGCCGTCCTGGAGTCCGGCGGCTCCAGCGGGGACGTCGGCCTGGTGGCCGCGGCGCGGACCCTCCCGCTGGTCCTCTTCCTCCTCGTCGGCGGCGCGGTCGCCGACCGGATGCCGCGGCACCGGGTGATGGTCGCCGCCAACGCCCTCAACTGCGTCTCGCAGGCCGCCTTCGCCGCGCTGGTGCTGACCGGCGAGGCCCGGCTGTGGCAGATGATGCTGCTCAGCGCGCTCTGCGGCACCGGCACCGCCTTCTTCAACCCGGCCGCCGAGGGCATGCTGCTCTCCAGCGTCTCCGGCGAGCACTCCCACCGCGCCTTCGCCCTGTTCCGCATGGCCATGAACGGCGCCGGCATCGGCGGAGCCGCCCTCGGCGGGGCCATGATCGCCGCGATGGGGCCCGGCTGGGTGCTGGCCGTGGACGCCGCCGCCTTCGCCCTCGCCGGAGCCCTGCGCGCCTTCCTCGACGTCCGCACGGTGGCCGAACGCCCGCCGGGCGGGGGCCTGCTGGCCGATCTGCGCGAGGGCTGGGTGGAGTTCCGTAGCCGGGCCTGGCTGTGGAGCATCGTGCTCCAGTTCTCCGTCGTGGTCGCGGTGGTCGGCGCGGCCGAGTCCGTCTACGGGCCCCTGGTCGCCCGGGACTCCCTGGGCGGGCCGGCGCCCTGGGGCTACGCCATGGGCGCGTTCGGCGTGGGCACCATCACCGGGGCGCTGCTGATGATGCGGTGGAAGCCGCGCCGGCTGCTGCTGGTGGGGACCCTGTGCGTGTTCCCGCTGGCGCTGCCGTCGGCCGGGCTGGCCCTCCCGCTGCCCGCCTGGGCGCTGTGCGTGGTGATGTTCGTCAGCGGGGCGTCGATCGAGGTGTTCGGCGTGAGCTGGATGACGACGATGCACCAGGAGATCCCGGAGGACAAGTTCTCCCGGGTCTCCGCCTACGACTGGTTCGGCTCGCTGTCGATGCTGCCGCTGGCCACCGCGCTGGCCGGGCCCGCGGAGTCCGCGTTCGGCCGGGCGCCCGCCCTGTGGGGCTGTGCCGCCCTGGTGGTCGTCCCGACCGCGCTGGTGCTGCTGGTGCCCGACGTGCGGCGGATCACCCGCCGGCCCGTGGCCTCCGTGAAGGCGGCCGGCACCCCGGCTCCGGACCCGGCCGGGGTCAGCCCACGCTGAAGGTGCCCGCCGGCGGCTCGGGCGAGGCCACCGCGGTGGCGTCGGTGACCGGGCGGGCGGCGCCCGCGAGCCGGGTCACGGCCGGGCCCTGCTCGACCCGGGCCGGGAAGACGTCCGCCGCGCAGCGCCGGGCCAGCGGCCCGAGGTCGGGCTCGGTGTCGGAGGCGAGCAGGACCACGTTGCCGAAACGGCGGCCCCGCAGCACGGCCGGCTCGGCGACCAGCGCCAGGTGCGCGAAGACCGCCGCGAAGGTGGCGAGCTGGGTACGCAGGAAGCCGAACGGCGCCCCGTCGGCGAGGTTCGCCGCGTAGAGCCCGCCGGGCCGCAGCACCCGCGCCGCCTGCCGGGCGTACTCCAGCGAGGTCAGCGGGGCAGGCACCCGGGACCCGCCGAAGACGTCGGCCACGATCACGTCCGCGCTCGCCGCCGGGGCCTGCTCCAGCCACTGCCGGGCGTCCGCCGCGTGCACCTCGATCCCGTCGCCGTCGGGCAGCGGCAGGTGCTCGGTGACCAGCGCCAGCAGCGGCCCGTCGAACTCGACCACCTGCTGGTGCGAGCCCGGCCGGGTGGCCGCCGCGTACCGGGGCAGGGTGAGCCCGCCCCCGCCGAGGTGGACGAGGTCCAGGGCGGCGCCGGGCTCCGCCGCGCAGTCCAGGACGTGCGCGAGGCGGCGTACGTACTCGAACTCCAGGTGCTCCGGGTCGTCGAGGTCGACGTAGGACTGCGGGGCCCCGTCGACCGTCAGCAGCCAGGCCCGCTCCCGGTCCACGTCCGGCATCAGCTTGGCGGTGCCCTGGTCCACGTCCCGGACCACCGGGATCTGCTCGTCGCTCACCGCACCATTGTCCGCCCTGGTCCGGGGCCCGCCGGCCACCGCCCGCCGGTCCGGACGAGACCTGGACGACGGCGGCGGGCCGCCCCGGTCGGTTACCCTCCCGGAATGTCCCTCCTCCTCGCGCCGTGGATCCGGCTGTCGCTGCTCGTCGTGCTGCTGGCCGTGGCCGGCCTGTGCGTAGGGCTGTACCAGCCCCAGCGCCTGCTGTCCGAGGGCTGGGCGCCGGGGCTGCCGGCCGGCGTGGGTGCGCTGCTGTTCGCGGCCGTGTACGGCCTGTGCACGGCGGCGTTCGTGCCGCGTCCCCTGCTGAACCTGGGCGCGGGCGCGGTCCTCGGGGCGCCGTGGGGCCTGGCGGCCGCGGTCGCCGGGACCGTGCTGGGTGCGGGGATCTCGTTCGGGCTGGGCCGGGTGATGGGGCAGCAGGCGCTGCGGCCGCTGCTGCGCGGGCGCTGGCTGACGGCGGCGGACGGTCAGTTGAGCCGGCACGGCTTCCGCTCGGTGCTGGCCGTGCGGATCTTCCCCGGGGTGCCGTTCGCCGCGGCCAACTACTGCGCGGCGGTGTCCCGCTGCCGCTGGGCGCCGTTCCTGCTGGCGACCGCGATCGGCACGGTGCCCAACACCGCGGCCTACGTGATCGCCGGCGGCACGGCCTCCTCCCCCACCTCCCCCGCGTTCCTGCTCTCGTTCGGCTTCATCACGGTGTCCGGGCTGGCCGCGGCGGCCGTCGCCTGGCGCAAACGGCACGGGGTGGGACGGTCCTTGGGCGTGGCCGGTGCCCCGGCGGCCGCCGAGGCCACCCCTGTGGTCGGAGCCGTCTCCCACGGGCCCTAGCATTCGGACCAGAACTGCCCGACGATCACAAGGACGTACGCCCCCGACATGAGCTGGTTCGAATCACTAATCCTCGGTCTCGTCCAGGGGCTCACGGAATTCCTGCCGATCTCCTCCAGCGCCCACCTGCGGCTGACCGCCGCGTTCGCCGGCTGGACGGACCCCGGTGCGGCGTTCACGGCGATCACCCAGATCGGCACCGAGGCCGCGGTGCTCATCTACTTCCGCAAGGACATCATGCGGATCGTCTCGTCGTGGTTCCGTTCGCTGTTCGACAAGTCGATGCGTGGGGACCACGACGCCCAGATGGGCTGGCTGGTGATCGTCGGCTCCATCCCGATCGGTGTCCTCGGCGTCACGCTCAAGGACGCGATCGAAGGCCCGTTCCGCGACCTGCGGCTGACCGCCACCATGCTGATCGTCATGGGCATCGTGCTCGGCGTGGCCGACCGGCTGGCCGCCCGCGACGAGGCCGGCGGCCGGCACCGGGCGATCCGTGAGCGCAAGACCCTCAAGGAACTCGGCGTCAAGGACGGCCTGATCTTCGGTGTCTGCCAGGCCATGGCCCTGGTCCCGGGCGTCTCCCGGTCGGGCGCGACCATCTCCGGCGGTCTGCTGATGGGCTACACCCGTGAGGCCGCGGCCCGTTACTCCTTCCTGCTCGCCATCCCCGCCGTGCTGGCCTCGGGCGTCTTCGAGCTGAAGGACGCCTTCGAGGGCGGCCACGTGGCCTGGGGGCCGACCGCCTTCGCGACGGTGATCGCCTTCGTGGTGGGCTACGCGGTCATCGCGTGGTTCATGAAGTTCATCACCACCAAGAGCTTCATGCCGTTCGTCGTCTACCGGATCCTGCTGGGCATCGCCCTGTTCGTCCTGGTCGGCACGGACGTGCTCAGCCCGCACGCCGGCGAGAGCGGTTCGTAACCCGTTCGGCCCGACACGCGGGGACCGGCCCGACACGCGGGGGCCGTCCGGGGAACGTTCCCGGACGGCCCCCGCGTCGTTGTGCACGATGGAACCTGGAGAGCGATGCGCAGGGGGTGTGTCCCATGGGCCGAGTGGTACTGGAGCGTTTTCCGGCGGGCAGTCCGAGGGGGAGCTGGCCGGCCGAGGAGTACGCCGCCCAGCGGGCGCGCGAGGGGGTGCCGGCCGAGGTGGTGATGGACCTGGCGACCGACGCGTTCCTGGTCGTCGTGCGCCAGCGGGAGCCGTATTCCGGCCACTGACCCGCGCGCGCGGGCCCCGGTGGCCGCACGCCCCTTGGCCTCACGTGCCCGCTGTCCCACACTGACCCGATGACGCAGCGTGTGGATCTGACGACGGTGATGGACCGGCTGGCGATCGACGCCGCGGTCACCGGGTACGCGGTCGCGGTGGACGACGGGGACTGGGCGGCCTACCGGGCCCTGTTCACCCCGGACGGCCGCGCGGACTACCGCTCGGCCGGCGGTGTCGAGGGGCCGGCGTCCGAGGTCGCCGGATGGCTGGCGGGGGCCATGGAACTGTTCCCGGTCCGCCAGCACCTGATCGTCAACCGGCGGATCGAGCTGCAGGACGAGTACGGAGCGCCCGGCGACCGGGCCGTGGTCCGCGCGGACTTCGTCAATCCGATGCGGCTGGCCGGGGCCGAGGACCCCGGCGACGCCACCGCGCCCAACTTCGTGGCCGCCGGCCGCTACACCTTCGCCCTCGCCCGGACCCGGTCCGGCTGGCTGTTCAGCGGGGTCACCGTGCACGAGAAGTGGCGCCACCTGTCGGCCTGAGCCGGGTCACACTGAGGGGGGAGGTGTCGTGCGGACCGTCACGCAGTTCCCGGGGCCCGGCCCCGGCCGGTGGTGGCGCGCGGCGGCCGCGGTACCGGCCGGCGCGCTGCCCGCGCTCGCCTTCCCGGCCCCCGCCCTGTGGTGGTCGGCCTACGTCGCCCTGGTGCCCTGGATGCTGCTGGTGCGCACGGCCGGGAGCCCGCGGCGGGCCGCGCTGGAGGGCTGGCTGGGCGGGCTGGGCCTGGTCGTGGCGCTGCACCACTGGCTGCTGCCCAGCCTGCACGTGTTCCTGCTGCCGCTGGCCGCCCTGCTGGGGCTGCTGTGGATCCCCTGGGCGCTGCTGGTGCGGCGGCTGCTCGGCGGGAGCCCGCCGCCGGGGCGGGCGGCCGCGGCGCTGGTGCTCGTACCGGCGGGCTGGCTGCTGCCGGAGCTGGCCCGGTCCTGGCAGGGGCTGGGCGGGCCGTGGGGGCTGCTCGGGGCCAGCCAGTGGCAGGTGGCGCCCGCGCTGCGGCTGGCCTCGGTGGGCGGGGTGTGGCTGGTGAGCCTGCTGGTGGTGGCGGTGAACTGCGCCGTGGTCCTGCTGGTGGCCGTCCGCACGGCCCGGGCTCCGGCGGTGGCCGGGCTGGCCGGGTGTGCGGTGCTGACGGGCGCGGTGTGGCTGTGGGCCCCCCGGACGGAGCAGTCGGGGGTGCTGCGCGTGGCCGTGGTCCAGCCGGGGCCGGTCGCGGACGGGCCGGACAGCGTGGAGCGGCGGTTCGCGACCGGGGAGCGGCTGACCCGGGAGCTGGCCGGCCGGCGGCCGGACCTGGTGGTGTGGGGCGAGAGCAGCGTGGGCGCAGACCTGGCGGCCCGGCCGGACCTGGCCCGGCGGCTGGCGGCGCTGTCGGCCGAGGTGGGGGCGCCGCTGCTGGTGAACGTGGACGCCCGTCGGTCGGACCGGCCCGGCATCTACAAGTCCTCGGTCCTCGTCGGCCCCGACGGCCCCACCGGCGACCGGTACGACAAGATGCGGCTGGTCCCGTTCGGCGAGTACGTGCCGGCCCGGCGGGTGCTGGGCTGGGCCACCGCGGTCGGCAAGGCGGCCGACGAGGACCGCCGACGGGGCGCCCGGCCGGTCCTGATGACCCTGCCGGACGGGGCCGGCGGCGCGGGCGGGAGCGCGGCGGGGCACCCGGGCGGGGTGCGGATCGGGCCGCTGGTCTGCTTCGAGTCGGCCTTCCCCGACATGAGCCGGCACCTGGCCGGCGGCGGCGCCGACCTGATCGTGGTCCAGTCGGCGACCTCCACCTTCCAAGGCAGCTGGGCCCCTGCCCAGCACGCCTCGCTGGCCGCGCTGCGCGCCGCCGAGACCGGCCGGCCCGTGGTGCACGCCACCCTCACCGGGACCAGCACCGCCTACGGGCCGACGGGCGCCCGGCTGGCGGCGCCGCTGCCGGGCTCGGCGAGCACGGCGGCCGTCGTCGAGGTCCCGCTCGCCCGCGGCAGCACCCTCTACGTGCGCCTCGGCGACTGGCCGGTCGGTCTCGCCCTGGCCGCGGCGGCGGCGTACGGCCTCGCCCTGGTCCGCTCGCGGGGTGCGCTCAGGACGCCTGTTCCAGGGCGCTCAGCACCACGCGTTCGCACAGCTCGTGGGTGGCCAGCGCGTCGCGGGCGCTGAGCACCTTGGCGGTGTCCACGGCCTCCAGGAAGTGGTCCACCACCTGCTCGACGCCGCGCTGGCGGGCCACCGGCACCCAGTCCCCGCGCCGCCGCACGGTGGGCTGTCCGCGGTGGTCCACGATCTCGGCGAGGTTGACGACCTGGCGCTTGGTGTCCTGGCCGGAGACCTCCAGGATCTCCTCGGTGGAGCCGGACAGCCGGTTCATGATGCCGAGCGCGGTGAAGCCGTCGCCGGACATCTGCAGGACCACGTGGTGCATGAGCCCGTCCCTGACCCGGGCCCGTACGTCGATGTGGTCGGCCTCGCCCGGCAGCAGGAAGCGCAGGGTGTCGACGACGTGGATGAAGTCGTCCAGCACCAGGGTGCGCGGGTCCTCGGGCAGTCCGACGCGGTTCTTCTGCAGCAGGATCAGGTCGCGCGGCAGGTCGGCGCACTGCGCGTAGCCGGGAGCCCAGCGGCGGTTGAAGCCGACCGCGAGCGACACCCCGCGTTCCTCGGCGAGTTCCACGAGCCGGCGCGAGTCGGCGAGCTCGAAGGCGAGGGGCTTGTCGACGTAGGTGGGGACGCCGGCACGCAGCAGCCGATCGACGATCTCGGGGTGCGCGGCGGTCGGCGCGTGCACGAACGCCGCGTCCGGTCCGGCGGCCAGCGCCTCGTCGAGCGTGGTGTACCGGCGCTCGGCGGGGACGTGGTGGATCTCCCCGATCCGCTCCAGGGTGGCGGCCGTCCGGGTCTGCAGGTGCAGTTCGACCCCCGGGCGGGCGGTGAGGACGGGCAGGTACGCCTTCTGCGCGATGTCGCCCAGTCCGATGCACACGACCTTCACAACGTTCCTCCCGGGTGGTGCTGGTGGCTCCCCACGCAGCTTAATCGCTGGTGGGCGCCCCCGCGTTCGTCGAGGATGGGGGCCATGACCACGACTGACACCAGCCCCGCCGCAGCCACCGGACCCGGCGGCGGCGAGGCGCGCCCGGAACCGTCCACCACCGCCGGTGAGCGGGAGATGCTGGAGGGCTGGCTCGACTACCACCGGGCCACCCTCGCCTGGAAGTGCGCGGGCCTGACCGAGGAGCAGCTGCGCACGGCTTCGCTGCCGCCGTCCGAACTGACCTTGCTGGGCCTGGTACGGCACCTGACGGAGGTGGAGCGGTACTGGTTCCGCGAGATCATGCTGGGCGCCGACCTGCCCGACCTGTACAGCACCCGGGAGGACGTGGACGGCGACTTCCACTTCGGTGCCGACGACACCTTCGCACAGGACCGGGAGGTGTGGCAGCGGGAGATCGAGCTGGCCCGGGCGGCGGTCGCGGACCGGTCCCTCGACGACGTGTCGGTGGGCGCCAGCCGGCACGGCGAGGCGTTCAACCTGCGCTGGATCTACACCCACATGATCGAGGAGTACGCGCGGCACAACGGCCACGCGGACCTGCTGCGGGAGCAGATCGACGGGGCAACCGGCGAGTAGACGTCACCCGTGCGGGGTGATTATGGCCTCCGGGTTTTCGTAACGGGGTCCTGGCACAGCAGAGTTGCCCAGGTGCATCCAACCCGAACCACGACAACCCTGCTGCTGGGAGTCGCCGCCGCCGTCTCGGCGGTCTCCGGCTGCGTGAACGTGACCCCGGCCCCCGTGCAGCCCGCCTCGGCCCCGTCGGCCGGGGTACCTCCGCAGCACGGGCCGCGCGGCGGCGAGGGGACCTCCCCGGTGGTCGTCCAGGCCCCCGCCCTGGAGGCGCTCAAGGCCGCCCCGGACCGCGCGCCGGACCGTCCGGCGCAGGCCCCGGCCCGGCAGGCGGCGTCGCAGGCGCCGGTGGCCGAGCCGGAGGCCCCGCACGAGGAGGTGCTCCCGCCGGCGGCGGGCGTCGCGCAGCCGGCGGTACCGGAGGACGACCGGCCCAGCGGGGACGGGCCCCGCCGGCGGCATCGCCCGCCGCACGAGCGGCAGGAGGGCGAGGTGCCGCGCCAGCTGATCAAGAAGCTGCCGATGCGGCCGTCGGACGTGTGCGCGCTGGGGCGCCGGCACGGTCAGTGGGGGCCGGACAGCCCGGAGGCCCGGATCTGCGCGGGCGTCCACGAGGACTGACCCGGGGCGGCCCCGGCGCGGGGCGGGGCCGGGCCGCCCGCCGCCGCATCCCGGCCCTGCCGGAACCCGCCGCTACGGGTGCTGCCCGGGGAACGGCCCCGGGCGGGGCTCCTGCCCCGGTTCCCCGGCCAGGCGCTGTTCCAGCCGGGCGATGGCCGCCCGGACGCCGTGGCCGTAGCCGTCGTCCGACAGGGCGCCGGTGGCGGCCCGGGCCCGGGTCAGATGGATCCGGGCCGCGTCCGGGCGCTGGAGCTTGAGGTAGTCGGCGGCCAGGTTGAGGTGGAGCGAGGGGTAGAAGGCCCGGACGGCCACGTCCGGCTCGTGCCGGGCCAGGCGCTCGTCGCCGAGCCCGTCGGCGGCGGTCAGGGCCCGCAGGTCCCAGGCCAGCTCGTCGGCGGGGTCGTCCTGGGCGTCGGCCATGTAGTGGGCGAGGGTGCAGCGGTGCAGCGGGTCCCCGTCCTCGCCGATCTCGGCCCACAGCTCGCCGAAGCGGTTGCGGGCCTCCTCCCGGTCGCCGGCGTGCAGCAGGATGACCGCCTGGCCGATCCGGGTCATGACGGCGTCCTCCGACGCCTCCTGCTGCTCCGTCACCGCGGCCTCCGGTCCCGTCCTGCCAGACCTGCTGCGGTCTGATCGTCACGACGCTAACCGGAGGCACTGACAATGCCGCGCAAGGCGCGGTGCGGCGCGTCAGCCGAGGTTCGGGATCGTCCAGTCGATCGGCTCGTGGCCCTGGGCCGCCACAGCCTCGTTGATCTGCGTGAACGGCTTGGAGCCGAAGAACTTCTTGGCCGACAGCGGCGAAGGATGGGCGCCCTTGACGACCACGTGCCGGGACTCGTCGATCAGCGGCAGCTTCTTCTGCGCGTAGGCGCCCCAGAGGACGAACACGGCCGGGTCGGGGCGGTCCGCCACCGCGCGGATCACCGCGTCGGTGAACTTCTCCCAGCCCTTGCCCTTGTGCGAGTTGGGCTCGGCCTCGCGGACCGTGAGCACCGCGTTGAGCAGGAGGACGCCCTGCTCGGCCCACGGCATCAGGTACCCGTTGTCGGGGATGGGGGTGCCGAGCTCGGCCTGCATCTCCTTGTAGATGTTGCGCAGGGAGGGCGGGGTCTTCACCCCCGGCCGGACCGAGAAGCACAGGCCGTGGCCCTGGCCCGCCCCGTGGTACGGGTCCTGGCCGAGCACGAGGACCTTGACCTTGTCGAACGGGGTGGCCTCCAGGGCCGCGAACACCTGCTCGCGCGGCGGGTAGACCGGGCCGGCCGCGCGCTCCTTCTCGACGAACTCGGTGAGCTCCTTGAAGTAGGGCTGCTCCAGCTCCCCGCCGAGGACGGGGAGCCAGGACTCGGGCAGCATCTGGGTCACGGCGACAACCTCCGGTACGCGTTCGTGCATCTGGTGCAGAACCTACCCGGGGCCACTGACAACGCCCTCATCGAGCTCGTCGAGCGCGATCACCAGCTGGTCTTGCGGTACAGCTCCCACATCTGCATGGCGGTCTGCGGGTCCAGGGCCCGCTCGGCGCCGGCGATGTCCTCGCGCGCACCGACGTAGAGCTTGCCCTGCCACAACGGGAGCAGCCGGACGTCCTCGGCGAAGATCTGCTGGGCCCGCTCGAACTCGTGGGCGACGGCGGAGCGGTCGCCCTCACGGCGGGACTTGGGCAGCAGGTCGGTGAGGATCTCGGAGGGCTCGTACGGGGTGCCGACCGCGTTCTCCTTGCCGACGAACGGCGCGATGAAGTTGTCGGGGTCCGGGAAGTCGGGGAACCAGCCTCGGCCGAAGACCGGGTACTCGCCGTTCTTGTAGCCCTCCTGGTAGGCCTTCCAGGGCTTGCCCTGGAGGGTGATGCGGAACAGGCCGCCCTCCTCCAGCTGCCGCTTGAGCTCGGCGAACTCGGCGGCCGTGGAGGCGCCGTACCGGTCGGTGGTGTACCAGAAGGTCAGCTCCACCGGCTGGGTGATCCCGGCGTCCTTGAGGATCTTCTTGGCCTTGTTCGGGTCGGCCTGGCCGAAGCGGTCGTAGAACGGCGTCTTGTGGCCGACGACGCCCTTGGGGACCATCGAGTACAGCGGCTCGGCGGTGCCCTGGTAGACCTTGGCAACGAGCGCGCCGCGGTCGATGAGCTGGGCGATCGCCTGACGCACGGCCGGCTTGGCGACCTGCGGGTCCTTGGGGTTGAAGACCAGGTAGCGGATCTCGGCGCCGACGTTCTCGACCATCTGGACGCCCTTGGCGTGCGAGGCCGGGCTCTGGAGGTCCTTGATCTCCTCCGCGGACAGGCCGCGGTAGGTGGCGTCGATCTCCTTCTCCTTGAGGGCGGTGACCATCTTCGCCGAGTCGGTGAAGTAGCGGATGGTCACGCCGTCGTTACGGCGCTGGGCGAAGCCCTGGTAGTCGTCGTTGCGCTCCAGGACGGCCTCGGAGCCCTCCTTGTAGGAGCCCAGGAGGTACGGGCCGGAGCCGGTGACCTTGCCGTCCGAGCGGAGCTTGTCCGCGGGGTAGGCCTTGGGCGAGACCAGGGAGGCGGCCGGCGAGCCCAGGACGAAGGGGAAGGTCGCGTCGGCGGTCTTGAGGTGGAAGACGACCACCAGCGGCTCGGGGGTCTCGATGCGGTCGAGGCTGCCGAAGAGGTCCTTCGGGCCGACCTTGGAGCCGATGGAGCGGATCCGGTCGAGGGAGTGCTTGACGGCCTTGGCGTCGAGCGGCTCCCCGTCGGAGAACTTCAGGCCCTTCTTCAGGGTGCAGCGGAAGGCCTGGTTCGCCGAGTCGGTGAAATCGCACGACTGGGCGGCGTCGGGCTGCGGCTTGGTGCTTCCGGTCGGGAAGCTCAGGAGGGTCTGGAAGATGTTCCGGTACAGCTCCCAGGAGCCGTCCCAGGCGCCGGCCGGATCGAGGGTGGTCGGCATGCTCGTCGTGCCGACGACGATGCGCTTCTGTTCCGATTTGCCGTCGTCCGTGAGGAGCCCGCAACCCGCGAGCAGGGATATGGACGCTAGGGCCGCAAAGATCTGCTGGCATCTGGCCCGGTTGAACACGTGCACGCTCCTCGATCGGCCATGGTTCGGCAGACCTTACCGCAGTGCCCCACGAATCCAATGGGGGTGGTTCCGTGGGGCACTTGACCGATTCCGTGCATATTCGGGAGGGATTTACCACCCGCGACGGGCGCAATCCGTCCGTTTATCGGTCACCCGACTCCGGCATTGAGGAAGATTCCCCCGTCAACGACCAGAGTTTGCCCGGTGATCCATTCCGCTTGGTCCGACGTGAGAAATGCCGCAGCCCCTCCGATGTCGGCCGGGACCCCGAGCCGGCCCAGCGGATAGGCCGCCGCGGCCTCGGCCTCGCGGCCTTCGTAGAGGGTCTGGGCAAATTTCGTCTTGACCACCGCGGGGGCGATCGCATTCACCCGGACCCCGGGCGCCATCTCGTGGGCGAGCTGCACGGTCAGATTGATCATGGCAGCCTTGCTCATCCCGTAGGCACCGATGAACGGCGAGGGGGACAGGCCCGCGATCGAGGCGATGTTCACGATCGCCCCGCCGTGCTCCTTCTGCCACGCGTGCCAGGTGCGCTGGGCGAATCCGAGCGCCGAGATCACATTCGTCTCGTAGACCTTCCGGGCCACCCCGAGATCGAGGTCCGCGAGCGGGCCGAAGACGGGATTGGTGCCGGCGTTGTTGACCAGGAAGTCGACCCGGCCGAAGGCCTCCATCGTGCGCTCGACCGCGACCGCCTGGTGGGCCTCGTCGTGCGCCTTCCCGGCCACCCCGACGACCCGGTCCGCGCCGAGGCGCTCGACGGCCTCCTTGAGCGCCTCCTCGTTGCGTCCGGTGATGCAGACCCGGTCGCCGCGGGCGACCAGGGCCTCGGCGACGCCGTAGCCGATCCCCCGGCTGGCGCCGGTGATCAGTGCGACCTTGCCGCTGTCCGTACCGTCGTACGTCATGACGTCCACGCTCCCTTGCGTCAGTCGAGCGGTCCGCCGGCGATGTACAGGACCTGGCCGGAGACGAAGCCGGCCGCGTCGCCGGTGAAGAAGGCGATCGCGTTGGCCACGTCCTCGGGCCGGCCGACGCGCTGCACCGGGATCTGGGTGGCGGCGGCGGCCTGGAAGTCCTCGAAGCCCATGCCCACGCGGGCGGCGGTGGCGGCGGTCATCTCGGTGACGATGAAGCCGGGGGCGACGGCGTTGGCGGTGACGCCGAACTTGCCGAGCTCGATCGCGAGGGTCTTGGTGAAGCCCTGCAGGCCGGCCTTGGCGGCGGCGTAGTTGGCCTGGCCGCGGTTGCCGAGGGCCGAGCTGCTGGAGAGGTTGACGATCCGGCCGAACTGGGCGTCGACCATGTGCTTCTGACAGGCCTTCGCCATCAGGAACGCACCGCGCAGGTGCACGCCCATGACCGTGTCCCAGTCGGACTCGCTCATCTTGAACAGCAGGTTGTCGCGCAGCACGCCGGCGTTGTTGACCAGGATGGTGGGCGCGCCGAGGGTGGCCGCGACCCGCTCGACGGCCGCCTCGACCTGGGCGCTGTCCGACACGTCGCAGCCGATGGCCACGGCCTTGCCGCCGGCCGCCGTGATCGTCTCGACGGTGTCCTTGCAGGCGGTCTCGTCGAGGTCGAGTACGGCGACGGCGCGGCCCTCGGCGGCCAGCCGCACGGCGGTGGCGGCGCCGATGCCCCGGGCCGCCCCGGTGACCACGGCGACGCGCTGCTCGGTGGTGGACATGCTCGTTCTCCTCGCCCTTGAGTGCGGCCGCCCACGGGTGAGCAACCGCTTAGTAGCTTCAGCTGAGGAGACGCTAGGAGCCCTGGCACCCGGTGTCAACGGCACCGTGCACCGGGCTCCTTGCCACCGCACGACCGGCACCCCGGCGGCGTAGGGCCCGGCACACCGGCGGCCCGGGGCCCGGCACACCGGCGGCGTACGTCAGCGCACCAGCAGGTCGAGCAGGCGCTCGACCTCGGCCTCGGGGTCGGCCGTCAGCCCGGTGTGCACCGGGCCGGGCTGGACCACGGTGCTGCGCGGCGCGATCAGCCAGCGGAACCGCCGCCCGGCGTCGTCCCCGGCTGCCTGCCCGGCGTGCTCCCCGCCGGCGCACACCCCCTCGACCCCGCGCAGGGCCGCCCGTACGCCGGCCACGTCGGCCCGCGGGTCCAGGGCGAGCAGCTTGGTCTCGTCCAGGTGGGTCCGGGCGGCCACGTAGGACCGGGCCCGGCAGTAGACGATCACTCCGGCGTTGAAGCACTCCCCGCGTTCCATCCGGGGCACCACGCGCACCAGCGCGTACTCGAAGACGTCCCGCTCGCTCACCGGCTGTCGCTCTTCTTCCTGGTCGGGTGGGGCCATTCCGTGAGGTGGTCGGTCAGCCAGCCGGGCGGGCCCTGCGGGGCCCGGACGGGGGCCTCCATCGAGATCCGCTCGTGGACGGTCGCGGCGCGCGGCAGCAGCGCCTCCACGTACGCCCGGCGCACGGCGTCGCTGCTGTCGAAGCCGGGCTCGCCGGCCAGCCACTCGTCGGGGACGTCCGCGGCGACCTCGGTGAGCAGCTCCTCGGTGACCAGCGGCGCCAGTTCGGCCGCTGCCTCGGCGATGCGCGGGCCGACCGGGGCGAGGACGTGGTCGGAGGCGTTGTAGGGCTTGGCCGCGGCGGTGGCGGCGGTGGGCCAGTTGTGGTGCCAGATCATGGTGGCGCCGTGGTCGATCAGCCACAGCTCGCCGTGCCAGACGAGCATGTTGGGGTTGCGCCAGGACCGGTCGACGTTGTTGATCAGCGCGTCGAACCAGACGACCCGGCCCGCCTCGACCGGGTCCACCTGGTAGGCGAGCGGGTCGAACCCGATCGAGCCGGGCAGGTAGTCCATCCCGAGGTTGAGCCCGCCACTGGCCTTCAGCAGCTCCTGGACCTCCTGATCGGGCTCGCCGAGCCCGATGACGGGGTCGAGCTGGATCTGCACCAGCTCGGGGACCCGCAGGCCCAGGCGCTGTGCGAGGCGCCCGCAGATCACCTCGGCCACCAGCGTCTTGCGGCCCTGACCCGCGCCGGTGAACTTCATGACGTACGTGCCGAGATCGTCGGCCTCGACGATGCCGGGGAGCGAGCCGCCCTCACGCAAGGGTGTGACGTAACGGGTCGCGATCACTTCTGTGAGCATTTCCCCAGGGTAGGTGCCCCGATCGTGGCGACCCACCAGGATGCGCGCGGCCGCTGCGGACCCGCGGTGAACCCCTGCGGCCCGGATGCCCGTAGGGCGGCGTGTGGCGGTCCTGCGGACGGGGCGGGCGGACGGCCACGGGCCGGGCCACAGCTCGCCGGATCCACAGAGCCCCACGACCGGAGGTCCCCCATGCCCGTTCGCCCCCCGCGCGCACGTCGCCCGGTGCCGCGTCGGCACCTTCGCCTCGTCCGCGCGGACACGGCCGGGGCCACCGCCCCCGACGCCCGGCCCACCGTGCACCTGGTGGTCCCGCCCCGCCCGCCGGAGGAGTTGCTCCGGCTGGCGCTCGCCGGGGCCGACGCCATGGTCATCGACCTGGTCGGGCCGGAGCAGGGCGCGTCGCCGGACGTCGCGGCGGCCAGGGCCGGCGCCCGGGCGCTGCTGCGCTCGGGCCGCCGGGGGCGGCGGCCCGAGGTGTGGCTGCGCGTGCCGCCGGCCGGTACGGACGCCTGCGCCGAGACCCTCGCGCTGTCGGCCGGACTGGGGGTGGGCCTGGTGGTCGCGGACGCCCGCACGGTGGACGACGTGGAGTGGGTGGCCGCACGTGCCCCGCGGGCGGCGCTGATGCCGGTCGTCGAGAGCAGCGCGGGACTCGCGTCCTCCACGTCGATCGCCCGGCACCCCTCCGTCCATCGGCTCGCCCTGTCGCCCCTGGCGCAGCCGCCGGCGGCGACCGGCCCCGTCCTGTCTCCGGCCGAGGCCCGGCAGTGGCAGTTGGCGATCGTCGCCCTCGCCGCGGAGGCGGCCGGACTGCCCGGCCCGGTCGACGCCCCGTACGGGCTCCACGGACGGCCGGCGCCCGGCAGCGGCGTCGACGCACGGGTGCAGGACGCCGCGACGGCGCGGGCCGCCGGCTTCACCGGCCACTGCGTGTCCGATCCGGACCACGTCCGCGCGGTGCGCGCGCTGCTGGAGACCCGAGAGCCGTGATCTAGACTCCCGGGCGGGACCGGGAGCAGAGGGGGGAAGCCGGTGCGCATGCTGGACAGCCGTCCGTCCGACGGCCTGCTGCTGCTCCTGGGGCCGGTGGAACTGCGCGCCCCCGACGGGGAACTGGTCGACATCGGCGGTCCGAAGCGGCGCGCGCTGCTCGCCACGCTGGCCGTGGAGATGCCCCGTCCGGTGTCGGTGGACCGGCTCATGGACCTCGTCTGGGACGGCCGGCCGCCGCCCCGGGCCCGTGCCGCGCTCCACGGCCATGTCGCCGCGCTGCGCAAGGTGCTGCCGGCCGCGTTCACCCTGGAGACGGTCCAGGACGGGTACCGGCTGCTCGGGAACCGCGAGTCGGTCGACTCCCACGTCTTCGAACGGCTGGCGGCGGAGGCGGCGGCCGAGCCGGCTCCCGCCGCCCGCTCGCGGCTGCTGGAGGAGGCGCTGGGCCTGTGGCGCGGCTCCCCCGCCTCGGACCTGCCGCCCGGCCATGTCCAGCACCTGCTGTTCGTGCGGCTGTGCGGACCGCGCAAGGACCTGGGCCTGGCCTGGGCGGAGTGCGAACTCGCCCTGGGCACCGGCGGGCGGGCCGTCCCGCTGCTGGAGACCGCCCTGCGGGCCGACGGACTCCAGGAGGACTTCGCCGCCACGCTGGTGCGCTGCCTGCACCAGGCGGGCCGGCAGGCGGACGCGGTCGAGGTGTACCAGCGCACGGCGCGCCAACTGCGCGACGAGCTCGGGGTGCGCCCCGGTCCGCCGCTGCGTCAGGCCCTGGCCGAGGTGCTGGCCGACGACGGCCTCCCCGCCGCGGCCCCGGCAGCGGTGCGGGCCCCGGCACCGGTCCTCCCGCCGTCACCCGTTCCCGCGCCGCCGGCTGCGGTCGGACCGCTCCATCAGCTTCCCCGCCCCGTCGGCGGTTTCGTCGGGCGGGAGGAGGAACGGCGCTGGCTGGACCGGGCCGTCGGTCTCACCGGCGCCGGCGGGCCGGTGCTCGCCGTGGTCGAGGGGTCGGCCGGGGTCGGCAAGACCGCCCTCGTCGTCCAGTGGGCGCACGGAGCCGCGGCGCGCTTCCCCGACGGCCTGCTCTTCGCGGACCTGCGCGGCTTCGACGAACGCGAGCCCGCACAGGTCCCGTCCGTGCTCGCCGGGCTGCTCCGCGCCCTGGGACGGGAGGAGGCGGCGCTGCCGGCGGGGACGCAGGAACGTTCCGCGCTGTTCCGTCGGCTCACCCGGCAGTCGCGGCTGCTCCTGGTCCTCGACAACGTGCCCGCGGAGGCCGACCTCGGCCCGCTGCTGCCGGACGGCGCCGACTGCGTCACCGTGGTGACCAGCCGGGCGGCGCTGCCCGGCCTGGCCGACCGGTACGCGGCCGTCCGCAGGACCCTCCAGGCGCTTCCCGCCGAGGACGCCGTCTGCGTGCTCAGCGCGTCCCTCGGCGCCGCACGGATCGCCGCCGAGCCCGGCAACGCGCTGCGGCTCGTCGAGCTGTGCGACCGGCTCCCGCTGGCCCTGCGGATCGCCGCCGCCCGCCTGACCGTGCGCCCCGACTGGTCGCTGGCCCACCTCATCGACGAGATCGAGGACGAACGCGGCCGCCTGGACGGCCTCGACACACCGGGCGGCAACGGGGTCCGCGCGGCCCTCGAACTGACCCGTCGACGGCTGGACGGCATCTCCGCCCGCCTGTTCGCCCTGCTCGGCCTCTACCCCGGGGACGAGATCGAGACCGAGCAGGCCATGGCCCTGCTCGGCGCGGACCGGCAGTTGGCCCGGATGGCGCTCGGCAACCTCGCGGCCGGCCATCTGCTGGCCGAGGTGCGGCCCGGCCGTTACGCCAGGCCGACCTTGCTGAGGCTGTACGGCCGACGGGTGCTCACCGAGCAGACCGCGCCGGAGGAGGCGGCGCAGGCGTTCCGTCGCCTCCTGGACCACTGTGCCGAGCGCACCGCGGCGGCGGCCGCCCCGCTGGGGCCGCTCGAACTGCTGCTGCTGGAACCCTCTCGTGCGGACGCCGGGTCGGGCGGCTGGTTCGAGGAGGAGGAACCGGCCCTACGGGCGCTGGTCGACGACGCGGCCCTGAGGGGCGAGCACCCGTACGTGTGGCGCCTGGCCGACAGCCTCAGCCTGTTCTACAGCTGCGCGCGCGCCTCCGGGCACTGGGTGAGGGTGGCCCGGACGGGGCTGCGCGCGGCCGAGGTCCGGGGGGACGCGGACGCGGCCGCCCGGATGCGCGGCCACCTCGGCACCGCGCTGACCAGGACGGGGCGGCCGCAGGACGGGCTGCCCCATCTGGAGGCGGCCCTCGCGGCGGCGTCCGCCGCGGAGGACGTCCGGGGCCGGCTGACCGCCCGGATCCGGCTCGCCCTGTGCCACGAGCGGCTGGGCCGGCCCCGTTCCGAGATCCGTGAGGCGTTCACCGCGGCGGCGCGGATCGCGAACGAGGTCTGTGACATCGCTGTCACGGAGGCCCTGCGCCGTCACCGCAGCCGCGCCGACGGGCTGCCCGGGGGCACGTGGAGCGGCTACGGGAACCACGTCGTGGGCCACGGGACCCCCCGCGGGACCGCACCCGCAGGTCAGTACCGGGACGACACCGTGCTGTGATCCGGCTCCTGCTCCACCGAGGCCAGCATCTCCCGCAGCTCCTCGCACGGCAGCCCCTGCACACTGCGCAGTTCCAGCGCCCGGCGCCATTGCAGGGCGGCCTCCGCCGGCCGGCCGAGCCCCCGCAGTGCGGTGCCGCACTCCCGCCGCAGAACGGCCTCCTTGTAGGTCATGCGCAGCTCGCCGGACAGCTCCATCCCGGACAGGGCCTCCTCCAGCGCTTCCTCGAACCGCCTCAGGGCGTTGAGCACCTGGGCCCGGGTGATCAGGACGTAGAGCAGCATCGCCGTGGGCTGGTGCCCGTCGAGCATCGCCATCGCCCGTTCCAGGTGCGCCAGGGCGTCCGCGGGCCGGCCGGCGGTCAGCAGGCAGTGGGCGAGGTTGTTCAGTCCCCTCGCGGTCACCAGGGGGTCATTGGTCTCCTCGGCGATCGTGACGGCCTCCTCGAAGGTCTGGATGGCCCGGCCGTTCCGGCCCGTCTGCATCAGGGCGACGGCCAGCTGGAACCGGGCCCGGCGCCGGGAGACACCGTCGCCCAGCCGGTCGGCCAGGGCGACCGCCGATTCCAGCAGGTCGATCGACTCCTGCAGGAGCATCCGGTCCATCAGCACGCCCACCAGGTCCAGGCTGGCCCGCACGTGCCCGTCCAGGCTGCCGCTGTCCTGCGCGGCACGGAGCGCGGTGCGTGCGATGTGCTCCCGCTCGTTCAGGTAGCCGCCGTCGTAGAAGTACAGGGGGGCCGCGGAGTGGGACAGCCGCCACGCCGTGTCCTGCCTGCCCTGGTCGGCGGCGGCCTGCACCAGGTGCCGGATCGCCCGCTCCTCGCGCCGGAACCATTGGAGGGCCTGCCCCAACCGGGACAGCGGCGGGGTGTCGTACGCGGGCACGCCGTCCTGGCCTTCCAGACCGCGGCCGGGGTGACCCACCGCGCCGACCGCCTCGACCGTGGCCGCCAGGTAGAAGTCGAGCAGCCGGTCCAGGGCGGTCCGCCGGTCGGCCGCGGGCAGGTCCGTCGCCAGCTCACGCGTGTAGAGGCGGATCAGGTCGTGCCGGGCGAACAGCCCGGGGCTGGCCTCCTCCACGATGTGCGCGGCGTCGAGCTGCGCCAGCAGGGCGCGCGCCGACGGCACCGGAACCCCGGCGAGGGCAGCGGCCGCGTACGGGTCCACGTACTGCCCGGGGTGCAGTCCGAGCAGGGCGAACAGGCGGGCCGCCGCGGCCGGAAGGGTGCGCAAGGTGAGCGACAGCGCCGCGGTGACGTCCAGCGACCCCGGGGTCGCCAGGGCCGCCAGCCGCCGCTGCTCGTCCTCGAGTTCCCCGGCGAGCTGCCCCAGCGGCAGGTCGGGCCGGGCCGCCAGCCGGGCCACCGCCACCCGCAGCGCCAGCGGAAGGCCGTCGCAGAGGTCGACGAGCCGTCCGCCGGCCTCCGGATCGGCGGCCACCCGGGGTGCGCCGGCCACCCGGGCGACCAGGTCCAGGGCGTCCTGCCGGTCCAGCACGTCGAGGGAGATCGGGACGGCGCCCTCCTGCACGACCAGGTCGGTGAGCCGGTTCCGGCTGGTGATCACGGTGACCGGGCCGGGGCCGTCGGACAGCAGCGGCAGGACCTGCTCGTAGCTGCGGGCGTTGTCCAGCACCACCAGCGCCCGGCGGCCGGCCATCAGCCCCCGGTACAGGGCCGAGCGCTCCTCCAGGTCCCGCGGTATCTCCGCGTCGTCCACGCCCAGCGCGCGCAGGAACGCGGTCAGGACGACGCCCGGTTCCACCGGCTCCGCCTCGTCGAAGCCGCGCAGGTCGAGGTGGAAGCGGCCGTCGGGAAAACGCTCCACGGCGTCGTGGGCCCAGTGCAGCACCAGGCTCGTCTTGCCGATCCCGGCGGCTCCGGTGACCAGGAGGGGGGTCGGCTCGGGCGCCGACGCGGCCCGGTCCAGCCAGGCGATCTCGCGGGCCCGGCCGGTGAAGTCCGCGTCGGGCAGCGGGATCTGGATCGCCGAGACCCGGCCGGAGGTCGTGAGCCGGTCGCGGGCGGCGAGCAGCAGCGCTCCGGGCTCCGTGCCGTGCCGATCGGCCAGGTGCTCGACGGTCCGCCCGTAGACGGCGAGCGCCTCCTCGCCCCGCCCCTCCTGGTCCAGGCAGCGCATCAGGAGCGCGGCGGCGGACTCACGGGCGGGGTCGTTCTCGGTCAGCGGGGTCAGGGCGGCCACCGCCTCGCCGCCCCGGCCGAGGCGGAGCAGGCGTTCCGCGAGCTGTTCGAGGGCCCGCCGACGGGACTCCTCCAGCTGCTCGCCGCGCTCGTCGCGCAGCAGCGGGGAGCCGCAGCCCGCCAGGGCGTCGCCGCACCACAGGCCGAGGGCCTCGCGCAGCAGCCGTACCGCCTCCGTGTCGTCCTCCGTGGCGGCGGCGGTGGCGCACAGGGTGTCGAACCGGTGCACGTCGACCTGGTCCGGGCTGCCGACCAGACGGTAGCCGGGCTCCTTCACCGCCAGTTCGAGGCTGTCGTCCAGGAGCTTGCGCAGCCCCGACACGTGCCCGTGCAGGGCGGTCCGCGCGGTCGCCGACGGCTTGCCGGCCCACATCAGCTCCATGAGCCGGGTGGTGGGGACGACCTCGTTCAGGTCCATCGCCAGCGCCGAGAGCAGAGCGGCACGCTTGGGGCTGGTGACGACGGCCGAGGTGCCGTCGTCGTACCGCAACTCGACCTGCCCGAAGAGCTGGACCCGCATCGTTCTCCTCACCTGTGCCTGAACCCGGACGATCCCGACGATCGTACGGAGCCTTCCGTGCATGGCACGACCGACCCGCGTGTCGGGTTCACCTCAATTCGGTGGCCACTAGACTGCAGGTCGTCGCGGGGACGAAGGCGTGAGGACGCAGGGAACGCATGCTGATTCGGTTGCTGGGTCCGGTGGAACTCGCCGGGTCCGACGGCGCGCCGGTCGAGGTCGCCGGAGCCAACCGGCGGGCCGTGCTGGCGATCCTGGCGCTGGAGTTCGGGCGGACCGTCCCGGTGGAGCGGTTCTGCGAGCTGCTGTGGGGCGAGGAGCCTCCGGCCCGGTCCAAGGCGGCCCTTCAGGGGCACGTGGCAGCGCTGCGCAAGGCGCTGGACGGCTCCTCGCTCCAGGTCGTGACCCGGCCGCAGGGCTACGTGCTGACCGGCGACGCCGAGTCCGTCGACGCCCACCGGTTCGCCGCGCTGGTCGCGCGGGCCGAGGCGGAGCCGGACCGGGCGGGGGCGGCCGCCCTGCTGGACCAGGCGCTCGGCCTGTGGCACGGGAGCGCGCTCGCCGGGACCCCCGACACCGACCTGCGCCGCTCCCTGGCCTCGCAGCTCGACACGGCGCGTACCCAGGCCCTGGCGGCCTGGGCGGAACGGCTGCTGGACCTCGGTTCCGGGTCTGCCGCCGTGCCCGCACTGGAGCGGGCCGTACGGGACGACGGGCTCCAGGAGCCCCTCGCCGCCCTGCTGATCCGCTGCCTGGACCAGGCCGGCCGGGGCTCGGAGGCGGCGGCCGTCTACCACCGGGTCAGGACCCGGCTGGACGAGGAACTCGGCATCACGCCGGGCAGGGTGCTCCAAGCGGCCTTCGCATCGGTCGGTGCGGGCCCGGCGGACCGGTCCGCGGCGCCCGCAGCACCTCCGTCCACGGTCGCCGCCGCACTCCCGCACGCGTTCCCGACCCCCGCCGCACCCCCGTCGGCGTCCGCGGTCGCCGCCGCACCCCCGTCCGCGGCCGCCGCCGTTTCCCCGCGCGCGGTCGCTGCCGCCCCGTCGTCCGCGTTCTCGTTTCCCGCCGCCTCCCCGTCCTCGTCCGCGGGGGCCGCCGCCGTCCCGCCCGAGGTGCCCGGAGGGCCCGGCGCTCCCGGGGTGCCGGCGGTCCCCGGGGCGCGGGCTCCCCTGCCCGCCGGCCCCGCCGGGCGCATGCTGCCGCGCCGGCCGCCCGGCTTCGTGGGCCGCGAGGCCGAGTCGGCCCTGCTCGACGCGGAGTGCGGGCCGGAGCGCACCGGCGGCGGCCTCGCCGTGGTCGTCGGTCCCGCCGGTGTGGGCAAGACGGCCACCGTGGTGCGCTGGGCGCACAGCAGGGCCGCCGGGTTCCCCGACGGCCAGCTCTTCGTCGACCTGCGCGGCTTCGATCCGGCCGGGCCGGCCGACCCGGCCGAGGCCCTGGAGAAGTTCCTGCGCGCGCTGGGCGTGCCGCCCACCGCCGTCCCGCAGGACCCGGCGGGGCGGGCGGCGCTCTACCGGGAACTGACCCGGCACAAAAGCCTCCTGGTCGTGCTGGACAACGCCCGCAGTGCCGCCGAGGTCACCGCACTGCTGCCGTCGGGCACCCGCTGCGCCACCGTCGTCACCAGCCGCAACACGCTGGAGGACCTCCTGGTCACCGACGGCGCGGTCGTGGTCCGGCTGGGCACGCTGCCGCCGGGAGAGGCCCGGCAGCTGCTGGAACGCCTGCTCACTCCCGCCCGGGTGGCGGCCGAGCCCGAGGCGTCCGAGCGGCTGGCCGCGCTCTGCGGCCGGCTGCCGCTGGCGCTGCGGATCGCCGCCGCGCGGATCGCCGCCCGGCCCGACTGGACGATCGGCCAGCTCGTCGACGAGCTCGCGGACGAACGGACCCGGTTGCAGGCCCTGGACACCCAGGGCTCGGTCAGCGTGCGCACCACCCTGACCCTGACGCACCCGCACCTCGACGGGACGGCCGTACGGCTGCTACCGCTGCTGACCCTGCATCCCGGGCCCGAGATCGACGCGTTCAGCGCCGCCGCCCTGCTCGGCAGCAGCGCCGCCGACGCCCGCCGGGCCCTGGACTCGCTGGCCGCGTACCACCTGCTCGACGAAGGCACACCCGGCCGGTACTCCCACCACGAACTGATCCGCCTGCACGGCACGGAGCTGCTGACCGAGCGGCCGATGGCCGAACGACGGCGGGCGGCGGCCGGGTTGCTGGAGTACGCGCTCGCGACGGCCGACCGGGCGGCCGCCCTGCTCCAGCCGCAGGTCCGTCCGCTGGAACGGCGGACCGGCGGACAGCCGCAGGAACTGCCCCCGCTCACCGACGTCCGCTCGACGCTCGCCTGGTTCGACGGCGAGGAGCCGGTGATCCGCGGCGTGGTCCTCGCCGCGGCGGAACAGGGCCGCCACGTCCCCGCCTGGCAGCTGGCCCACTCGGCCGACGCGCTCTACCGGAGCAGTGGGCGGCCCGCCCACGGGCTGGAGTGCCTGCGCGCCGGTCTCGAAGCGGCGCTACGGACCGGCGACCGTACGGCGACGGCCCGGCTGGAGGCCCTCACGGCCCGGGCGCTGTGCGCGACCGGAAGACCGCAGGAGGCACTGCCGCCGGCCATCCGGGCGGCGGAAGGGACCGGCCCGCAGGACGGCGACGCGCACGTCCTGGCGCTCTCGGTGCTCGTGCGGGTGCTGACCGGCCTGGGCCGGCTCGCGCAGGCGGAGCAGGTGGCGCGCACGGCACGGGCGCTGGTCGGGGACCCGCGGCCGACCGGGCACGCGGTCTGCGTCCTGGCCGCGGCCGCCGAACTGGACCTCCGCTCGGGCCGGGCGGACCAGGCGCTGCGGCACGCCCGGCAGTGCCAGGACCTGTTGGCGGACCGTCCGGAAGTGCCCGCGCGCCTGCTGGCCCTGGAGACCGAGGCACGCGCGCTGCACCTGCTCGGCCGCGGGGCGGAGGCGGAAGCGCGGTGGACCGAGGCGCTCGCGGGCTGCGAGAGCGCCGGCGTTCCGGCCCTCCGTGCGCTGGTGGAGCGGCGGCTCGGGGCGTTCCTCGCCGAGTCCGGCCGGTTCGTGGAGGCCGCCGGACACCTGAGCCGCGCCGCCGAGTGGTACGGCCGGACGGGCTCCGCCCAAGGCTCCGCGTAGGCCCGTCCGGAGGGCCGTCCGGAGGGCCGTCGGGAGGGCCGTCGGGAGGGCCGTGCGGAGCGCTGCTCAGACGGCCGTGGCCCGGGCGGACGCCTCCATGACCGGCCGCAGCCGGCGGATGGCGTGGTGGTTGCGGGACTTGACGGTGCCCAGCGGGACGCCGAGGAGCTCGGCCGTCTCGGCCAGCGAGCGCCCTCTCAGGTGCAGTTCGACGACGACCTCACGCTGGTGCGCGGGGATCTTGGCGAGCAGGGCCATGATGTCGCGGGCGGCGAGAACCTCGTCGAAGGGATCGCGGTGATCCGGCCTGTCCTCACCGACCGCGTCGGTGACCTCCTGCACGCGGGCCGCCCGCATGCGGTGGTGGTCGATGGCGATCCGGCGGGCGACGGTGAACAGCCACGGCCTGGCCTTCTCCGGCCCCTCCGCGAAAACTTCCGGGTTCTGCCAGGCCCGCATCAGCGTCTCCTGGTAGATGTCCTCGGCCCGTCCCCGGTCGCCCCGGGTGATCCGCATCAGGGCCCGCATCAACTGCACTCCGTGCACCCGGTGGAGGTCGGCCAGCGTCTCCTCGTCCAACGTCGAGTGCACCGTGTCCGTCGTGCCCATCCCCATGTTCCTGCCCTTCGCATTGCTGTGACGCCTCCATGGACCACGATGGCGAAGGCCGCCAACGAAGGGCCAAGGACGTCCTAATGCGAGGGCGTCAGCGGGGTGGTGCGGGCACGGCCGGTGGGCGGGCGTCGAGCGGGTCGAAGGCGTCCAGGAGCCGTTGGACGCCGTCGTCGCCGAAGCGCCGGATCAGGATCGCGGCCCAACCGGCGAGCGCCGCGCGGTCCTCGTCCGCCCACAGGTGCGCGGCGGGGTGCTCGTCGACCACCATGACCTCGGCGATCAGCCGCAGTTCCGCGTCGGGGAGCGGACAGGGCTGGTCCGCCAGGTCCTGGAGGGCGAGCCGGCGGGCGAGCGCGACGGCCTCCTGCGCACCCGGGAACGCCGCCGACCCGGCGGGGCCGGATCCCGCGGCGGGAGCGGGCTCCCCGGGATCGGCCCCGGCCATGGCGTCGACGGCGGCCGCGCACTGCGCCGCCCAGGCGCCGGCCAGCCGCCGCACCCGCGCTTCCTCGTCCTTGTCGGTCACGGCACCAGGATGCCATCCCCGCCGTCCGGTGCCGGGCTCACGAGGGCCCCGGGCGCCAGCTGCGGCGCCGGCCCCGGGGCACCACCACGGCGGCCGCGGCGACGGCCGCGACCAGGGCCGCGGCGCCCCCGGCCACGGCGAGGCCCTGCCCGGCGGCCGGGTGGCCGGGTGCGGCGGGCAGCGGGGGCAGGGCGGCCGGTGCCAGGACCGGTGCGACGGTGCCCGCGGCCTCCCCCGGCAGCTCCGCGGTGACCGCGGCCACCGGATCGACGCCGGCGTAGGCGGTCCGCGCACCGGCCGGGCCGGCCCAGGCCCGGTAGGAGGTGGCCTTGAGCCGGCTCTCCAGCTGATCCACCGTCAGTCCTGGCCGGTAGCCCAGGACCAGCGCCGCGGTGCCCGCGACGAAGGCCGCGGCGCAGCTCGGCCCGCTCGCCGTGAAGTGGCCCCGGCCGCCGGGACCCGTGCCCATCACGGCGACCCCGGGCGCGAGCAGGTCGGGGCGGCCCGCCGCCGGGCCGGGCTCGGCGGGCGTACCGTCCGGGGAGAGTGCGGCGACCGTGAGCGCCCCCGGTGCCGGACGGGCCGGGGCGGGCTCGGTGCGGCCCTGGCCGTCGTACCCGGCCGGGGCGACCAGCAGGGCGCCCTTGCCGCGTGCGTACGCGACGGCCTCCGCGGGACCGCCGTCCGGCCCGGGCAGCGGCACGGCCACGGCGATCACGCGGGCCCCGGCGTCGGCGGCGGCCCGGATGCCCCGGGCGAGCAGGTCGGCGTCGGTCGCGCCGGTGTCGTCGGTGACTCCGACCGCGAGGACCCTGGCCCGGGGCGCGATCCCGGCGAAGCCCACGTCGGTCCGGGGCCGGGCGGCGATCAGAGCGGCGAGGAAGGTGCCGTGGCCGACGCAGTCGCGGGTGGAGTCCCCCGGTCCGGACAGGCGGGGACCGGCGGTGAGCCGGCCTTCGAGGTCTCCTGACGCCCCGTCGACCCCGGAGCCGACGACCGCGACGGTCACCCCGGCGCCCTCGCTCAACGGCCACACCGCGTCCGGGCGCAGGAAGGCCTGCGGCCACGGCGTACGCTCGCTGCGTTTGCCTGACGCCTTGACGCAGCCGTCGCGGGGCTGGGCCACGCGCTGGGCGAGGGTGGGCAGCGAGCCCGCCTCGGGGCCGGCCGGCGGTCCGTCGGCCCGCGCGGGTGCGGGCGCCGCCAGGGCGAGGACGGCCGCGAGGGGCACGGCGAGCGCCGCCGCCCGGGACGGTGTGGAGCCAGGGACCGCCCTTGCGCTGGTGCGCAGTTCCACTCTTCCCCCGTGCGGGTCAGGAGCCGGTGCAGTGGGCTCGTACGGCGGAGGCGGCGTGGTGCGCGTAGGTCTTGGTGCTTCCCGACCAGTCCTGGCCACGGGTGTGCAGCAGGACGGCGATACGGCCGCGGGAGAGCGGGAAGGTCCCGCCGTCGACCCACTGGCCGCGACGGGACACCTGCGGCACCGAGAAGGAGCCGATGGTGCCGCTGCCGGGGTCGAACTGGTTCTGCACGGTGTAGTGGGTCGGGTTGCCGCCGACGGACACGACGTCCCGCGCGCCGGGGACGTAGACCGAGATCCGGCAGGAGCCGGTGGCCACCCGGCCGGTCTCGAACGTCCACAGCACGGAGTTGCCGTCGTCCTTGGCGGCCTCGCCCGACATCGGGACGGCCGTGTACATCCCGGTGCAGCCGTCGCCGGTCCAGCCGCCCTCGGAGCGGCTCAGCCAGCCCTCGTTGCCCCGTTCGAACCAGCCGCGCTGGCGGTACCCGGTCCCGGCGGCCCCGCAGCCGCGGCCGGCGACGGCAGTGAACGTGGGGGCCGGGGCGGGCTGCGGCGGCTTCTCCGGATCGGGCCTGGACGGGGTGCCGCCCCCCTTGTCGCCGCCGGGCCCGGGGGCCGGGGCCGGGCCGTGGGGCGCGCCGTCGCCGGCCGGGCCCGTCTGCGGGACGGGACCGGGCCCCTGCGCGGGCGCGCCGGCCGCGCCCGGGGCGGCGGGCGTGGCGGTGTCGCGGGGGTCGGCACCCGGCACGAACGCGTCGCCGGTCTCGCCCTCCCGCGTGTACCCGGCCGCGGCGGCCGGGTGCGGTCCGCCGTCGGGAGCGGAGCCGTGGGACAGCGGGGCCAGGACCAGGGGCAGCCCGATCAGGAGCGCACCGGCGGTCGCGGCGGCGATGATCACGGGCCGGGGAACCCGCCCCTCCGGCTGCTCGGCCTCCTCGGACGGCTGCACGGAACCGGTCCCGTCGCCGGCGGCGACGGCCGGGGCCGCCGACGGGGCTGCCGTCGCGTCCGGGGCGGTGGCCGGGGCTGCGGCCTGGGCCGTGGCCGGGTCCGCAGCCGTGGCCGGGGTGCCCAAGTCCGTGGCCGCGCCCGGATCCGGAGCCGTGGCCGGGGGCGGTTCGTCGCGTGGCGGTGTCGCGCCGCGGGTGGGCGTCCTCGGGGCCGTGTCCGGGTGCGCAGGGTGTGCGGTGGGGGCCGGCCCCGTCGGCTTCACGGCCTCCTCCGGTGTCGTCGTGGCGGGCTCGTGGGCCGCCTCGTCCCACCCGGCCAGCCAGTCGACCCCGTCCAGCCGTACCCGGGCCGCCGCGGACGGCCGGTCCGGCTCCTGCCGGGCCGCTTCGCCCCTCGTGCCGTCCACCTGTTCACCTCTGGTCACTCGTCTCTCGTCTCTTGTCGCTCGTCTCATGCCTCGCCCGTACCTCCGGCCCTACGGCCGCCTCGGTGCTGTCAGTTCACTCCTCGGCCGGACCACCGCTACAGCGCCACCCCGACCAGGGCCTCGGCCACGTCGTCGGCCAGGCTCCGGGTGTGGATCGACCGCAAGCGGTCGGAGGTCAGGGGTTTGCCCGGCTGTTTGGCACGGTTCGCGAGCTGGAGCAGGTCGGCCCGCTGCTGCGCGCTCACCTGCGCGTCCTGCTCCAGGCCGAACACCTTGCGGACCAGCGGGTCGAGCTGCTCGGGCGTGCTCACCCCGCCGAGGCCGAACTCCCGGGCCATGAGGTCGCTCAGCCTGCGCCCGTCGGCGAGGGAGACGGGGTCGGGCAGGCCCGGCTCGTCGGTGAGGCCGCGCACCAGGTGCACGACGTCCTTCATCCGGGCGACGTCGGTCGCCGTGACCGGCGCGCCGCCGATCGCCTGCGGAGCCCTGAGCAGTGAGCTGGCCCGTCGCTGGAATCCACTGGGCCGTCGGCCCTGGGCGCCCGTCTGCCGTGCCAGGTCCTCCAGTTGGGCGACGCCCAGGCTGATCCGGCCGTCGGACCGGCCGTCGGTCTCCGCGTGCAGCGTCACCAGGGAGTCGATCCCTCCGTCGGTCCGGCCCCCGTCGCCCGTACGGTGCTCGGGGTCGCGCAGCACGACGTCCTGGACCAGCTCGATGTGACGGGGGGTCATGACGCCGCCGCTGCGCAGTGGCTGGATCGCCTGGCGTTGGGCCAGACGTACGCCCAGCAGGTCGTGGAAGGCGCTGAGCACGGCGTCCGACTTCGCGCCGAGCCCGGTCACCGGCTCCTGCGGGTGGAGCTGCGAGGCGACCGTCACCACCGGGGGCCGAAGGCCCTGGTCCGCCTTCCACAGCGCCACCTTGGCCACGTGGTCGGCGAACTTCTCCAGCCGCTTCACGGCCGTGACGCTCAGCGGGGCGCCCGCCGGTCCCACCGGCAGCTCGATCTTCGCGTCCTGGTGGCCGGCCCTCACCACGGCGGCGAGGGGGTTGCTGAAGCTGCTGCCCTCCAGTCCCAGCTCGGCCCAGCTGTCGAAGAAGGACTCGCCCTTCGCCCTGCCGTGCAGGGAGAAGTACCACGCTTCCCCTGACTTGCCGTAGGAATCACCGGTCAGGCCGATGAGTGCCCGGGTCGCGTTGACCATCCAACCGGACTCCGCCCGGGCCCACTCGGCCCGTTCCGCTTGCGCGTCGGGGTGCGCCGCGAGCTTGCGCTGCTCCTGCCGGGCCTGCCGGATGCCGTGCAGGCTCTGGGCCAGCCGCAGCCGGGCGTCGTCCACCCCGATCTCGCCGCGCGCCGCGGAGGCCTCCAGCTCGTGTGCCACCGCCTCGATGTCGGCCCCGTAGTGCGCGAGGTTCGCCTCGACGGCGTCGCGCATGTCGTTCCGGATCGCCTTGCGCTGGTTGAAGTTCTGGAGGGCGAGGTGGTGGGTCTTGTCCTGGCTGGTGACGACGACGGGAGCGAAGTGGTAGCCGACGCCGTCGGCGTGCTCGTCGGGAACCCCCTCGTCCGTGCCGCGGGCGTAGTCCTGTTCGTAGGCGCGCAGCCCGTTCTCGATCGACGAGGGTACGGACTGGATGACGTAGCCGTCGCCCGGGTCCATGGCGAAGGCCCGCGCATTGATGCCCAGGCGCTCGCTCACCTCGCGCCAGCGCAGCGCGGCGTCCGTCTCGCGCGCCGCGCGGTACTGAGCCGTCCCGTACTCGGCTCCCGGTACGGGCCATTTCCCGGCCTCGGTGTGCCGGCCCTGGCCGATCAGTGCCGCCGCCCGGCCGAGGTCCGCCTCGTCGGGGTCGCCGTCCGGCCCCAGCAGACGGCCCACCTCTTCCGCGAGGTGCGCGATGCCCGAGACCTCGGCGTTGTTCGCGGTGTTGATCGGGGCCGTGACGGTGGTGCCCGTTCCCCCGCGCCCGGGCGGCCGGACGTCCTGGAGCAGGATGTGCGAGTGGTCCCCTCCGAGCACGTCCGCCGAGAAGTCCCGGCACACGTCCTTCGGGGCGCCGGCGAACTGCGGTGCGACCTTGTGGAGGGTGCGCGGCTCCCCGTCGTGGTCGAAGGTGATCCGGGTCTCCGGATCGACGACCAGGCGCACGTCGCTCCCCGCCAGGTCCAGCTTCCGCCGGGCGTCGTCCACCAGCTCGGGGAGCGCGTAGAACTCCCGCACCGGGCCGTCGTGATCGGCGATGGCGAGCGTTCCGTCACCGGACACGCGGAGCTCGGGGTGCGCCGGCACCTCGACCGGCCTGGCAGGTTGGTAGACGGGGAAAGAGCTGACGCCGGTGAGGGTTCCCATGACGAAGTCGAGCTCGTCCTCGGGCTTCATCACCGATTCGAGCCGGCTCGGCAGCCGGTAGGCGAACGGAGCCTTCGCCAGCCGTTCGGCGGGGGACGCGCCTTCCAGCTGCGCCCCGGGCGGCGACACCAGGGTGTATTCCGTGAGGAGACGGCTGGGCTTTGCCGCCTGGTCGGGCACGCCCGGTCGGTGGCCGAGCACATCGCCCAGGTCCGCACCGCCGGGCGGGGCGAACCAGGTGGCCGGGCCGGGCCCGGGGCTGTGCCGGACGTCGTCGGTCCCGAAGGACTCCGCGCCGTCGAGGGGCGTCAGGGCGGGATCCTGCCCGCCTTCCCCGCCGGTGACGGCGGTGTACCCGTCCGGTGCGTCCGCGGCGTTCGGCGGCGTGCTGCCGTCGGGCGGCAGATGGGCGCCCAGCGGCTGCACGGCGACCTCCGCCGCGTCCTTCGGCAGCGTCAGCCGCAGCCACTGTCCGCCCGTGTTCACCACCGGACGGCCTGAGCCGTCGAAGCCGGCCCCCGGGCCCACCACGAGGTGCCCGGTGCCCGTGGCGTCCGTACGGTGCGGCGCCGTCGCCTGCGGCACGAACCACAGCGTCCCGTCCGGAACGTACGCTTCCAGGTCCAGGCCGGGCAGCAGCCGCCGCAGCTCCCGCAGCACGTCGGCCGCGTACGATCCCTCGCCGCCCCGGCCCAGTGAGCAGCCGGCCAGCTGGAGCGGCTTGGCGACGTCCCAGACCTGGCGCCGGTGCAACTGGGCCAGGGCCCCGGCGAGCTGCCCGGGGGTGACGGAGGCGCCGCGCCACTGCGGGGCGCCGTCGTCGCCGGAGTGCATGACGACGGTGAAGAACCGGTCGTCGTGCGGGAAGCGCGCGACGCTCTCGGCCGTCCGCTCCCGCCGTCCGGCGTCCGCCGACGGATCGTCGAGCAGGTGGGCGCCGGAGTCGTGGCCGAGGGCCAGGGCATCGGCCAGCTCCTTGACCCGACCATGGTCGGGCCCCGCCCCCGCCCCCGACCCCGCGGAGGCCGGCTCGGTCATCCGTACGGGGACGGACCGGTCGGCCAGCCACCAGCCGTCGGCGTCACCGATGGGTGCCTGGCCGCCCTCCACCGGCTGGAACAGGTCGCGCACGCTCTCCGGCAGCTCCACCTCGAACGGCGGCGCGTCCGGTTCCGTCAGTCGCGTCAGGGTGATGCCCTTGACCAGCGGCCGCAGGTCCTCGCGCGAGCCGAGGTAGGTCAGTGCCGCCTCCCAGATCAGCTCGGGCTGCGGGTGCTGCACGATGGCGTCGTGGATGTCGGTCAGGTGCAGGTCGCCGTCCCGGTTGTACAGGCTGCGCACCATGCTGTGGATCACCTGCTGGGTGAAGTGCAGCGTCTGCGGGGCCGTCCAGGTCCGCTGCGCGGGCGGCACCGGCCGCAGCCAGCTCGCGTCGAAACCCATGTCGACCCCGGAGAGCGACGGCAGCTTGGCGACGTGCGGATAGCCCAGCCGCTTGGCCACCGGGACCTGGCTGTCCGGTCCGGTCCGGAGCATCACGGAGTTCCGGCGCGGCCGGCCCGTCTCCCCCAGGTAGAACTCCTTGCCCATGAGCATCGCGTCCGGCCCGTACAGCTCCTTCTGGGTCTTGCGGTAGTTGGACTTCTGCTCGGCCAGGCTCTCGCTGAGGTAGGGGTGCTCGGCGGGTGCCACGAAGGCGGAGTTGCCGAAGGTCGCGCCGTTCGAGTGGGTGGCGAACCCCTCCTTGCTCCGCGCCGTGGCGGCGAGCGCCGACAGGGACGTGATCCGGTTGTCGCCGTCGGAGTAGAGCCCGCCGAAGTCGTGCCCGGCGACGAGCCGGAAGATGTCGCTCGCCGCCGCCTTGCCCCGGCCGGTCAGCTTCGCCAGTTCGGTCATCAACTCGTTGTGCAGGGGCATGGGCCGCCCCTTGTGGTACACCTCGAACGGGTTCACCAGGCGGATGTCGGCGTCGTCGGCCCACCGGACCATCCGCCAGGCGTCCGCGAGTTCCGGGTCGGCCGGGGCCGCGTCCAGCTCGTACACGGCGTCCACCACGTGCCGGGGCAGGTCCGTCCACAGGACGAAGAACGCGCCGTCCCCGTGGGTCCTGGCCGCCTCGCCGAAGCGCTCCCAGAAGCCGGCCGACGGTCCGTCGGGACGGAACGGGCCGAACCAGATCGCCTGGACGATGCCGGGGATCGCCACCTCCGTCGAGTCCAGCGGTGCGACGTCCTGCCCGGGCGCCCACGTGGTCGTGGAGCGGGTGTGGACCACGCTGTACTCGCCCTTGCCGACGTCCCAGCCGGCCGGGTCCATGTCTTCGGCGCTCACCGGGTACCGCATGTCCATCAGGTGCAGGAAGTAGGCGGCCTGGTCGGCCGTGAGGTTCGTGTAGTCGTAGGGCTCACGGGTCTCGGGGTGCAGCAGGAAGTGCGGGGCCTCCATGGGTTCGAGGATCCCGAACAGGTCCACGCCGATCGGCCCCGGAGCGGGCAGCGTCCGCACGTCGGGGACGACCGTCGAGGACTCGAGAGCGGCGAGCAGGTCGGCCGCCGTGCGGTAGGCGTCGCCGGTGGGGGCGTCCTGTGCCCCGTCCCCCTGTTCTCCGCCCGCCGAGTCCACCCCTCGTGGGTCGTGCTGCCGGTTCGCCGGTCGCGCGGGCACGGCCGGCTTCCGGTCGTCGCCGTCGGGGTGGAACGTGCGGAACTCGGCCGCATCACTGCCCTCCTGGAGCAGGAAGTGCCTGGGCTTCTGTGACGTGTCGTAGTAGTGGCCCGGCACCGCCGGCACCACACCGCGCGTCGCGGTGGGCGCGTGCACGGGCAGCCCCACCTCCCGCGCCACGTCCTGCGCGTGCTGCGCGGAGTTGCAGCCGAGGAGCACCAGGGAAGCCGGCTTGCCCTGCGCGACGGCCTCCTTGAGCGCCACGACACTGGGCCGACGGCGCAGGAACCCGCCGACCTCCGTACCGCTCAGCACGGCGACGGACCGGCCCGTGACCTCCATCCGGAACCCGCGCGCGTCTGCGTGCGCCGAGAAGAAGTAGGCGTGCTCCGGGTCGTACGGCACGTGGGGGGGCCGGCCGGAAGGGACGCCCCATGCGGACCACTGCTCGAATTCCGTCAGCTGGTCGAGGTGCCCGTACGGTCCCTCGCGGACGGCCCAGTGGCTGTCGGTGAACGAGGCCCTTCCCTTGGAGATGCCGTCCAGGTTCGGGATGGGCCGCGTCTCGATGAGCGAGTCGGGGACGGTCCGGCCATCGGTCGTGGTGACGCTGCCGGGACCGGGGCCGGCGCGGTGGTCGACCCCTCCCTTGGACGGCGGATCGACCCGGACGATGCCGCCCCGTGGCAGGCCGTCGCCGTCGGCCCCGTCGAAGACGCCCTTCAGGCCCAGCGACCAGCCGCCTGCGCCGAGCGGAACCACCTGGGTGTCGCCGGTGAGCGCGTACACCACCCGGCCGGTGGCTGACGCGACCGCACGCGGCAGCTCCAGACCGCCACCACCGCCACGCGAGATCGCCAGGACCACGGGAACATGCTCGGGCAGGCCGGCGAGCACCGGGTCGGCCGCCACGACCCCGGCAAACTTCTTCCAGCCGAGCGCCATCGCGTCGCCGTCCTCGTCCGTGAGCGTGAGCTTGCGCTTCCCGCTGTAGTCACCCCCCAGCACGAAGTAGGGGGCGGGGCCGCTCGCCCAGGGCGCGTCGAAGTCGCCCAGATCCACCTTGACGTACCCGGGATCGTTGGACCCGAGGTTCTGGTCGACCAGCACATGGCGGTACACCGGCCGGTCGTGGCGGAAGCCGGGCAGGAACGCCTCGAAGCCGGCGAAGCCCCCGGGATCGAGATAGGCGCGGCCCATGGGCCGGGAGCCGTCGCCCGGCCCCAGCGGACGGCTCTGCACGGTGACGTCCGTGCCGGGCACCTCGTGGAGGTCCCGTCCCCCGGGTCCCGCGCCCTCGGCGAAGGCCGAGACCTGCCACGGGTCCTGGACCGGCAGGCCCGGCAGGGCGTGCGCCGCCGGCTGCTCGTCGGGCGGGTCGGCGAAGTGTTCCACCCTGCCCAGTTCGCCGAGGTTCTTCCCCCGGAGCTCGTGGCCCTTCTCCGCCCGGTTGTTGCTGCCGGTCGCGTAGACCTTGTCGACGGATGCCGTCGACAGCGCCGCCGCGGGGAGCCAGAGGTCCGTACCCGCCCCCAGCGCCACGGCGATGTCGCCGCCGTCCGTCGCGCGAGAGGGGTACGCCGACACCAGCCGCTTGAGGTCGACGGCATGTCCGGCCTGCACGTTCAGCCGCAGCAGCCGGCTGCCCTGCGGCAGGGTACGGGGCTTGGTCCTGGACAGGGCGAGCCGCTCCCCGGTGACGGGGATGCCGTCGTCGAGCAGGCGGCCGGTCCCCTCGTGCACCACCAGATAGGCGTGCGCCTTCCCGGTGGCGGGCCAGGTGGGGGCATCGGCCGGCAGTCCGGGGAGCACGGCGGGCGAGGCCGTGGTCAGCGCGTTCTCGACCGGGGCGGCGGTGAGCGGAACGGATGCGGACGGGTCGGCCGGGGGTCGGGACGTGCCGGTCGTCCGGTCGTCGCCGGCGGGGTGGTACGTGTGGAACTCGCCCGCGTCCGTGCCCACTTCCATGCGGAGGAAGAGCTGCGGCTGCTGCGCGGTGTCGTACAGGGCGCCCGGCGTCGCCTCCACCACACCGGCGGTGGCGGTGGGCGCGTGCACGGGGAGCCCGACCTCGCGCGCCACGTCCTGCGCGTGCTGTGCGGACTGGCAGCCGAGGAGCACCAGGGAGGCCGGTTTGCCCTGCGCGGCGGCCTCCTTCAGCGCCACGACGCTGGGCCGGCGGCGCAGGAACCCGCCGACCTCCGTGCCGCTCACCATGGCAGGCGGCTGACCCGTGACCTCCATCGTGAAGCCGGGCGGGCCGGCGTGGGAGACGAAGAAGTAGGCGTGCTCCGGGTCGTACGGCACCTGCTCGGTGAGGCCGGTCGGCTCGTCCCACTCGAACCGCCGCTCGAAGTCGGCCAGTCGGTCGAGGTGCGCGTACGGCCCCTCACGGACGGCCCAGTGGGCGTCCTCGAAGGAGGCACTTCCCTTGGAGACTCCGTCCAGGTTCAGGACGGGCCGGGTCTCGATGAGCGGGTCGGGGATGCTCCGGCCGTCCGTGGTGGTGACGCTCCCGGGACCGGGGCCGATGCGGTGGTCGACTCCTCCCTTCGACGGCGGGTCGACCCGGACGATGCCGCCACGCGGCCGGGAGTAGCCGTCCGCCCCCATGAAGGCCGCTTTCAGACCCAGCGACCAGGTCTCGCCGCCGTCGCCGCCGAGCTGATCCACGAAGGTGTCGCCGGTGAGCGCGTACACCACCCGGCCGGTGGCTGACGCGACCGCACGCGGCAGCTCCAGACCGCCACCACCGCCGCGGGAGACCGCCAGGACCACGGGAACGTCCTCGGGCAGGCCGGCGAGCACGGGGTCCGCCGCCACGACCGCGGCGAACTCCTGCCAGCCGAGCGAGGTCGCGTCCCCGTCCTCGTCGGTGACCGTGAGCTCGCGCGTCCCGCCGTACTCGTCGGCGAGGACGACGTAGGGATCCGGGCCGTTCGCCCAGGGCGCGTCGAAGTCGCCCAGGTCCGCCTTGACGTACCCGGGCTCGTCCGGCGCCAGGTCCTCGTCGATGAGCACGTGGTGGTACACCGGCCGGTCGTTGCGGAAGCGGGGCAGGAGCTCGTCGAGGTCGTCGAAGCCCTCGGGGTCGAGATAGGCCCGGCCCATGGGCCGGGAGCCGTCGTCCGGGCCCAGCGGACGGCTCTGCACGCTGATGTCCGTGCCGGGCACCTCGTGGAGGTCCCGTCCCCCGGGACCGGCGCTCCCGGCGAAGGTCGAGAGGGAGCCGCCCGGCCGCTCCGGCGGCTCGGTGGCGGTCGCGCGTCCGGCCGGCGGCGCGGGCGCCTCGGTGGGAGGGGCCGGTGCGGGCGCGTTCTCCACCGAGGCGTGGAGGGGGCCCGCGCCGATGCGCAGCGCCAGCTCCATCGCGGCCCGCTCCGGGTCCGGCGAGGGCGCGGCCGTGGGGAAGGCGAGGTGGCGGCGGTCGGCGGGGGTGATCAGGGCGCCCTGGTCGCCGGCGGGGCGGGCGGCGAACGTGCCCTCGTGTGCCTGTTCGTGGGCGTGCCAGCGGTCGGCGTGGAGGTTGCCCGGGCCCCACAGCTTCCGGTACGCCGCGAACCAGTCCTTGCCGTAGTCCCGCTTCAGGTCTGCCAGCCGGGACCCGCCGATGCTCCGGCCGTCCGTGAGCCGGTCGAAGGTGGCGGCGGCGTGGCCGAGGGCGGGCATCGCCTCGGCCTCGAAGGCGAGGTGGAGCGGCAGGTCCGCGAGGAGCGCGTCCTGGACGGAAGTCCACAGGGCGAGGCGCTCCGCGTCGTGCAGCGCCGCCGGATCGCCGAAGACGGTGTCGAACGCCTCCAGGATCCGCTGTTCGTAGCCTTCGCCCACCCGTCGGCGGGAGGTGTCCGTCAGCCCCCGTCCCTCGCCGAAGGCCGCCGCGGCCGCTTCGGCCTGCCGGTTCGCGGCGGTGGCCGCGACGTCCCGGGCGATCTTGAGGGTGAACAGGTCGTGGACCTGCTGCTCGGTCACCAGGTCGCCGGGCGCGTCGGGGCGGGCGAGGTGGTCGAGGAGCCGCTGGTCCGTCGCGGCGACGAGCTCGACGGTCACCGCGCGGACGAAGGGCTCCGCGTCGGCACCGGACAGCCCCAGCGCCTCGGCGGCCCCGGGATGCAGGCGGGAGCCGCCGCCGCTGGACAGGACCGTGTCCCGCCAGGTCGGCGCGGCGGCCTCCACCTGGTCGACGATCTTCCGGATGGCGGCCTCACGGACGGCCTGGACGGCAAAGGCGTGGGAGAGCCCGGCCGTGTGCCGGTCGAAGGCCTCCGCAACGGTACGGATCGCCGCCGCAGCGCCGTCGCGGCTCAGGCCGGCCGCCGAGTCGGCCGAGCCGAAGGCTGCGATGAAGTCGGCTACGAGCCGGTCGCGCAGGTCGCGGCCGATCAACCGCAGGCTGTCCTCGGACAGTTCCGCGTCCCGGGCGACGCCACCGGCGCGCAGCAGATCGGCGTCCTCCTGCGTCAGTCCGTCCCGCCAGTGGGTGGCGAGCTGGTCGACGGCGCGATCGGCGCGTTCCCGCACCCTTTCGTACTCAGCGCGCAGCTCCAGGTCGCGGCGCAGGCCGGCGGACATCTCGTCCAGCTTCCGCCGCGCCCCGGCGGTCCGGTCCTGCAGGGCGTCCCGTACGTCTCCCGGCTCGGCGTAGAGGCCCGCGACCGCCGTCTCCACCTGCTGCCGGAACACTCCGGCCATGTGGTCGCGCACCCGTGCGGCCGCTTCTTCGGACAAATCCTGGGCATGCCGATCCCGGGCCACCTGGTCGAAGCGCTCCATGCCCACCCGGACCCCGGCCTCGCGGAAGGACGCCAAGGTGATCAGGTCGTCCAGGCCCGCGAGGACCTCCTCGCGCGGCCGTCCCTGCGCGAGCTGTTCGGCCATCAGGTCATGGGCGCGGTGCCGGATGGCCGAGGTCAGCTCGTCGGTCGCGCCGTCGGGCAGGTGGTTCGACCAGTCCGCGAACGCCTCGGCGAACCGCTGCTCCGCCTCCGTTTCGGCAGCCGTGTCCCGGGCCGCCTCCCTGGCCTTGCCCGTGTAGTCGTCCTGGAGGTCACGCTGGGCCTGCTGCCAGTCCGCGGCGCGTCCCGCATCGGGCTGTGTGTCGCCCCCGTGCGAGGGCGCGGGCACGTAGTCGTAGGCGGGGTCCGCAGGGGTGTGCCCGGGCGGGTCGCCGGCGCCGGGCACCTCGTGCGGGAGGGACACGGCGCCGGACTCGGTCGGCGGCGTCGGCGTGGGGGTGGGCGTGGGTGACGGATCGGTGTGCAACGGCGGCTCGGCCGTCACGGGCGGCACGGACACCACCGGTGGCTCGGCCGTCACCGGCGGCACGGACACCACCGGCGCCTCGGCCGTCACCGGCGGCACGGACACCACCGGAGGCTCGGCCGTCACCGGCGGCACGGACACCACCGGCGCCTCGGCCGTCACCGGCGGCACGGACACCACCGGAGGCTCGGCCGTCACCGGCGGGTGGCCGGCGGTCGGTCCGGTCGTCGGGGCCGGTTCGTGCTGCGGTGCGCTCCCGGCCTCGCCCCCGCCCGACTGCGTGCGCACCGGGCGTGGCGCGTCCGTCTCCGTGGAGGGGCGCGGCCGGTCCGCGCCGTCCCCGCCGCTCGTCGTGCGGACCGGCGGGGCCGATGCGTCCGCGGCGGGCACCGGGACGTACTCGGCGCCCAGGCGCGGTACCGGGAACGGCGCCGAGTTGCCGCTGAGGTTCGCGGCGACCGAGAGCAGGGTGAGGGGGTGCAGCGGGCCGAAGTACTTCCCGTCGTTCTCACCGAGCGGCGCACTCTGCCAGGTGCGCACGAACTCCGTGTACTTGGCGGTGAACGGGCTCGCCGCGAGGTGCCCGGCATGGCCGAGCGCGCCCATGGCGACACCGGACACGAAACTCTGCCAGCCGGCGCTGAACTCGTGGTTCTCGCCGAAGACGAGGTTGTAGAGCCCCTCGCCGAGGGTGTTCTGGGCCCCCTCCACGAGGTGCTGTCCGAGCACCTCACCGAGCTGGAACATCCGGTTGCCGTTGCCCATCGTGGCGGCGAGTTCGGGCAGGGACTCCGCGAGCGCCTTGACCCCGCCGCCGCTGAGCGCGGACGGGTCCAGGACCTTGTGCAGGACGTCGTTCAGCGCCGCGTTCTCCGCGCCGCCACGCCGCCAGTTCGCGGTGAACGCCTCCCCGAACTCGCGGCCCAGCTGCTTCGCCTCGTTCGTGCCGAGGGCTTCCCCGAGGTGCTTCTCGAACGCCCGCTCCATGTGCTGCCCGAACCGTCCGGCGATGCTGCCCTTGCCGGACTGTGCGAAACCGGTCTGCAGTGGGGTGCTGGTGGCCTGCATCAGGCTTCCGATGTCCTTGGCGAAGGCCTTCGACGCCCCCTCTCCCAGCCAGCGCCCGGAGGCACGGCTCGCCGCGGCCGGTGCGGCAGCGGCGGCGCCGGCCAGGGCAGGTGCCGCCTCCTTCGACGCGCCCTTCATCACGGCGCCCAGCTCCTTGCCGAGGACCTTCCCGCCGCTCTTGCCGACGGCGTTGCCGATGACCGAGCCCACGCCCATGCCGACGAGGTTGAGCGGTCCCGCGATGACGCCGTTGACGACACCGGACTCCAGTGCCTGGAGCGTGGCAGCGGTGTCCCAGTCCGTCCGGTGCTTGTCACCGATCTGGATGAGCTGGACGGTCGCGTCGATGAAGAGACCGCCCGCGACGTTCGCGAAGGTGTGCAGCAGGATCTGGTTGCGCAGCCACGTGAGGATCAGGCGGATGGCCTCGCGCGTGAAGAGGTACTGGAAGCTGAGGCCGCTCAGCGAGGCGCCCAGGGTGTACGGCGCCCAGAAGATCGCGAACACGATCTCGGCGGCGAGCTGGACGAGTTGGGCGATGGTCGACCACTTCGCGTACTCGACCTGGTTCGCGGTGTCCCGCGCGGCCTTCGCCAGTTCCTTGGCGTGATCGGCCGCCTGCCCCAGGTGGTTGTTGCCGCCGCCCTGACCGATGAGCCAGCGCATCTGGGCGACGAACGCGTCGGCGGCCTGCCCCTCGAAGCGCTGGAGGCAGACGTTCACGAGCTCGACGATGTAGTCCGTGAGCTTGGGTATGTCGTCGGCGATGGCCTGGTAGTCGTCCCCGACCACCCGCAGCGCGCTCTCGTCCGCCTCCGGCCACTCGCCGCCCGCCAGGACGGCGAAGAGTTCGGCCAGCTCGGGGGGCAACATGATCGACATCGGGAGGACCTCGGCGGTGACTCGGCGGGTGGACGGCTACGGCAGGCAGCGCGCGGCGGACCGCGGACGGCGGACGGCGGACGGCGGACGGCGGACGGCGGACGGCGGACGGCGGACGGCGGACGGCGGACGGCGGACGGCGCAGGAACTAGCCGGACTTGCCGCCGCGGGCGAGGTCCGCGGCCTCCTGGTCGGCCTTGGTGAACCGGTCCGAGGCGTTCTGCCCGGCGACCCCGGCCCGGTCCAGCGACTCGCGGACGGTCTTCAGGAGGCTCGTCAGGTTCGTCGTCCCCGTGTCGACGGACTTGTGGTAGCGCTTGCCGATCTCGTCGTCCCCGGCCGCCGTCTTGTTGAGCTTGTTGATCTCGTCCGCCCTGCGGCGCATGCCGTCGACGAGCGTCGACATCGCGTCGAAGTCGGCGAACGCCGTCTTGAGGTCGGACAGCGCGGTCAGTCGGCTAGCCATTGAAGTGCTCCTGCCTGCGGACGTTCCTGCGGCCCTGCGCCTCCGCGGACCCGGGGTGCACGGCGCGCAACGGTGCGAGCAGTTCGTCCAGTTCGGTACCGCCGGTCATGGAATGGCGCAGCGCGTCCCCGAGACCTGTGACGGCACGCATCGACTCGGTGATCCGGCCGCCCATCTCCGCCCGGGCCTCGTTGAGGACGTCCACCAGTACGGCGGACAGCTCGGCGGCGGCCATCGTGCGCCAGGCCGAGGTGTGGAAGGTCAGGGCCAGGACCTGGCCCTGCGGTCCCACCTTGGCCGTGACCATCCGGTCCTTCGAGGTCGCGCTGGTGGTCGCCTGGGCGAGTTCCTCGGTCAGCGCCGCCATCCGGTCCTGGTGCTCGCGCAACGCGGCCATCGCCTGCTCGATCTGCTCCGCGAAGGGAGACGTCATGGGTCACCTCTGGTCTGGTAGTCGTCCGTCGGGGCACCGGGCTCAGCGCCCGATGACCCCGCTGGTGGCACCGGATTCGGTGCCCCACACCTCTTCGTCCTCCGACAGCCAGGTGGTACGCCGCCGTTCCTGCTGGCCGGGTGCACCGCCGCCCATGCCCATGCCGGGGGACGGCGGGATCATCGGTGCCCCGACGCCGCCCGGCGCCGCCGCGGTCGCCTGGAGCGCCTGTCCCTGCTGCGCAGCCGCGGCCGCAGCGGCCGCGGTCTGTTCGGCGGTGAGCCGGCCGCCGTTGTCCAGGGCGCGCGGGCCCATACCGCTCTCGGTCCCCAGGTAGGAACCGCCGCCGACGGTCGGCACAGTGGCCTTCGGCAAGGCGTCCGCGCCGGCCGCTGCGCCGCCGCCGAAACCGCCCGACGGTCCGGACAGGCCCGCCGAGCTGGTCCCCGGACGGATCATCGCGCTGGGCGTGAGCAGCGCGCGTTCCTCGTCGAGGAGCAGCTGGTGCTGCTCGTCGACGGGCTTTCCGTCCGGGCCGGAGACGACGCCGCCGGCGCCGATCGTGGCGCCCTTGGGCAGGACGACCGGGTTGCCCCGGGAGTCGAGCACCTGCTTGCCGTCGGGGCCGGTGACCGTCCCCTCCGGGGTGACCTTGGAGCCCTCCGGGACCCGGAACGCTCCGCCGCCCGGCTGGGCCGTGCCGAGGTGGGATCCCTCCGGGACGATCCTGGGCTTTCCGTCCGCGCCGAGGACCGGCTTCCCGTTCCGGCCCGTGACCGCACCGCCGGGGCCGATCGTCGAGCCCGGCGGGAGCACGAGCGGCAGTCCGGTGGCCGGGTCGAGGACCGGCTTCCCGCTGCCGTCGAGCACGGGCAGGCCCCCTCCGGCACCGGCACCGCCCGAGACCCCGCCGGGAATGACGGACGGGTCGGTGAGCGAGGGCAGGGCTCCCGGCGACTTGCCGCCCGTTCCCACGGCCCCGGGGGTGATCGAGGCCGCGCCCGCTCCGGGGGCGCCGTCAGGGCCGGCCCCGGGTCCGCCCAGCGGCTTGCCGCCGGGTCCGACGAGCGGTGCGCCGTCGGGCCCGGCGAGGGGCTTGCCGTCCGGGCCCAGCAGCGGCTTGCCGTCCGGACCGACCCCCTTGCCCGGGCCGTCCTTCACGGGTTCCGGGGCCGGCGGCGCGGTCATCCTGGGTCTGGTCAGGTCGGGCAGGGCGGCGATCGCCGCCTGGTACGCCTTGTCGAGCTTGCCCATGGCCGTGGCCGCCGGCGCGTCGAGCGCGGTCTGCACGTGCCGGACCCACATCTGTCGGGTGTCGCGTTCGACGGCGTCCCAGAAGCCCTGGTCGGCGGGGTTGCCCGCGGACGTGCTGATGGTGACCTTGGGGTCGCCCTTGGGATTGGGGTCGACCGTGACCTGGGCCGTCTGCATGATGGCCATGAAGGCGTCGTGGAGGCAGTTCACCGGCCAGGCCAGGCGGTCGCCGCGCCAGGCCTGGTAGCCGTTCCAGAGGGCGAGGTGGGTGTCGTGCAGCACGGGCCGGGCCTGCTCGATCGGTTCCCAGTACGGGCGGGGCGTGTTGAGCTGGACGTGGAGGTTCTCCAGCTCCGAGGCGAAGCCGTTCAGGACCCACTTGAAGGCTCCGGCCGCGCTGCCCCGGAAGTCGCTGTCGGGAGCGTCGACGTCGGCCGCCCAGGCCTTGATGGTCGGCATCCAGCCGGTGAACCAGCCGTCGAGGTCGCGCAGCAGCCGCGCCGACGCGTCGAAGCTCCACACGCTGGTGGTGTCGTTCTGGTTCGGTGAGGAGACCAGCGGGGTCAGGACGTTGAGCGGCTGGCGCACGAACAGCCCGAGCGGGCTGTCGTCCCCGAACTGGCCCCAGTTCATGTTCACGCCGACGACGGTGCTGTACGGATAGCCGTGGCCGGAGACGACCTGCGTGTAGTTGTACGACCACCACACGTCGTAGGGGGCCGTGGACGCGAACTGCGTCTTGGTCTCCACCGTGTGGCCGCCCAGCCACTTCGCCTTGGCGTCCCCCGCGACCTGGTCGCGTCGGGTGATGGTGGACTGGTCCTTGGCCGCGAACACGCCGATGGCGTCTTCCCATTGCATGCCTGGCTCGCTCCCTGGTCGCGTGTGGTGACGGTCGGTGGGACCGCTCAGGTGGGCAGCGCCGGACGGGCGCGGGCCCGCCGGCGCTGCGTCGACGTCAGGGCCTTCGCCCTGGCGCGCCGGCCGGGCGCTACGCCGGAGCCGGTACGGGTGCCGGTGCGGGGCCGGGGCGGGCGCCGCCCAGGCCGGTGAACACGTCGTCGAGCACCTGCATCATCTGGGCGGCGCTGAGGGCCTCGTCCGCCGCGTTGTTCAGCTTCGACTGGGCCGTCTGGAGGTCGACGGAGATGCCGGCCATCGTCTGGTCCAGCGCTTTGAGCTGGCTCGCCAAGGAGGCGCACAGCCCCTGGAACCGGGCCTGGAGCTGGGTCGCGCTGGCGAGCTGTCCGCCGCCGGCCATCAGCTTGGTGTAGTCGCCCGGACCTCCTCCGATCCCGCTGCCGCTGCCGGCCTGCCCGAAGGCGTTCGCCCGGGTGACCACGCTGTTGCTGCGGACGTCGTCGAGGAAGTTCTTGATCTGGTTGAGGGCGACGTTCTTGAGGTACTCGTCCGTGACCTTGAGCGTCCCGCCGTTGCCCGGGGCGGGCTCGCCCCTGTCCTTCTCCGCCCCGGCCATCAGTGGAAGCCCTGGGCGCCCGCGATGTCGGCGTCGCGGAGCAGGCCGTGCATCTCGCGCAGGACCTGTACGCCCTGGCTGATGTCGTCGGTCATCCGCGCGTCGCTCGTCTGGAGCGCGGTGAAGAACTCGGTGGCGGCGCTCTGCATCTGGCCGGAGAGCTCGGCGCTCGCCGCCCGCACCGCCTGCAGGCACTCCATCATGCTGTCGTGCATGCCGTTGCTCGCCTGCTGGAGCGCGTCGGCGGCCTCGTCGATGTTCTGGTGGTTGAGCGCTATGTCGGCCATGGCCGGGGTCCTTCCGGTGGGGGTGGGAGTCAGCGGGTGGGGTGCAGGGCGCCGTAGACGGCGTCGGAGCCCGAGCCCCAGCCGCTCGCCATCTGCTGCGCGTCACCGTGGGCGGTGTCGAGTCCGCGGTGGCCTTCGGACAAGGTGTCGTGGAAGCGCTGGTAGGTCTCCTTGACCTGGGCGTACTTGGTCTGCCAGTCGTCGATCCGGGTGGTGTAGGTGGCGGAGCAGGCGGCCACGAAGTGCGTCCGGATCTCCTCGACGACGGCCTCGACCTTGCCGGCGGCCGTGTACATGGCCCCGACCTGCACCTCGACACTGGCCAGGATCCGGCGGACGTTCTCGTCCCGTGACTTGAGCGGAGTGAGCACTGAACTTCCCTTCGCGGTGGGGTGCGCGGGTCCGGCCGGACCCGCGCGCTGAGCTCTACGGCGGCACACCCCCCGGGAGTTCATCCCGGTTCGCAGTGTTTTCTCAGCATTCCGGGGTGTGCGGGGGCGTCAGTTCTCGCAGCGGTTCCCGGCGTCGGGCGACGGCGCCGCCCCGGCCAGTCCGGTCAGCAGGCCCGGGTCCAGTGGCGGTCCGCTGGGCAGCAGTCCCAGGAGCGGGGCGGGTACGGCGGCCGGTGCGACGCCCTTGTACCCCAGCCGCTCGACCGCCTCGTCGGACGGCAGGGCGTAGCGCACCCCGGCGTCCGTCACGAGGTAGCGGGTGGAGCCGGTCCCGGCCCCGGACTCGGCCCGTACCAGGGCGCCGCCGCCCGGCCGGACCAGCACCGTGTCGGCCGGTGCGCAGGCCGGGCGGACCCCGGGCTGGGCGGCGGGCGGGCGGCCCGCCACGGAGTCGGCGTCCAGCACGGCGATGGTGGTCGTCGACGTGTGCGCGGCGGGCCGGGACTCGGCGCAGACGGCCTTGCCCTGACCGGCCACCACCAAGGTGGGCGGCCGAGCGGGCAGCGCGGGCCGGCCGGCCGCGGCGGCGGGGTGCCGGGCGAGGTCGTCCGGTCCGAGCGCCACCGGGGCGACGGGACCGCCCTGGTAGGCCAGCCGCTGGGTCCGCGGATCGCCGCGCAGCAGCTCGAACAGGGTCGGGGTGAGCGGCTCCAGGCCGGCCCGGGTCAGGACGTACCGGCCGTCCCCGGGGCCGGTGAAGAGCTGGCCGAGCCGGGTGGGGCCGGCCGCGAGCACGGGACCGGGCTCGCCCCGCCCGTCGACGGGGGGCGATGCGAGGTCGGGGCCGGCCGGGACGGCGTTGAGGAAGGCCGGGCCGACCGGGGTCGGCACCGCGCCGGTGTAACCGAGGGCCTGGAGGGCGCCGTTGGCGGTGTCGGCGCGCAGCCGCTGTCCGCTCCACAGCAGGTACACGGTGCCGTCCGGGGTGCCGGCCAGCAGGGCCTGTCCTTCGGTCAGCCGGACGCCTTCGCGGGGCCGCCCGATGGCGAGGGCCAGCCGGGCGGGACTCTCCCCCGCCCGGGCCGGCTGCTGCACCGTGCAGGCCAGCCACGGGTCCGGCTTGCGCAGTCCGGCCGCGGCCGGCAGGCCCTCCGGTGCGCCGACGATCCCCACGGGGGCGCCGCGGACGGCCCCGGCCAGGGACCGTTCGCTCACCCGCTGGACCGTCAGCCGGTCGCCGGCGACGAGCCGGGCGCTCGCCCGGTTGAGCACCGGGCGCAGCTCTCCGCCGAGGAAGAGGTAGCGCGCGCCGCTCTCGTCCGCCACGACCAGGGTCCCGGGCTTGGCCCAGCCGGTGGCGCCGCCCGGCCTCAGCAGCCCGTAGACGGTGACCACGAGGGCGAGCAGCAGTGACACGGCGATGCCGATCAGATGGCCGCGGCCGGTCCGTGCGGCGGGCGAGTCGGGTGCGTCGGGGTCGGCCCGCAGCATGCCGGAGGCCAGTCTGCTCATCACGAACAGATGGGCCTGCACTTGGTCCCGTCGGGACTGCATCGGTGTTCCTCCTCGATCGGCGGGGTGGGGCGGTCTCAGCCGCCCACGGCGCGCAGGCCGTGGAACACGCCGGTCACCAGCAGCGCGAGCGGCAGCAGCGCGGCGGCGGCGACGGTGTGCACGACGTCGGCGATGCGCCCCCAGTACGGGAGCAGCCGGCGGCCGGGCAGCGTCCAGGCGACCACCAGCAGCGCCGTGGTGAGCGCCAGCAGCCCGGCCAGCATCAGCAGGCGCCCGTGCAGGCCCTGCCCGGCCGCCAGCCGTCCGGCCAGGAGCGCGGCCCCGTGGGCGCCCGGCAGCAGGACCGCCAGGCGGGCCGGAGTTCCGCCGACGGCGCGGGCGTGCAGGAGGAGCAGCAGGCTGAAGGTGCCGGCCATGGCGAGGGGGGCGGCTCCGTCACCGAGCGCGAGGAAGGTGACGGCCACGGCGGCGACCGCACCGCCGGCGAGGTGGAACGCCGTGAGGTAGCGGTCGGCGACCCGGCCGCGGGCCAGGACCCGGTCGGCCGGGAAGGGCTCGATGTCCTCCTGGAGTTCCTCGGCGTTGCGGGGCAGGGCGGGCATCCGCAGGCCGGAGAGGCGGAAGGAGAGGGCGGGCACGAACCCGCCGAAGCCGACCACGACGACCGCGCTCACGGCGGCCTGCTGCGCGGCCGACAGGCCGGCCAGCGCCAGCAGGCCCGCCGGCCCGCCGGCCAGGGCGACCACCAGGAGGGCGGAGAAGAGCGGCGCGGCGCACCCGACCGTCGCGAGGGCGAGCACCGCCGCTCCGGCCGCGGCGGAGGCGCCGGCGAGCAGCCGGGCTCCCGTCAGCTCCGGTCCCGCCGGTCCGCCCGGCAGCAGGGCGCCCGCCAGTGCGAGGAAGGGGACGGCGGCCACGCCCAGCGCGATCCCGGCCGGGGTGTCACCGACGGCGCGCGCCGCGGCGCCCGCGCCGACCAGCAGCAGCGCCCCGGTGACGACGGCGGCCGGCACGCGCAGCGGGTGCGGCCCGGGCAGGGCCAGCAGGGCGAGCGCCCCGGCGAGGACGGCCAGGGCGAGGGCGAGGGCGAGACGGTGGGTGAGGGCGGGCCGCCAGGAGTCGGTCCGCTCGCTCATGCCGGTGGCGATGCCGTCCACCAGGTCGTCGAAGTCGATGGGCGGCAGGGCCTCCCGGCGGGCGCGCAGGTAGAGCCGGTCGCCGTCGCGCAGGTCGAGCGACTCGGGCGTGCGTTCCTCGTCGAGCGGCTCGCCGCCCAGGCGCTGGAGGACCCAGCCGCCGTGCTCGATCCCCTCCTCGGGCAACTCGGCGCCCGCGTGGCCGACCACGGCCGGCAGCAGGTCGCCCAGCGGCACGTCGGCGGGCACCGCGAGCGCGAAGTCCGCCCCGGGCGTGTGGAATCTCAGTCGGCACAGTCCGCCGACGACGGTGCTGCTCACGCGTCGCTCACCCCCACTCGTGGCCCGCGAGGTGGTGCGGGCAGGTCCTGCGGGGCACCGCGGTCGGTGCCCGGGCGGCTCTACGGAGTGGGGCGGGGGAAAAGTTCAAGCGGCCTCGTATGAACCCTCCGCGGGGCGCTGCCCGTCAGGGCTTGGCAGATGTCCGGGGTGAGTGAGGAGACCTTCGTTGAGCGTGGTTCTGGTCAGCCGCAAGGCCCGTCGCCCCGGCCCCGAGATGCCCGAGGGCGAGATCCAGCTCCAGGAGCCGCCGGAGCTGCCCGAGGCGCAGAGCGGTATGTCGAGCGTGATCACCATGGCGCCGATGGCCCTGGGTTCGCTGTCGATGGTCTTCGTCCTGCTGCGGCCGGGGGGCGACAGCGGGGGCCCGTTGATGTACGTGGCGACGGGCATGATGGCGCTGTCCGCGATCGGCATGCTGGCGACCCAGCTGATCCGGGGGGCCGGCGACCGCAAGCGGCAGCTGCGCGGCGAGCGCCGGGACTACGCGCGCTACCTGTCGCAGATGCGCCGCCAGGTGCGCCGGACGATCGAGAACCAGCGTCAGGCCCTGGCCTGGCGGCATCCCGCGGCCACCGAACTGGCCTCGCTGGCCGGCACCTCCCGGATGTGGGAGCGCCGTTCGGCCCATCCCGACTTCAGCGACGTACGCATCGGTACCGGGCCGCAGCAGCTCGCGGTGAAGCTGGCGCCCCTGGCCACCAAGCCGGTCGGGGACCTGGAGCCGCTCTCCGCGCACGCGCTGCGCCGCTTCATCCGCGCCCACAGCGCCGTACCGGACCAGCCGATCCCGCTCCACCTGCGGGGCTTCTCCCTCCTGCTGGTGCAGGCCGAGGAGGCCGAGGAGGCCGAGGCGGCCCGGTCGATGGTGCGCGCGGTGCTGGCGCAGCTGGCCGTCTTCCACGCGCCGGACGAGCTGCGGATCGCGGTGGTCGCGCCCGGGGACCGGCGGGCGGACTGGGAGTGGATCAAGTGGTTGCCGCACGCCCTGCATCCGACGGACACGGACGGGGCGGGCGCCGTGCGCCTGATCGCCGACACGATGTCCGAGGTGGAGCAGCTGATCGGTGAGGAGTTCGCCGGCCGGCCGGCGTTCGAGCCGGATGCGGTGCCGTCCCGTGACGAGCCGTTCACCGTGATCGTGGTGGACGGGCCGCGGCCGGCGGCGGGCCGTGCGGCGTCGGCCGGCCGCCGCAACAGCATCGTCATCGGCCTGGACGACGCCTTCGAGCGGAAGGCCGCGCGCCTGACCCTGTGGCTGCGCGTCGAGGCCGGGCGGCTGGCCATGATCGGCAGCGACCGCAACGGCAAGGAGACCGTCACGGACCTCGGTCGCCCCGACACGCTGCCCCGCACGGCGGCCGCCCGGCTGGCGGCCCTGCTCGCGCCGTACCGGACCGGCGACGGCGCCGAGGCGACCGAGCCGCTCACCGCCGACTTCGACCTGACCGCGCTGCTGGGCATCCACGACCTGCACCGGCACGACGTCCCCCGGCACTGGGAGCAGCGCACCGCGCGCAACAAGCTGCGCGTCCCGCTGGGCATCGGCCCCGACGGGACCCCGGTGGAGCTGGACATCAAGGAGTCCGCGCAAGGCGGCATGGGACCGCACGGCATGCTGATCGGGGCCACCGGCTCCGGCAAGTCCGAGCTGCTGCGGACCCTGGTGCTCGCGCTGGCCATCACCCACTCGTCCGAGGTCCTGAACTTCGTCCTGGTCGACTTCAAGGGCGGCGCGACCTTCCTCGGGCTCGACCGGCTGCCGCACACCTCGGCGGTCATCACCAACCTCGCCGACGAGTCCGAGCTGGTCGACCGGATGCGCGACGCCCTGCACGGGGAGATGATCCGCCGGCAGGAGCTGCTGCGGGCCGCCGGGAACTACAGCTCGTTGCTGGAGTACGAGGCGGCGCGGGCGGCCGGCGCCCCGATCGACCCGCTGCCCACGCTCTTCGTCGTGGTCGACGAGTTCTCCGAACTGCTCTCCGCCCACCGCGACTTCATGGAGCTGTTCATCATGATCGGGCGGCTCGGCCGGTCGCTCGGCGTGCACCTGCTGCTCGCCTCGCAGCGCCTGGACGAGGGCCGGATGAACGCGCTGGAGTCCCACCTGTCGTACCGGATCGGGCTGCGGACCTTCTCCGCGATGGAGAGCCGCGGCGTGCTCGGTGTGCCCGACGCGTACCAGCTTCCCACCCAGCCCGGCAACGGCTTCCTGCGCAGCGACATCAGCACGTTGACCCGGTTCAAGGCCGCCTACGTGTCGGGCGGGTACCGACCCGCGCGCCGGGCCGCCCGGCGGGCCGCGGTGGCCGGGCAGGTCGTCGCCTACGGCACCCGGTACGTCGCGCCCCGGGTGCTGCCCGTCGTCGCGGAGGAGGAGCCGGCCGCCGAGGACAGCCGCTCGCTGCTCGACATCGCCGTGGACAAGCTCCTCACGGCCGGGCCGCCGGCCCACCAGGTGTGGCTGCCGCCCCTGGGCGTACCGCACTCCCTGGACGAGCTGCTGCCGCCGCTGGTGCCCGACCCGGAGCACGGGCTGACCACCGACCACGCGACGCGCGCCACGCTGCGGGTACCGGTCGGCGTCGTCGACCGGCCGTTCCAGCAGCTGCGCGACCCGCTCGTCGCCGACCTGTCGGGCGTCGGCGGGCACGTCGGCGTCGCCGGCGCGCCGCAGAGCGGCAAGAGCACCCTGCTGCGCACCCTCGTCACGGGCCTGGCGCTCACGCATTCCCCGCGCGAGGTGCAGTTCTACTGCCTGGACTTCGGTGGCGGCACGCTCTCGGGGCTGCGCGGTCTTCCGCACGTGGGCGGGGTGACCGGACGGCACGACGCGGAGCGGGTGGTGCGCACGGTGGCCGAGGTGAACTCCGTGATCATCCGCCGCGAGCGCTCCTTCGCGGAGCTCGGCATCGACTCCGTCGCCGAGTTCCGGCGGCGCAGAGCGGCGGGGCTGCTCCCGGACGACGCCCACGGCGACGTCTTCCTGGTGATCGACGGCTGGAACACCTTGCGCCAGGAGTTCAGCGACCTGGTGCAGCCCCTCACTTTGATCTCGCAGCGGGGCCTCAACTACGGCGTCCACCTGGTGGTGGCGACCACCAGGTGGGGCGAGATCACCGGTGGTCTGCGGGACCAGCTCCAGACGCGCTTCGAGCTGCGTCTGGGCGACCCCGTCGATTCCGTGATCAACATGCGGGCGGCCGGCAAGGTGCCCAAGAGCCCGGGCCGCGGGCTGACGGACGACCAGATGCACTTCCTGACGGCCCTGCCCCGGATCGACGGGATGAGCACCACCGACGACCTCGGCGCGGGCGTCGCGGCGCTGGTGGACCGGATCGCCGGCGAATGGACGGGACCGCGCGCGCCGGAGGTCCGGATGCTGCCGCTGCTGCTGGACGCCGCCGAACTGCCGCCGGCCGACGGCCGGCTGCGGGTGCCGATCGGTGTGGAGGACACCGAACTGGTGCCGCTGCGGCACGACTTCGAGTCCTCGCCGCACCTGGTCGTGATCGGCGACAGCGAGTCCGGCAAGACCAACCTGCTGCGGCTCGTCACCCGCTCCGTGATGAGCGCGTACACGCCGGACGAGGCCCGGATCATGATGGTGGACTTCCGGCGCGAGCTGTACGACAGCGTGCCGGAGGAGTACCGGCTCGGCTACGCGGTCGCCGCCGACGTGGTGCGGCAGGCCGTGGAGGGGGCGGCGCGCGCCATGCGGCAGCGGGTGCCGTCGGCCGACATCGCCCCCGCCCGGCTGAAGCTGCGCGACTGGTGGACGGGGCCGGAGCTGTTCATCGTGGTGGACGACTACGAACTGGTCGGGGCCGGCGCCGGCGCGCATCCGTTCGCCCCGTTGCTGGAACACCTCGCGCAGGGCACCGAGCTCGGCCTGCACCTGATCGTGGCGCGCGCCGCCAACGGCGTCGGCCGCGCGTTCAACGACCCGCTGCTGCGCAAGCTCCAGGAGGTCAGCACCCCGACGCTCCTGCTGTCCTGCCCGCCCTCGGAGGGCGTGTTCTTCGACGGGGTCAAGCCCCGGAACCTGCCGGTCGGGCGCGGCCTCTACCTCACGCGCCGCCGGACCGTCCAGGTCCAGACGGCCCGGCTCGACGAGGAGGCGCCCGGGGGACCGGTGGAGCCCTGAAGGTCAGGGGCGGGCGGACCAGCGCGCCAGCAGGTCGTCGGTGGTCGTGAGGGTGGCGACCAGGGCGAGGGAGTGGCGGAGCACCTCGGCGGTGTAGGCGGCGGGCACACCGGCGATCGCGTCGGTGGGCAGGACCACCTGGTAGCCGAGGTTGACCGCGTCGAAGACGGTGTTGGGGACGGCCACGTTGGCGGAGACCCCGGTGACGACCAGGGTGCGGCAGCCGAGGTTGCGCAGCAGGGCGTCGAGGTCGGTCCCGGCCAGCGGGGAGAGGCCGTGCAGGCGGCGTACGACCAGGTCCTCGTCGGCCACCTCTACGGGTGCGGCCACCTGTACGGCGCTGCTGCCGGTCAGTTGCCGCACCGGCAGCCGGGCGGCGGCCCGGAACAGCCGGGCGTTGGCGCTGGCCCCCCGTCCGTCCGGCCGCCGTTCGGCCACGGCGTGCACCACCTGGACGCCGGCCGGGCGGGCCGCGGCCACCAGCGCGGCGACCCGGTCGAGCATCCCGGAATCCCGCGCCTGGGCGGCCAGTTCGGGCAGGGCGCCGTGCTCGCCGACCACGCCGTTCTGGCACTCGACGGTGAGCAGCACCGTGGTGGCGGGATCGAGCTCGGCCATGGCTCCCCCTGGCGGGACGACGGAAGAGCCCTCATGATTCCTGACACATAGTCAGATGTGAAGGGGTGCGGGACGGATGGACGACACGCAGCGGCGCGGCCGCCGGATCATGATGACGCCCGAGGAGGTCGACGCCTTCCTGCGCACCCAGCGCACGTGCCGGGTGGCCACGGTCTCCCCCGACGGCCGCCCGCACGTGGGCGCGCTGTGGTTCGCCTGGGACGGCCGCTCCCTGTGGCTGTACTCGATCACCCGCAGCCGCCGGTGGGCCGATCTGCGCAAGGACCCGCGGATCTCGGTCGTGGTGGACGCCGGCGAGTCCTACGACGAGCTGCGCGGGGTGGAGCTGAGCGGGACCGCGGCCTTCGTGGGCGAGGCCCCCCGCACCGGCGAGCCGTGCCCCGAACTGGACGAGGTGGAGCGGCTGTTCCCGCAGAAGAACTTCGGCCTGCCGCAGATGCCGCACGACGGCCGGCACGCCTGGCTCCGGCTGACCCCGGAGTCGATCGTCACTTGGGACTTCCGCAAGCTGTAGGGCCCGTCAGCATGCCGCCCGGCGCGCCGCCTCCTGCAGGGCCGCCACGCCCGCCCGGACCGACGGGCGCCGGGCGGCGTCCGCGCGCCAGACCGCGTACACGTGCCGCCGTACGCCGTCGCAGACCGGCAGCAGCCGGACCCCGGCCGGCACCGAGCCGCGGCCGAGCCGCGGGGTCACGCACACGCCGAGGCCGGCCTCGACGAACGCGAGCTGGGTGTGGTGCTCCTCGGCGATGTACGTGATCCGGGGCTCCACCCCCAGGCCGCGCAGGGTGAACACCAGCCACTCGTGGCAGAACTGGCCCTCGTTCCAGGAGATCCACTCGTCCTCGGCGAACGCGGCCAGCGAGGTGGTGCGGCTGTCGGCGCGGTCGGCGAGCGGATGCCCGGCCGGCACGGCGATGTCGGCGGCGTCGTCCAGGAGGTGGACCCGGTCCAGTTCGGCCGGGACCGGCATGCGCTTGTTGTGCCAGTCGATGGCCAGGGCCAGGTCGAGGTCCCCGCGGACCACCGCGGCCATGGCCTCCTCCGGCTCCTGCTCCCGCACCAGCGGCCGCAGGTCCGGATGGTCGGCGTGCAGGGCGGTCAGCGCGGCGGGCAGCAGTCCGCGCATGGCGGTGGGAAACGCGCCGATCCGCAGCTCGCCCACGGCCCGGCCGCGGTGCGCCTCGACATCGGCCTGGGCGAGTTCGACCTGCGAGAGGATCCGGGCCGCGTGGTCGGCGAGCAGCCGGCCCGCGTCGGTCAGCCGCACCCCGCGCCCGTTCTTCGACAGCAGCGGCTGGCCGATCTCGCGCTCCAGCTTGGCCATCTGCTGCGAGACGGCCGAGGTGGTCACGTGGAGCCCGTCCGCCGCGCCGCTGACCGAGCCGTGGCGGGCGAGGGCGTCCAGGGTGCGCAGGCGCTCCAGGTTCAACATGTAAGCAATACTACGACGTCACCCTTAAAGAATCTCGCTTGTCCTACGAGATTGTGCCGAGCAGAGTACCTGACATGAGCGCACCGACCACCCTGCCGACCGCCTCGCCCGCCCCGGCCACCCGCACCCCGCAC
>NZ_RPRY01000112.1 GCF_003949795.1 Streptomyces sp. WAC06614
CGACCGCGCCGCCCCCCGCGCCCGCGCCCGGGCCCGCCCCGACCGGGCCGACGCCCCGACCTACGAACAGCTCTACGCCGAGGCCCGCCGCCGCAACATCCACGGCCGCTCGGAGATGACCAAGTCCGAACTGAAACGAGCCCTCGCCTCCGACTGACCCGCCCGGGTGGGGCCGCCGGGGCGGCCGGCCGCGGCCCGGCCGTGGCGCGGCGCTCGACCCCGACCCCGGGGCGGTGGCCGGCGTCGGCCCGGCCCGGGGGCGGTGGCTGGCGTCGGCCCGCGGGAGGGAGTGGCGGGCCCAGGCCAGGGGCGGGTGCCCGCCCCCGGCCCCGGGGCGGTGGCCGGCGTCGGCCCGCCGGAGGCAGTGGCCGGCCCAGGCCCAGGGGCGGGTGCCCGCCCCCCGCAGTGGCGGCGCTGGGCCCAAGCCCTGGGGCCGATGCCCGGCCCCGCCGCAGCGGCGGCGGCGCTCAGCCTCGTAGCGGGGCGTCCGTGTTCCGTAGGGCCAGGCCCTCGATCTCCCGGCCCCCGAGCACCGCGAGGATCTCGGCGCAGATCGCCAAGGCCGTCTCGGCCGGCGTACGGGCGCCCAGGTCCAGCCCGATCGGCCCGTGCACCAGCGCGATCTGAGCCTCCGGCACCCCTGCGGCCAGCAGGCCCTCGCGGCGCCGGGCGGTGGTGCGGCGCGAGCCGAGCGCGCCGACGTACGGGACCCCTGCGGCCAGGGCCGCCCGCAGCACCGGCACGTCGACGTCGGGCTCGTGCGTGAGCACGACCAGGCAGGCGGCGTCCGCGTGCGCCGCCAGTTCCTTCTCGGCCTCGGCCGCCGCCCCGACCGTCACGGCCTCCCACTCCAGCAGCAGCGCCTGCCGCGTGATGATGTCGGCCAGTTCGCCACCGCCGCACACCACCACGTAGGGCGCCGACGGGTACGCCTCGACCAGCACCAGCCCGGACTCCCCGTACAGCGCGTCCCGGCCCGCGCGGCGCGTGCCCAGCAGCTCCCCGGCCCGCCGCTCGGCATCGTTCGTCGGCGCGTCCACGGCCCGTACGACCACGCTCGTGGCGTGCTCCGCCGGCTCGTCCAGGCGCGTCACCAGCGCCACCCCGGCGCCGCGCTCCAGCAACTCCCACCACTCGGCCGGCACCGCCGCCAGCGGCTGGAGCAGGATCTCGGCCCGTCCGCCGCAGGTCAGCCGGGCCTCCGCGGCCTCGTCGCCGCCCACGGACACCTCGCACACCCGCGCGGTCCGCTCCGCCGGCAACGCCGCCGCCTCCGCGGCCAGCTCCGCGTCGAACACGCCCCGGTACAGGCTGCCCACGCACCCCCCGCGCGGATCCACCAACAGCGCCCCGGCCGGCTCGCGCGGGCCGAACCCCTGCTCGGCCACCGGCCGCGCCAGGAACGCCGTACGCCCCTCGGAAAGCCACTGCCGTGCCGTCTGAGCCAGGTCGCGCATCAGCGCCGCCCCCATCCCGTCCGCGCACGCACACGTCCGCACATGCGCCCATCGGTCCCGCGAACTGCCTGGTCAGCATGCACCGGGTCGGTCCAGGACCAGGCCGCGGGTTCACCCGGATAGTAGGCACCCCCGCCGACCCCACCCAAGGCCCAGATCCGCCGAGCCGCACCACGATCGCTCGTACGGTCCACCATCCCGCCCGGCGCCGCCCGGCCCGGAAGACGGAGGCCGAGGGCGGAGGTCGGAGGCCGGAGGATCACCTCCCGTACACCCCGACGGCCACCTCCACGAACGCCCGCACGGAAGCGCCGGCGGAGGACGAAGGAAGAGGGGAAGCGACATCGCCAGAGAAGGAAGAGGAAGCAGAATCGGCAGAGAAGGAAGAGGAGGAGAAGGAGAAAGAGGAGGAGGGAGACCCCCGCCAGGCGACCACCACTCGGCTGGGTGGCATGTCGGCCAGCGGTACGACGACCAGCCCCTCACCCCCCGGCCCGTGGTCCACCAGGGTCATGCCGACCGTCCCGTTCCACAGCACCGCCTGCCGGCACTCCTGCACCGCCCGTACCACCGGCCCCTCACGCCCCTGCCCGCCGCTCCAATAAGCCTGCCAAAGCGCATCGGTGCCCTCCGGGAACCGGAACCAGCGGCGCCCCGCCAGGTCGGCCAGCTCCAGCCGTTCCCGCCGGGCCAGGGGATCGTCGGCGCGCAGCAGCGCCCCCACCGGATCGGCGCGCAGCTCCCGTACGGCGAGCCCGGTCCGGTCGAACGGCGCCCGGGTCAGGGCCACGTCGACGGCTCCGGCGTGCAGCCCGCAGGTGGGGTCGGTCAGGTCGGCCTCACGGATCCGGACCTCGACGTCCGGATGGCGCCGGCGGAAGGCCTGCGCGAGGGCGGTGGCGTCCGGATCGGAGGCGTCCCCGAGGAAACCGACGGTCAGGGTCCTGGCACCGCCCGCCGCAGCCACCCGCACCCGCTCCCGGACCCGCTCGGCCCGCCCGAGCAACTCCCGCGCCTCGTCCAGGAGTACGGCCCCCACGGCGGTCAGCGCGACCCCCGAAGAGGACCGTACGAACAGCAGCGCCCCGGCCTCGGCCTCCAGCTGCTTGACCGCGCGGCTCAACGCCGGCTGGCTCATGTGCAGCCGCGCAGCGGCGCGTCCGAAGTGCAACTCCTCGGCGACCGCGACGAAATAGCGCAGGGCGCGCAGCTCCATGCAGCCACGATACCCAGCGTGCATCGACCTCCCGGTACAGGCCTTGGACGCCTCCGCGCACCCGCCCGTTGAATCACCACATGACGAACGACGACGAGCCGACGCCGGCAGCAGCACCACCCGGACCGAACCCCCTACCGGCGGTGTCGGTCGTAGGCCCGGACGAAGGCGAAAAGATCGTCCTGGGCACGACCCGCATGCGCATCCTCGAGGACGGCAGCACCACCGGCCACCGCCTCGCCCTGGCCGAGTCCGTCCTCGCCCCGCACACCCCCGGCCCACCCCTGCACCGCCACGCCGAGCACGACGAGGGCTTCTACGTCATCTCCGGCTCGGTCCGCTTCACGGTGGCCTCCGGCCACGTCGACGCCCCCGCAGGCACCCTGGTCATGGTCCCCCCGGGCGCCGCCCACTCCTTCGCCAACGTGACGGACCACCCGGCCGTCATGCTCAGCACCTTCACCCCGGACCTGTACGTCCAGTACTTCCGAGACCTCGAACACCACGTCACCACCACGCCCCCGCCCCCCACCTTGATGACCCGCTACGCGACGACGACGGCAGAGGACGAGGAAGGCGAGCGGGCCGGGCACGACCAAGGAGCCGGACGAGCCAGGAAATCCGCAGACGGCGGAAACGGCCCGAACGGCGCTCGCCAATGACAACGCCGACAACAACGACGGCGACGACCATGGCAACGGCCTACTGGCCCCTGGCCACCCTCCTGGCGGGGTGACCGTGCGGGCCGGATCGGCGCCGCCGCCGACGACCTCGCACGCAACCGGCCGGGTGCTGAACTCATCGGGACCGTCGCGGCGCGAGGGCCGTCGCTCCTGGAGCGTTCCTGGAACAAGTTGCTGCGCCGCTCCACGGAGTGGGACACGTGGTACGCGGGACTGGAAGGGGAACGACGCGCCGGGCGGGAGTGGGAACGGCTCGTCCCGCACGGCTGGCGAGTGCTGCACGGGGTCCCCAAGGCCAATGGCGGGGACATCGACCATGTACTGATCGGGGCCGGCGGGGTCTTCGCGGTCAACACCAAACGGCATCCCGGTGCCTCCGCGTGGGTCGGTGACGACATGGCCAAAGTGAACGGCGGTCCGCCCTTGCCCTATCCGGCCGCCAGTAAGGCCGAAGCGGCTCACGTCCGGCGGGTGCTCGAACGCCACTGCGGCTACGCCGTGCCCGTGGACCCCGTGCTCGTCTTCGTCGGGGTCGAGTCGGTGAGCTCGGCCGCCACCCGGCACGCCGTACGCGTCTACCGGGAACGAGAAGTCGCAGCGCTGGGACCGCTCTCGGGCAAGCTCACCCCGGACCAGGTCGAGCGGGTCTACGCCGTGGCCCGACACCGCCGCGCCTGGCTCCGGCAGTAGGCGAGCTGCTTCGGACGCACGAAGAAACCCCGCGCTCAGCGTTTCCGCTGATCACGGGGTCTTCAGGCACTTCCTGCGAAGTGCCCCCGGCAGGATTCGAACCTGCGCACACGGCTCCGGAGGGCATGATCAGGTATCGGCGGAGACCGGTCCTGACCTGCATGAACAGCCTCTCAAGATCACGCGCGTGTGAAACCCACACGCCAGTCACACGCGAGGGTGCGCCGCGCCCCCCTCAGAAGCTGGCGCGACGGCTTCGGTGGGAGGTGCCGACCGTGCGAAGCTGGGATGGTTGCCCACCGTCGCCAGGGCCCGGGAAAGGGAGGCTGCGTGCCGCAGGCCAGTCCGCGAGGAACCTACTTGCTCATCTCGGAGTCGCTGCGAGCGAGGATCGCAGAGGGCCGCTACGCGGACGGTCTGCCGTCCGAGGCCGAGATCGGGCGCGAGTTCGGGGTGGCTCGTACGACCGTACGGCGAGCCTTGCGCGCCCTGGAGGAATCCGGGGATGTCGCCACGGTCGCCGGGGTCGGCCGGCAGATCTCTGGGGCCACCCAGAGTGCCCCGTACGAGCGGATCATGGCGGACCTGCTGAGGCAGATCCGTGAGGGCACCCTTCCCATCGGCGCCCGTCTGCCCAGCGAGGCCGCGATGGCCGAGACCTACGGGGTCGCCCGCGGCACGGTACGCCGTGCCGTCCGGGAGCTGGAGACGTCCGGGCACGTCCGGGCCCGGCACGGGGTAGGAAGATTCGTCAGCAGCGCCACCTGAATCCCAACGACCTCGGAGGCAAGTACATGCAGCTAGCCAGGTGGGCCCATGACCTCGCGGAGTCGCTGCTCGCCGAGAGCCTGCCGAACCGGTGGGCCCACTCGAAGCGCGTCTATTCGCAGGCCCTGAGTCTGGCCCCGGCTCTTGGGGGCGACGCTGAGCTGTTGGCGGCGGCGGCGATCGTGCACGATGTCGGCTACGCCCGGGCCGCCGTCGACACCGGGCAGCACATGATTGACGGGGCCCGGTACCTGCGCGATGTGGTCGGAGCCGATCCACGACTGTGCAGTCTCGTGGCCTTCCACACGTCGTCGCCGTGGGAGGCGTCCGAGCTTGGGCTGAACGATGCCCTCGCGGAGTTCGGGCCCGCAGAGTCTGCTCTGGTGGATGCCATCACCTTCTGCGACCTCACCAGCAGCCCCACCGGCGCCCTGGTGGACCCCGGCGAGCGCTTGACGGAAGTGCTGGACCGCTACGGCCCTGAGCACGTCGTCTATCGAGCCGTCTCCGCGGCCCGGCCCGAGCTGCTGGCCCGGGTGGCTCGGGTGAGGCAGCGTCGCGCCGAGGCGGAGTGGCCGGCGCTCAGCTGATCCGGGGAACCGGGGACTCCCGGAAGCCCTCTTCGAGGCGCCGGCGCGTGGTCGGCGACATGTCGAGAGCATCGACCTCGGATCGAGGGACCCATCGGACTTCAAGGGATTCGGAACTCACCTTGATCTCGCCGCTGACCGGCCGGGCGCGGAAGCAGAGCGAGAACTCCTGGCGAACCTCGCCGTCCGCGAACGCGATGACGTGCCCTGGGTCGGTGAAAATGCCCACCAGGCCGATGACCTCAACGGTGATGCCGGTCTCTTCCCGGACCTCTCGGACCACCGTTCCCGCGATGTTCTCGCCGATTTCCTGAACGCCTCCCGGCATTCCCCAGCGCCCGTTGTCCGACCTGCGTTCCATCAGGACAGCGCCCGCGTCGTTGACGACGAAGGCCGTGACCGCAGGCACGATGCTGTTGGCTTTCGGGGCGGAAGGGTCGTTGAAGTAGTCGGTGCGGCGGCTCATGGTCACCTTTCGAGGGGGACGGCTTCGGTCCAGACTTTCTCGAAGCTCTGCTGATATGTCGAGACCAGCTCAGCGCCAGCCACTCGGCGCAGGTGGAGAACTGGGGTCAGGGGCGCGCTTACCCCGTACACCTGCGTATTCACCAGCCACTCGTCATCCGAGCGATACAGCGAGTTGTGCAGGGTCGACCTGTGTTGGCGGAACTCGATGCCCGGCACCGAGTAGAGCGGGCGGTACAGCTTCATCACCTCGCGGACCTTGTAGGCCACGCCCTCTCCGATTTCCTCTTCCATGCCGCGGCGCTGGATCTCCGGGCTTTCCGGGTCGCCGAGCAGGATGCGGGCCCGAACTCCCTGAGCGGCCTTCAGCTTGAGGAGCTGCGTCCATCGAGGGTTTTCGGCGAGGAAGACGCCCGCGTGCACCAGTACGCCGATTTCTCGCTCGGCTCTGCCGAACATCTGGAGCCACAGCTCGGCTGGCACGTAGGACCGGTGCGGGTACACCTTCAAGACCTCGGCGTCGGCCGCGTCCTTGCGCTGCGTGTCGGGCAAGCCGTCCGGCCACAGGTACGACTCGTCCTCATGCAGCATGGCCGCGATCGTCAGGCGATGCCTGCGGTACGGCGCCCGACCCTTGGTGATCCAGCGTTCCACGGTCTTGGGGTCCACCCCGACGTGTTCTGCCAGGGCTTCCACGGTGATGCCTTGCGTCAGCATCGCGGATCGCAAGCGCTCGTTAGCCATCCCACCCCCAGGGACGTCCAGGGACGTACTCGACCCCCGGAACGCTACCGAGGACGTCCCAAGTCGTCCAGGGACGCGGTGACTTCGTCCCGACCCCTGACGGCACTCTGAAGGCACATCGAGCGGAACCCCGGTTAAGCGAAGAGCTTGACAAGCGCAATCAGGGCCGCCAATGTGAGATACATGTTCAACCGTGTATCGCATGCGGCGAGACGGCTTCCTGGCTGCTGACCTGCATCGATGCCTGTAGCGAGCCGTGCCCGGAGGGCCCTCGAAAGGGGTCGGAAGGAAGCACTCGATCCTTCAGAACTGAACAGCGTGCCAAGTGAGACGAGGCGGGGCGTGATCCCCGTCCCCGTGGCGACGGGTTGTCGCCGGCGGCCACTTCCTCCGCGTGCTGGCTCTGGAGAACGTCCCCTCGGGGGCGCCACCCGGTACGCGCCGCCCTGCTGGCGTCAGAGCAGTGACGATGACGCGCCCGATTCTCAGGCTCGGGACCGGAGCGCCGTGGCAACGGCGTGCCGGTGAAGCCTCGCCCTTCCGACCTGGAGGCCGCTGTGTTCCTCCGACATCTGCGGGCGCCGACCGTACTGGACCGGTACGGCCGGCCGCGCCCTTCGCGTCACCGTACGGCCGCCGCGCGAGGCGGATCGGGCCCTGGCCCGGTGCCGCTCGCGCGTCCCTCACACCCTTCCGCAGCGCTCGCAGCGCTGCGGCCGGTTGCCTCCCCCGCCCGTCACGTACGGGCGGGGCGTGGGGAGCCGCGCTGTTCGGGTTCCACCTCTGGGGCTGGTCGCCTCTCGCCAAAGACCGCGACCGCCCCGGTGTCCCTTCGACTTCAGGAGAGCAGTGATGCGTGCGTACATCGGCGGCCAGGAGGCCGTCAGCGTCAACGAGTTCATCGAACTGGCCCTGGGCACCCCGCTGGAGCTGTGGCTCGGGGTGGAGGGCGAGAGCGAGGAGGAGCGCGCCGCCCGTCTGGACGCGGCCCGGGACATCCTCGCTGACAACCCCGACCTGCCCGACGACGTGAGCCGGATCGCCGCCCGGGTGATCGAGGTCCGCGCCCCGGAGCTGTTCAACGTCGTCCCGCTCATCAGGCGGCCCGCTGGCCGTCGCCCGGCCCGCTTCGGCAAGGGGGCCGCGGCATGAGCCAGACCCTCACGGCCCTGTCGGCCGCCCTTCCGGTAGCGGCCGGATGGTCCCTGCACAGCCTCCGCTTGCGGCGCCGGATCGAGGCCGCCCGCCGTGACCCGCTGACCGGGTTACTGACGCGGGACGCGTTCGCCGAGCGCGCCACGCGGATGCTGGCCCGGAGGTCCGGCGCGGTCTACGTCATCGACCTCGACCGGTTCAAGGAGATCAACGACACCCACGGGCACGCGGCGGGTGACGCGGTGCTCCGAGTCACCGGGCAGCGGCTGAGCCGCTGGGCGGACGAATACGAGGGCGTGGTTGTCAGGCTCGGCGGGGATGAGTTCGCCGCCGTGGGACGGGTGTTCAGTCGTGAGGATCTGGTCTGGACACTGAACCAGCTGACCAACTGGCTCGAAGCACCGATCGAGGCAGAGGGACACACCTTCTCGGTCGGTGCCTCCATCGGCGCCGTCGACCACGACCCGGCAAGCGGGACGGCTGATGTGTCGGCGCTGCTGCGGCTGGCGGACGAGCAGATGTACCGGGCCAAGCGCGGGGGCGCCCCGTGGCTGAATGCTCTGAGCCGCACCCCGGAACGGGCGACGGTCAACGGTCGCCGCGCCGGCCGTCGTGGGACGGGGGATGCTGCATGAACCGCACTGCTAAGACCCTGCTTGTCGCTGCGCTGGTCGCGGTGGTCGGGATGGCGTTCAGCGTCTCCTGGAACGCGTTGCGGGATGTGGCCCGGGTGATCGGGCTGAACGACACCACGTCGGGGATCTACCCGTTCGTGGTCGACGGGCTGATGGCCCTGGCCCTGGTGGCCGCTCTCGTGCTGACGGGGGCCGATCGGCGGTTCGCGCTGCGGGTGCTGGCTGCGTACACGATCGCGTCACTGGTACTGAACTACGTGCACGGACTGCACGGCCGATCCTCAGCCGACTGGGTCCGCCTTGCCGAGGGCGATCTCCTGAATTGGGTTCTGGTGCTGCTGGCCGCGTCGCTGCCGGTCGGATCGATCTACTTCGGATCCGATCTGGTCGGAAAGGTCCTCCATCACCGACCGCAGACCCGATCGGATGCGGAGAAATTAGCACAGACCGATGCACATCGGTCTATCTCTGACCGGGTGGAGTCGGCCGGTGATGAGGCCACCCCGCCCGCCCTTGCGGTCGTCGCGGAGTCGGCCCCGGCTGTGGAGGCGGTGCCGGATCCGGTCGCGGCCGATGCCGATCCGGTGACCGTGCCGGTCCTGCCGACCGTGGCGGTCGCTGCCGATCGGCCGCGTTCGCGTCGGGCGACTGGTCGGGTTCCGGAGTCGGCCCGGTCGACCCGTACGACCCGATCCCGTGACGAGTTGCTGGCCGAGGCTCGGGCCCTGACTGAGTCGTGGTCGGTGAAGGAGCTGACCGCCGATCGGCTGCGTCAGACATTGCGGACGTCCCCGGCCAACGGCCGGATGCTCCGCGACGTGCTGCGTGCCGAGCGGGAGCAGAACACCGCCGCTGAGGTGGTGATCGCCGGATGAGCCTTCCTGTCTACCCGTGGCGCCTCGCGCCGGACGGGCTGGCCACCCGCCGCCAGCTCCGCGCGGCCGGCCTGCGGCCCGGCGGTCAAGACGTCGTCGCCGAGCTTCAGCGCCCGCGCTTTCGGCGCGCCCCGCTGGTCGCCTACCTCTACCGCGTCGACCTGGCCCGCCCGGTCCGCCCGATGACCGCAGCGAAGCGCGCGGCACTGGACAGGGCGAACGCCGCCCGCCGTACCTGCCCCACCTGCCGGCGCGACGCCGGATACGTCATCCCCGCCTCGCTCGGCGAGTGCGTCCCGTGCGCCTACCCCGACCAGCCCAACGCTGCCTGACCTCGAAGGGTTTCGTCATGCCTGAGATCGCGTTCCTGCTCTTCGTCGGTCACCTGCTCGCCGACTACCCCTTCCAGACCGACCACCAGGCCGCCCACAAGGCCGCATGCGGCCGCACGGGCTGGACCGCCAACCTCACCCACGCCGCCACCCACACCGTGGTGTGTGGGCTGATGCTCGCGGTCGGGTCGCTGGTGCTGGGGTGGCATCTTCCCGTGCTCCGTGCCGTGGTCGCGGTGGTGTGGATCGGGGCGACGCACGCCTTCATCGATCGCCGCTGGCCGGTCGCGGCGTGGATGCGGTTCGCCCGTCAGACCAAGTGGGCCGAGCACGGGGGCGCCGCGCACGTCGACCAGACCGCCCACGTCCTGGCCCTGACCGTGGCCGCGCTCTTCCTCGCTGCCTGAAGCCGACTTCCGAAGGAGCACCGTCCGTGCGTCCCGTCACCGTCTACAGCCTTGCCCTGCGTACCGGGGAGTCCCGCATCATCCGGTGGCGCCCTGAAGCCATCACGACCTTCACGGCCCGGCAGTGCATCCGCCGGGGGCGCCGCAACGACGCGACCGTGAGCGTCTACGAGACCTGCGACCGCAACGGCGTTGCCCTGCATGTCGCGCACGTCCACTACGGCCCCGGCCACTACAGCGGGGCCGACTTCGTCACGGACATCTACGAGATCCCCACCGCCGCCCTGACGGACCTCTAACCGCGGAGGGCACCATGAACCACCTCCCCGAACCCGTTCGCCCGGCCCATGTGGTCCGGCTCGCGGACGGCCGCCACGTCTACGCCGACCAGGTGCCCGCCGCCTACACGGGGCCGCAGGTCGTGCACCAGCACATCCACCAGGCCCCGCCCGACCGCACCGTGCAGCGCATCGCGCTCGGCTCCGGCATCGGAGCTGGCGCGGTCGCGTCCGGCGTCTACTTCGGCCCCCTCCTGGTCGGCGCGCTCACCGCCATCGCCGCGAACCTGGCCTTCCTCGCGTTCCTGGCCCTGATGCTCGGCTGGGGCGTCCACACGGTCGTCAAGTCCGTGGGAAGCCCCGAGGGCGCGGCGGCAGCGAAGAACGTGCGCAAGGCCCGCCGCCGACGCGGCTGACCGGTTGCCCGATCCACCCGGACCCCGTGTCCGGGTGGTGAGGGGAGTCGGGACAGCCCCGGCCCAGGAAGGACACCCGTCATGGCTGGCACCTGGGACGACGTGGAGTTCACCGCCGGTGAGAAGGCCAAGCTCGCCTGGATCGTCGCCCGGATGGCCAAGCGCGGTATCGCCGGGGACAACGTCCACATCGGCGATCTGAAGCGCAGGGCCGACCGGATCGAGAAGACCGCCCGCAAGCGCATGGAGCAGGCGGAGAAGAACGGCCGCAAGTCGAAGTAGCGGTGCCCCCGGGGCGGCCTTCCCGGCCAAGGAACCTGGCCGCCCCGGGGCCCCTGTCCGCTCATCGAGGAGACAAGGACTCTCAGCATGACCGATCAGCACAACCCCTCGCCCCATCTTCGGGCCGTGCCCGACCCGGACACCGAACTGGTCGTGCCGAAGATGGTCGACAACCCCAACCTGCCCGACGCGAAGGTCACCGTGGAGAAGCGCAAGCCGGTCCTTGCGGGCTGGCTGACCAACCGGCGCGACTTCACCGCCACCGCCCGCCACGCGGGCGCCAACCTCGGCTACGCCGCCCTCTTCCACGGCGTACGCGTTCCGGTGTACTCCGCCCGTCTGGCCGCCCGCTCCCCGCGGGGCGCGTGCCGGTTCGTGGCGTCGGTGAACCGGTGGGTGTGGGACCGCGAAGCCGCGCCCCTGCGGGCGTTCGCGGTCCGCAACGAGGACGTCGAGGAGTACATGCGCCTTGCCCGACTTCGGTCCGGCCGCATCCGGCTTCGCGGGCTGGTCACCCTGGTCGCGGCCGTGTTCGGCCTCGGCTTCGCCCTGTGGCTGTACGTCCTGGCCCCTGCCTACCTGTACGCGTTCGCCGCCGGCGGCGTGCTGCTGCTCGGCTTGGGTGGGCAGCAGCCGGATGAGCAGGTCATCGGCCCGGCTGTGCTGAAGACGGAGGTTCAGAAGCTCACGGGGTCGATCGTGCTGCGGGGCCTGGACAGCATCGGCAACGCGAAGATCTGTGCCGCCATCAAGAAGGGCGGGAACATGAACGGCTTGCGGTTCACCTCGGAGATCGTCCGGGACGGGCCCGGCTACCGCGCCGACCTCGACCTTCCCTACGGCGTGACGCCCGAGGACATCATGGAGGCCCGCAAGCCCCTGGCCTCCGGTCTGCGCCGCAAGGTCGGCTGCGTATGGCCGTCCCCCGACCCGTCCGAGCATGAGGGCAGGTTGGTGCTGTGGGTCGGGGACAAGCCGATGAACGAGACCACCAAACCGGCCTGGCCGCTGGCCAAGTCCGGCACGGTGGATCTGTTCAGGCCGGTGGTGTTCGGCAACGACCAGCGCATGCGCGACGTCGCGGTCACGCTGATGTTCGCGTCCGTGGTCGTCGGCTCCATCCCGTGCATGGGCAAGACCTTCCTGATGCGCCTGCTCCTCCTGATCGGCGCACTCGACCCCAGGTCGCAGCTCTACGCGTTCGACTTCAAGGGCACCGGCGACTTCTCCGCGCTGGAGCCGGTCTGCCACCGCTACCGCGCCGGTGAGGAAGACGACGACATCGAATACGTCGTGCAGTCGCTACGGGAGCTGAAGGACGAACTGCGCCGCCGGGCGAAGGTCATCAAGGACCTGCCGCGCTCGCGCTGCCCGGAGTCGAAGGTCACCCCCGACCTGGCCTCGGACAAGTCACTCGGACTGCACCCGATCCTGGTCGGCCTGGACGAATGCCAGGTCGCCTTCGAGCACGAGAAGTACGGCGCCGAGATCGAAGACATCTGCACGGACGTCACCAAGCGCGGCCCCGCCCTCGGCATCATCGGCCTGTTCGGCACCCAGCGCCCCGACGCCAAGTCCCTGCCCACCGGCATCAGCGCCAACGCCGTCCTCCGCTTCGCGCTCAAGGTCATGGGCCAGCCGGCCAACGACATGATCCTTGGCACCTCGATGTACAAGGCCGGGTACCGGGCCACGATGTTCTCCCGCTCCGACCGCGGCATCTGCTGGATGGCCGGTGAAGGAGACGACCCCAAGATCGTGGCTTCCGCGTTCGTGGACGCGGTCGCCGCCGAAGCGATCGTGGCCCGGGCGCGCGCGGCCCGGGAGGAGTACGGCAACGTCACCGGCCACGCCACCGGCCACGGCCCCGAGACCGGCACCGGGGTGGACATCCTCGCCGACGTCCTCAAGGTCATCCCCGCCGCCGAGAAGGCCGTGTGGTGTGAGCGGATCGCCGCCCGCCTCGCCGAGCTGCGCCCGGAGACCTACACCGGCTGGAAGGGCGAAAGCGTCACCGCCGCCCTGAAGCCCTGGGGCATCAAGACCGGACAGGTCTGGGCCCAGGCCGACGACGGCAAGGGCGCCAACCGGCGCGGCATCGAACGCGCCGACATCACCGCCGCCATGGCCCGCCGAGACGCCGACCGGGCCGCCTGAACCACCCCAAGCAGCGGTGCTAGACCTAGCGGCCCACGCTGCTAGGTCTAGCACCCCCGCTAGCACGACAAACCGGCTTTGACCTGGCCTTTAGCGGCTAGCAGCACCTCCGCTCCAACCCCGGAAACCGCCCCTACGACGGGAGTGGACCACCCATGCTCACCGCTAGCGCACTCGCCCTGCTCGCCCTCGGCGCCTACGCCGTCCTGTGCGCCGCCAGCCCCTTCGGCAACTGCCGCAAGTGCGACGGCATCGGCGCCATCCCCACCACCACCCGCACCCACAGGCCCAAGCCGCCGAAGATCTGCCGCCGCTGCCACGGACACGGCAAGCGCCTGCGCATCGGCCGCCGCCTGCACAACCACGGCCGCGACATCCACCACGCCGGCACCCGCCCCAACCCCAGCCAGGGCAGGTAGTCCTCATGGTCATAGCCCTGCTCGCCGTGGCCGCCCTCGCCCTGTACGGGCTGCTGCGCAACGGACACCTGGGATACGGCTCCGCCATCGTCGCCGCCCTCTTCGGGTTCCTCCTCGCCTGCACCCCCATCCGAGAACCCGCCCTGGACGCCCTGCGCGCCCTCATCAACGCCATCCCCAACCTCTAGGGACCGCCCATGTTCGAAATCCGCATCATCTGCGACCCCACCGACGCCAACCGGATCACCACCGACCGCGGCCGGACGTTCGCCACCAGCCCGGCCCGGCGCCTCGCCTCGCGCACCCCGGGCAAGGAGCGGCTGTACTTCACCGCCGAACACCGCCCCGACGACACCCGGCTGTGGCCCTCACCGGAAGCCTCCTACGCCAAGGCCCCGTCCGTGATCAGCGAGATCGGATGGACCGCGCGTCACGTCCGCGACGCACTCGACTCCGCGAACCCGGATCAGGCGCGGGTGTTCTGGCTGCGCAAGGCCGCCCTGCTCGACCGGATCGCCCTGGCCGACGAACGCAACGGCGCGCGCGGTGACGCCCTGGAAGCGGCCATCCAGGCAGCCCATCGGTTCCGCGTCTACGACTCCCGCGGTGACAGCAGGTACCACGGACACCCGCACGACCCGGACAGCGACACCGCGTTCCTGAACCCGCGCGGCTACGTCCGCCAGGAGTACGCCCTCTGGATCGGCAAGCAGTAGCTGTGCCCGGGGCGGTCGCCACTCGCCAAAGACCGCGACCGCCCCGGTTCTCCGTCCCTTCGACAGAAACAGGAGAACCCCCTATGAGTCCTCCCGTCGCATTGCGGCTCGGGTCACTGTGCACCGGTTACGGCGGCCTGGACATGGCCGTACAGCAGGTGCTCGGCGGCACCCTTGAATGGGTCGCGGACAACGACCCCGGAGCCGCCCGCATCCTGGCCCACCACCACCCGCGCGTGCCCAACCTGGGCGACATCACCGCCGTCGACTGGACGGCGGTGCCGCCGGTCGATGTCGTCCTCGGCGGCTACCCGTGCCAGCCGTTCAGCACCGCTGGCCACCGGAAGGGAACCGATGACGCCCGCCACATCTGGCCCGACATCGCCCGTGCCCTTGGCGTTCTTCGACCCCGACTCGCGGTCTTTGAGAACGTCTCAGGGCACCTTTCTCTCGGATTCGACACCGTCCTCGCCGACCTTGCCGCCCTCGGGTTCGATGCGCGCTGGGGCACTGTACGCGCGTCCGCCGTTGGCGCCGCCCACCAGCGCAACCGGCTCTTCGTCCTCGCCTGGCCTGCCGACACCGGCCGCCCGGGACTGGCGCGGTGGGGGACAGAGCGGACAACTCCCCACGGCCGTCACGTCTCTGCTGCCGACCCCATCGACCTCGGAAGCGGCCGGGGCGGGGCACGCGGCGCAGGGCGGGATGAACCTGCGGCACGCCATCTCGCTCCTGCCGACCCCGACGGTCGCGGACTCTCACGGAACCAGGAACGCTACCGCCGACCGGAAGGCGCACAACCCGAACGTGCACCTCGGATGGACGCTCACAGACGTGGCGTACAGCGGCCAGCTACTCCCGACACCTCGGGCCTCGGACGGGGAGAAGGGCGGCCCGAATCAGCGGGGCAGCAAGGGGGACCTCACCCTTCCCTCGGCGGCGCACCGCATTGGGGCGAGTACGGTCCCGCCATCGCTCGGTGGGAGTCCGTCCTCGGACGGACAGCTCCCGGGCCAACTGACGCTCTGGGACGCCTAGCACCACCGTTCGTGGAATGGCTCATGGGCCTTCCCGCCGGCCACGTCACCGACGTACCCGGCCTCTCCCGCACCGCACAGCTCAAGGCACTCGGCAACGGAGTGGTCCCGCAGCAGGCTGTCCACGCCCTCCGTTCCCTTCTCCGCACCACCGGAACGGGAGAGCACGCCAGCGCCGCTTAGAAACGCCCGGGGCGGTCGCCTCTCGCCAAAGACCGCGACCGCCCCGGTTCTCCGTCCCTTCGACAGAAACAGGAGACCCCCAGCATGACACCAACTCTCGCCCCCGCGCTGCTGAGTGCAGCGCTCGCCGCCGCTGAGCGCGGCTGGCCCGTCTTCCCCCTCCGCCCCGGCGACAAGCGGCCCGCGGGCCACCCCGAACGCAACTGCCCCCGTACCGGTCGGTGCGCGGACGGTCACCGCACCCCGGAACAGCGCGCCACCCTGGAGCCGGGACAGATCGCGCAGTGCTGGCAGGCGGCTCCGTACAACGTCGGTATCGCCACGGGCCCCGCCGGACTCCTGGTCGTGGACCTCGATATCCCCAAGGACGCCACCGACACCCCACCGCCCGCATGGGACGGCATGAACGACGGACTCGACGTGTTCGCCGCCCTGTGCGAGCGCGTCGGCGAGCGGCTGCCGACCGAGACGTTCACCGTGCGGACCCGCCGCGGCGGACAGCACCTGTACTTCACCGCCCCCGCCGGAAAGCAGCTACGTGGGAGCGCGGGGCGGCTTGGGTGGAAGGTCGACACGCGAGCCTGGGGCGGGTACGTGGTCGCGGCCGGCAGCATCGTCGGCGGAGCGCCGTACGAGATCATTCACGACGCGCCCCCGGCCCCCCTCCCCACGTGGCTCTGTGACCTGCTCACCCCGCCGCCCGCACCCGCCCCCCTCAGCGCGGCCGTCATCCGGTCCCGGATCGGACGGGCCGACCGCTACGCGGCCGCGGCCCTGAACGGCGAGGTCGCCAAGCTGCAAGCCGCTGCTACGGGCACCCAGAACACCATGCTGTACAACGCGGCGTACGCCCTCGGCAGGCTCATCGCGGCCGGAACCCTCACCGAGCAGGAAGTCACCGACACGCTCACGGGGGTCGCCCTCGCCAAGGGGCTGGCGCCGTCCCGCGTCGCGGCCAGCATCCGCGACGGCATCCGCCGCAGCGGCCGCAACGCCGCCGGGGTGGCGGCATGACCCCCACGGACAACCCGAGCCCCGCCGCATCCACCGCAGCCCACGGCGGCTGTAGCGCGCTGAAGGTCGTCGGCCGTCAGGCCGTCCTTTCAGCCCTTCGCCGTGACCCGCAGGAAGGCAGGACCGCCGCATGACCGCACAGCCCACCGACGCCGACCTTTGGGCTGGCTTCGACGCCCTTGCCGCCGAGGACTTGACCGGGCCGGTCTGGGACGAGCCGGTACCGCTCACCGGCCGCCGTGACCTGCCCCCCTTCCCCGTGGACGCCCTCCCGCCGTGGCTGTCCGCGATGGTGGCCGCCGTAGCCGAGGAGACCCAGACACCCGCCGACCTCGCCGGATGCCTGGCCCTCGCGGTCATTGCCACGGCGGCCGGCGGACGGGCCACCGTCTGCGTGCGCGGCCGGTGGCGCGAGCCGGTCAACCTTTACACCGCCGTCGCGCTGGACCCGGGTAACCGGAAGAGCGCAGTGTTCGCCCTCATGACGGAACCGCTCATGGCCGTGGAGAAGGCGCTCGTGGAACTCTCGGGACCGGCACGCGCCGAGGCCGAGACCACCGCCCGACTCGCCAAGGCCGCGGCCGACAAAGCAGCGGCCAAGGCCGCGAACGCCGAAGCAGGGATGCGGGATCAGCTCACCGCCGAGGCCGTCGCCCTCGCCCAGGCCGCCGAGGAGATCAAGGTTCCCTGCAAGCCGCAGCTTGTCGCGGACGACGTGACCCCGGAGAACCTGGCCACGCTCCTCACCGAACAGGAGGGACGGATCTCCGTCCTCTCCCCGGAGGGCGGCATCTTCGACATCATCGCGGGCCGCTACAGCGGAGCGCCCAACATGGAGATCTTCCTGAAGGGCCATGCCGGGGACATGGTGCGGGTCAACCGGCAGGGCCGCGAGGCCCAGCACATCGAACACCCTGCGGTGACGATGGGGCTGGCCGTACAGCCCGAAGTGCTGGAGTCCATCGGGCAGATCAAAGGCGCCGACGGCCGCGGACTCCTGGCCCGCTTCCTGTACGCGCAGCCCGAATCTCTGGTCGGTCGGCGGAACCTCACGCCGGACCTCATCCCGGACGATGTGGCCGAGGCCTACACCCGCCACCTCGGGGGCTTGGCCATGGCGATGAACGGCTGGACCGACCCGGCGGTGCTCACCCTCTCGCCCGAGGCCGACGCGGTCATGCTCGCGTACCAGAAGGTCACCGAGTCCCGGATCGGCAAAGGCGGCTCGCTCGCCGCCATCGTGAAGTGGGCCAGCAAGCGAGACGGAGCGGTCGCCCGTATTGCTGGGCTGCTCCACCTCGCGACGCACACCGACAACGGATGGACGCGCCCGATCGAGGCCGCCACGCTCGCCGACGCGGCCCGCCTTGGGGACTACTTCACGGCGCACGCCCAGCACGTGTTCGACGCCATGGGAGCGGACCCCGCCCAGGAAGCCGCTCACCAGGTCCTCGCCCACATCCGGGACGCCCGGCTGACCGGCTTCACCAAGCGGGATCTGTTCCGGCAGCTCTCCCGCGGGGACTTCCCGGCCATGGCCGACCTCGACCCCGCCTTGGCCCTGCTGGAGGAACACGGCTGGCTGCGACAGCAGCCCCCGCCCCCGCGCACCGGACGCGGAGGCCGGCCGCCCTCCCCGAAGTACGACGCGCACCCCCGCCTCGCCCGAGGCGAGTGACACAAGCCCAGCCGGACCGACACAACTGACAGAACCCCAGCCTTGCCCCGCTGACCTGCGTGAACGCTGTTCGTGAGCGCCGTGACAAAACCTCCGGAAACTCCGACAGAACTCACCCTCTGGGTTCGCTAGAGACCGGAGCCGGAGGTTCTGTCAGAGTTTTCAAAGGTTCTGTCACGGCCCTCGAAATCGCTGAAATAGCAGGTCAGTGGGCGTGTGGGGCAGGTTCTGCCGGTTCTGTCAGTGACTCCGGTGTTTCTCGCCCACAGCTCTCTGCTTCTCGAAGGAGCCTCACCGTGGCCAAGCCCCGCGACGAAATGCTGACCATCCCCCAAGTAGTCGAAGAGATCGGCGTGCCGCTCGCAACGTTCTACCGCTGGCGGCAGTGCAGGAAGGGCCCCAAGGCCATCAAGCTCCCGAACGGCTCGGTGCGAATCCGGCGATCGGAATTGGAGCGCTGGATCGCAACCCTGGAGGAAGCCGCGTGAACAACCGCAAGACCAAGCAGGTGCCGGGCCCCCGCGATGGTGGGGACCCGGGACCGCCGGCCGAACTCACCCTGACAACGGATGTTCGGATCTGGAAGATCACTAAGATTTCCAGCAAATCAGCCCCGTACCAACTGCGCTGGGTCGTTGCCGGGAAGGTGCGGCACGCCACCTTCGCCACGGTGGCGCTCGCTGAGAGCCGCCGCGCGGAATTGTGGGCCGCGATGACCAAGGGCCAGCCGTTCGACGTGGAATCGGGCCTGCCGGAGTCCGAACTCCGCGCGGCTGCGGCCAAGGAGAACACCAGGCCGGACCCCACCTGGTGGGACTTCAGCCGCGAGTACATGGCGGTCCGGTGGCGGACGGCCGCGGCGAAGACCCGCGAGGGGCTGGCTGACAGCCTCGCCACGGTGGCCATCGCCATGATGGGTGACGGAGCCAAGGCTCCGACGCCGGAAGAGGTGCGGCTGGCTGTGCGCTGGGCGGTCGTCCCGGCCCACCAGGGCGAGGAGCCCCCGCCCGAGCTGGTGGCGCCCTGTACGTGGCTCTCGCACCGCTCGCGGCCCCTCTCGGACCTCACAGATCCGAAGGTGCTGCGGGACGTCCAGTACCGGCTCTCCTTCAAGCTGGACGACACCCCGGCGGCCGGGGAGACCTACAAGCGGCGTCGGCGCGGTTTCAACACGGCCATGGAGTACGCGATCGAGTCGGGCTACCTGGACGCGAACCCGCTCGCCAGCGTGAAGCGGTCCGTCTCCAAGAGCGACGATGTGGTGGACCCCAGGGTCCTGGTCAACGCCGCCCAAGGGACGCAGCTCCTCACCGCCGTCTCCTACGTCGGATCCATCCACCGGAACCGAGGACGGAGGTTGGTCGCGTTCTTCGGCTGCCAGCTGTACGCGGCGATGCGGCCGGCGGAGGCGGTCGGGCTGAGGCAGGAGGACTGCTACCTGCCCGAGAAGGGGTGGGGCACCCTCACGCTCCGAGAGACGCGGCCGGTATCCGGCAAGAAGTGGACCGACTCCGGGCATCGCCACGACAGGCGGGGGCTCAAGTCGCGCGAGGTCAAGGCCGACCGTCCGGTGCCCATACCGCCGATCCTGGTAGCGATGCTCCGCGATCACATCAAGGAGTTCGGGACGGCCAAGGACGGCAGGCTCTTTGCCAACGAGCGTGGGGGAGTGCTCGGAACATCCAGCTATTGGAGGGTCTGGCAGGAAGCGCGGCTACTGGCCCTCCCGCCAGACAAAGCCATGTCACTGCTGGCTCGTCGGCCGTATGACCTGAGGCATACCTGCATCACGAACTGGCTGAACGCTGGTGTTCCGGTAGCTGAAGTTGCCCGCCGAGCCGGGAATTCTCCGGAAGTGATCCACCGGCGCTATGAAGGGTGTATCGACGGGCACGAGGAACTCAACAATGCGAAGATCACGAAAGCGATGGGGTGGGGGGAGTGATGAGAGTGATCGCGTTCGGCACCCGGGGCATCTACTTCAACCAGTCCTCGATTAGGGGAGCGAGATATGACGTCAGGATAGCGGCAACAGCGGCCGCACCGAGGGCGAACACGTTTCCGCGGGACCTCGTGCGAACCATCGTGCCAGTGAGATATATGTCTTCGGCTTCCGTAACTGTTACATCAATCAGCGAGTGCTGACAGGAAAATGTGGGCCTGCCGTCGACGAGGAGCAGGTATGTGACCTGACTCCCGCGTCCGATCCGGCCGGGGCCGATTCGAAGCTCGGATCCATCCACTGCCGAGGGTGGAGCTTGTGCAGTAGCAGGTTTCACTTCGGTGCTCAGGACATCAAGGATCGGCACCCCAAGATTCATCCGCAGGGGTGTTCCCTGGTCGAAAGCTGCACTGGCGACGTCTCGCCGACTTGAGTTGCGGACTAGCACCCGGACCAAACGGGGATCTGCCAGGGTCGAGCCATTCCGGAGCACTTCGAGGTGGCCGCTCAGGGTGCGGTGGTCGCGCAGGAGGGGGGTGTCCTTCATCCAGAACTCTATGCGTCGCTTCGGGTTAGCGGCGCGGAGCGCGGCCCACATGGTGCCCGCGCCGACGAGGAGGGCGGCCACAACGGCGCCCGCAGCCCAGAATGTCCCAGACTTGTAGAAGGGATCTGATGCACTGAGAAGCATGACGTGATCCAAGCAGGTGCCCGAGAGGTCCGCGCGGTGTTTCGCTTGCTTCGGCGACGCCTCACACGCCCCTCACACGGGACCAGTGCGTAACAACGACAAAAGCCCGGACTCAGTGGGACTGAGTCCGGGCTTTTGTTCTTGGCACTTCAGCAGGTCAGCGACTTGATCGCGCTGTGCTTGCTGGAGTGCCCCCGGCAGGATTCGAACCTGCGCACACGGCTCCGGAGGCCGTTGCTCTATCCCCTGAGCTACGGGGGCGGGGGTCGCGCTCTCGCGGCGACGGGTAGAACACTACCAGCTCCGTGGGGGTGATCAGGAACGGGTTTGGGG